>NZ_DASRXF010000197.1:0-13845 GCF_035654295.1 Noviherbaspirillum sp. | reverse complement strand
CCCGGAGCCGCTCACTTCCCCGTCTCTTCCTGCTCATCTTCCTGTATGCCTTCGTCCTGCTGACGATCGCACTGGCCGGCGGCCTGTATTACGCCACCGCCTACCTGGCGAAGATCGTGCCGCTCACGCCGAGCGTGGAAGACTTGCTCGAAGCGCGCAGGGCCCAGCCCAGCATCCTGCTGTCGTCCGACGGCACGCACCTGGCGACCTTCAGCCGCGGGCAGCAGGAGCAGGTGACGCTGGAAAAGATTTCGCCCCATGCCATCCGGGCGCTGATCGCGACCGAAGACCATCGCTTCTACGCGCACCGCGGCGTCGACCTGACGCGCACCGTGTCCGCCGTCTGGCAGACCTTGCACGGCGACGCGCAGGGCGGATCGACGATCACCCAGCAGCTGGTGCGCAACATGTTTCCGGATGAAATCGGGCGCGCGCGCACCATCGATCGCAAGATCCGCGAGATTGTCACCGCGATCAAGATCGAGAAGGCCTACACCAAGGACCAGATCCTTGAAACCTACCTCAACACCGTGCCCTTCCTGTACAACGTGGTCGGCATCGAAATGGCGGCGCGCACCTATTACGACAAATCGGCGGCCGATCTCGACGTGCTGGAAAGCGCGACCCTGGTCGGCATGCTCAAGGGCACCAGCTATTACAACCCTGTGCTCAATCCCGACCGGGCGCGCAAGCGGCGCAATGTCGTACTGGCGCAGATGGCCAAGCGCGGCCTGTTGGAGGACGAGGTGTATCTCGCGCTGCGCGAACAGCCGCTGCAAGTCACCCTGAAACGCCAGGCCGATCCGCTCGGCCACATCGCGCCGCACTTTGCCGCGCACGTGCGCCGGCAACTAATCGAATGGGCCGATGCGAACGACTACAACCTGTACACCGACGGCCTGGTGGTGCACAGCACGCTCGACGACACGCTGCAGGAAAAAGCGGCAGAGGCCGTCGAGCGCCAGTCGCAGGTGCTGCAGGACATCGCCGATGTCGAATGGGGCCGCGCCACCGACCGCGTGGCCTCGCACACGCCTACCGCCTACGCGGCGATGCGAAAGAAAGTCGAGCCTTTCCGCCACTTCTGGAACGAGCGCGCGGACCTGGTCGATGCCTTCGTGCGCGAGTCGCCGGAGTTCAAGCGCGCCGTCGCCGGGGGCGATTCCGCGCGCTCTGCCCTGGCAAAGCTGAAAGCGGACGACGATTTCATGGCGCGCCTGCGTGAATACAAGACACGCCTGGAAGCGGGCTTCGTGGCGATGGACCCGGCCACCGGCGAGGTCAAGGCCTGGGTCGGCAGCCGCAGCTTCCAGCGCGACCAGTTCGACCATGTGGCGCAGGCCGAACGCCAGCCGGGATCGACCTTCAAGCCCATCGTGTACGGCGCCGCGCTGGAACTGGGATTCGCGCCCGACCGCATCTATCCGGACGGCGAGGTCGAGATCCGCGCACCCGATGGCAGCGTGTGGAAGCCGACCGACATGTCCGGCTTCAGCGGACGCATGATGAGCATGCGCGAGGGGCTGATCTTTTCGAAGAACACGATCACCGCGCAGGTGATGCAGGATGTCGGCATGGAGCATGTGATCGGGCTGGCGCGCGCCATCGGCGTCACCAACAGCCGGCTCGATCCGGTGCCTTCGCTGTCGCTGGGAACCAGCCCCGTTACCCTGCTCGAGATGGTGTCCGCCTATGCGACGATCGCCAAGGTCGGCGAATACCGCAAGCCGGTGCTCGTGCGCAAGATCACAGACCGCGACGGCAAGGTGCTGGCCGAGTTCGCCGCCGAGCCGCAGTACGCGATGTCGAAAGAGACGGCGATCGAACTGATCGACATGATGCGCGGCGTCGTTCGCCGCGGCACCGGGACCGAAGTGCGCAACCGCTTCAACATCGCCGCCGATATCGCCGGCAAGACCGGCACCACCCAGAACAACACGGACGGCTGGTTCATCCTCATGCACCCGCGGCTGGTGGCCGGCGCCTGGGTGGGCTTCAACGATTCCCGGGTGACGATGCGCAGCGATCACTGGGGACAGGGCGGACACAACGCCATCCTGCTGGTGGGCGATTTTTTCCGCAGCACGCTGAAGTCGAAGCTGATCGATACCAAGGCGAAGTTCCCGCAGCCGAAGCGGCCGCCGCCGCTCATCGTGAAGTCGCCGGATGATGCGGAGCTCGAGGTGCCCTCTGGCTACGGCGTCATCACCCGCAGCGGCGGCGAAACCGCCGTGGTCGTCGGGCCCGAGGGATCGCAGACGGTGGAACGTGCGCAGCAAGGCTCGCGGTCCGATGAACTCGACCGCTTTCTTAGCGGGCTGGGCCGCGATCCGGCCACCGGCATGCGGACCGAGAGCAGCGGCAGTGGTGATACGGGCACGCGCGGCGGCGGCTTGTCCGGCGGCGATGCCTTTCCGGAGATGAACGGCCGTTAGATATCGCCGGGCACCAGCGAATACACCGCTGCCGCTACCGGCGTGCCGTTGACCAGCAGCCGGTTCCTGGCGATGCACTCGAAAGTGGCGCCGAGTTTTTCCGCAACCGCGCGGCTGGGCAGGTTGTCTTCCGCGGCAACGATTTCCAGCCGGGTCAGTTTCAGCGTCTCGAATCCGAATTGCGCGATTACACGTGCGGCACGCGTGGCAATGCCCTGCCGCTGCTGGCTCTCGCGCACCCAGTAGCCGATGTTCCCGGTGTTGTGCACATGATCGATCTGGTTGATCGCCACGCCGCCGTACAGTACCGCGCAGTCCTCGGAAAAGATGCCCACATCATAGGAAAAGCCCATGTTCAGGCGCACCGCGCACTGGCCGATCCAGGCACGCGCTTCCTTGGGGCCGTATCCTGCGTGACACCACGGCAGCCACGGCCCGACCGTCTCCACCGATTCCCGCACCGCGGAGGCGAACGCCTCCGTATCCGTGATACGGAAAGGACGGATGCAAAGAGCGTCGGCAATGATCGGTCGCATGGCAGTGCTCGCGTTTGGTCGCCCGAGCATAGCATTCCCGCCTGCGGCAATCCAGATTGCCGGCACAGTTCACGCGTGGCAAGATGCTCGCACTCATCAGATGGCAGGATGCAATGGATACGCTCACCAGCATGAAAGTGTTTGCCGCCGTGGTCGAGAACGGCAGCTTTGCGGCCGCCTCCGATCGCCTCGACATGTCGCGCGCGATGACGTCGAAGTATGTCGCGCACCTCGAGGAACACCTCGGCACGCGCCTGCTCCAGCGCACCACGCGCAAGCTGACCTTGACCGAAGCCGGCACCACCTACTACGAGCGCTGCGTGCAGATCCTGGCCGACATCGGCGAAGCAGAGGAAGGCGCGCTGCATCTGAACGAAACGCCGCGCGGCACGCTGCGCCTGACGGTGCCGGTATCCTTCGGCATCCACCACATGGGCGCGGTGATCTCCGACTACATGAAACAGTATCCGGACGTGAAGGTCGACATCCTCGTTACCGACCGCCGGGTGGACCTGCTGGAAGAAGGGCTGGACATGGCCATCCGCATCGGCGCTTTGTCGGAATCCGGGCTGGTGGCAAGGAAGATTGCCTCGGACCGCCTGGTGATCGCGGGGTCGCCGGAATACCTGCAGCGCCACGGCGCGCCGCGCACGCCGGAAGATCTGGCGCGGCACAACTGCCTGACCTACACCTACGCGGCCACAGGAGACGAGTGGAGGCTGCTGGGCCCGGGCGGCTTGCATACCGTGCGTGTATCCGGCAGCCTGCGCGCGACCAACGGGGACGTGGTGAAACTGGCCGCGCTGGGCGGCGTGGGATTGATGCGCCAGCCCCTGTTCCTGTGCGGCGAAGAACTGCGCAGCGGCCGCCTGCAGGAAGTCCTGTCCGACTACCGGTCGGACGAGCTGGGCATCTACGCCGTTTATCCCAGCCGCAAACACCTGCCGGCGAAGGTGCGCACCTTCGTCGACTTCATTGCCGCGGCATTCGATCTCAAGAGCGAGTGGGGAACGCGCGTCACTCAGTAGCCGCCTGATTCCTGCATCGTCTTCACCGCGAGGCCGACAGTGGCGAGCACCGGCACGGCCGTCAAGACGGCGGCGGTGATCCATGAACCCGCGCCGCGCAGGCGATCGATAGAGGCGACCAGCGGGTCGGCGGCCAGTGCGCCTCCCAGCAGCGCGAGGTACAGCGGAGAGAAGCCGGCATACAGGTAGGCATTTGCCAGCAGCACGCCGAGCAGCAATACGCCGGTGCCGGTCGCCGCCGCCGGGAAGGCGACACGAACGCGCGGCAGGTTGAACAGTGCGCAGGCGGCCAGCGCCGAGGCCAGCGCAAGGCTTGACTGGCCGAGTGCGGCGCTCGAATCGAGCATCAGCGCCAGCCCCGCGCCGCCGGCGACGATGGCAAGCAGGGGAGCCGGCGTCGGCCGGTCCTCACCGGTCGTGGCCAGCAGCGTCCACGCCGCGGTGATCAACACCGCACCGGTGGCGGCGAGCATGAGGGCCTTGGCCATGCCAAGGCTGGCCAGCGCCGGCCACACGACCAGCGCAAGCGCCACGAGGGAAACCGCGAAGCGGGAGAGCAGGCGGGCGGGCGCCACGGCCGCGCCGAATACCGCCATATAGGGAAGCCAGTCCATCGCTGTCTTGGGCACGGGTGCCCACTGCGCATGGAAGGCGGAGAAATACGCCGCCACGAAACCGGCGGCGATCGCGAGTGCGGGGCGGCGCAGCGCAAACAGCAGCACGAGCGCGACGCCGAAAGGCACGAGGGCGCTCTGCAAGATCAGGGGGATGGCGAAGGACGCGTCGGGCATGGCGGGCTCCTGTAACGAAACAGCGGGCCCGCAGGCCCGCCGGTCGCACTTACTGCTTGATGGCTTCGATGTTGATGCGCAGTTCCACTTCGTCGGTGGCCGCCTTGTTCAGGCCGTAGCTCATGCCGAAGTCGCTGCGCTTGATGGTCGAGGTGGCGACATAGCCGGCACGGGTTTCGCCCTTCATGCCCGGGCCGGAGCCGATGTATTTCAGCTTGAAGGTGACCGGCTTGGTCACGCCGTGCAGGTTCAGGTTGCCGGTGACGCTGCCTTCGCCGGCGTTGTTCAGCGTCACGCCGGTGGAAGTGAAGCTCATGGTCGGGAACTGCACGGCGTTGAAGAAGTCCGGACTCTTGAGATGCTTGTCCAGGCCGTCGTGCCTGGTGTCAACGCTGTCGGTCTTGACGTCGACCTTGATCTTGCTGGCTTCCGGTGCGCCGACGACGAGATCGCCCGAGATGTCATTGAAGCGGCCCATGAAACGGGAGATGCCGTTCATGTGCCCCACTTCGAAATAGGCGACCGAGTGCGCGGCATCGATCTTGTAATTGCCCGCCGGCGCATTGGCGAAGGCGGCCGAGGACAGGATGAGGCCGGCGGCGGCCAGCGTGCGGATCAGGGTCTTGGTCATGGTCTGGTTTCCTTTCAAATGGGGGTTGCCTCGTCGATGCATCGGCGAAAGCGGCGCCGAACAATTCGCGTTGGGATGTGTTGGATTCTATTGCCCGCCATCCGGGAGATAAACAGCCCGACAAGAACGAGACTGTTTCACGATTGTTGACAATCCGTGCAGTGGACTGTCTACATGCGAGAAACAATGTTGTTCTCCCCGGGCGGTTTATCTCCCCCGCCCGCACGCGCTACAGTACGGTTCACTCTGAAAATCCCTCTTCATGAAGCAGCAACTGCGTACCCTTACCCTCATGCTGGCCGGCCTGGCCATGCTCGGACCTTTCTCCATCGATACCTATCTCCCGTCTTTCGGCGCGATCTCCCAGGATTTAGGCGTGCCCCCTGTCTATGTGCAACAGACACTGAGCGCCTACCTGCTCTGTTTCGCCGGGATGATGCTGTTCCACGGCACCTTGTCCGATTCCTTCGGGCGGCGGCCGGTGATCATCACCTCGCTTGCCGTGTTTACCGTGGCATCCATCGGCGCCACGCTGGCGACCAACCTGGGCGCGCTCATCCTGTTCCGCGCCTTGCAGGGGCTGTCGGCCGGCGCTGGGACGGTGGTCGGGCGCGCGATGATCCGCGACCGGCTGGGCGGGGCCGAAGCGCAGAAGATGCTGTCGGATGTGACCGTCGTATTCGCGGCGGCGCCCGCGATTGCGCCCATCCTCGGCGGCTGGCTGCAATTGTGGTTCGGCTGGCGCTCGGTGTTTGCTTTCCTGACCCTCATCGGCCTGCTGCTCGGGCTCGTCTGCTGGCGCGCGCTGCCGGAAAGCCTGCCGGCCAGCCAGCGCCAGGCCTTCCACCCGCGCCAGATCCTCGGCAACTACTGGACGGCGTTGCGGCACCCGCAATTCCTGCTGCTGGCGTTTGCGATGGCCTTGTCGTCCATCGGCTTCTTCGTCTATATCGCGGCGGCGCCCCATTTCGTGCCCGACGTGCTCGGCCTGCCCGCCACCGCCTTCGGCTGGCTGTTCATTCCCCTCGTCGGCGGCATGATCAGCGGCGCGACGGTCGCGGGCCGTCTCGCGCATCGCAGCAAGCCGGTGCAACTGATCCGCGCCGGCTACCTGCTGATGGCGACGGCGGCCCTGCTCAACCTCGGCTACAACCTGTTGTTTCCTGCCGCGGTGCCGTGGGCGGTGATGCCCCTGTTCCTTTACACCTTCGGCGTGTCCCTATCGTCGCCGAGCATGATGGTGCTGACGCTCAACGTGTTTCCCGCCATGCGCGGCCTCGCCGCCTCGCTGCAGGCCTTCGTGCAAATGCTGCTGTTCTCGCTTGTCGCGGCGGTGGTCGCGCCGGTGGCAGGCAACAGCGGACTGGGACTGGCGGCTTTCCTCGCCGCCTGCATCGGCTCCAGCCTGGTTTGTCTTGCGGGACTGTCGCACCTGCACCGCCGCGCAACGGCACGCGCCAGCACCGGCATTTGAACCGTGCCAAGGCTCCTGACAGACCGCTGTCAGGAGACCGCCGCTACCATGATGTTCCGCTCACCAGACAAGGAGACAGACATGGCAGATGAAATCCCCGGCATCGTTTCGCACGTATCCATCGGCACGAACGACTTTGCACGGGCCGCCGCCTTTTACGACAAGGTCATGGCGGCGCTCGGCTGCCGCCGGCTGGAGGAATTTCCCGGGGCCGTGGCGTACGGCAAGCTTTATCCGGAATTCTGGGTGCAGACCCCGATCGACGGCTATCCCGCTTCCGTCGGCAACGGCACGCATGTCGGTTTCGTTGCGCAATCGAAAGAGGCGGTGCACGCCTTCTACGAGGCGGCGCTGGAAGCCGGCGCCACCGATAGCGGCGCTCCCGGCCCGCGCCCGCATTACGGCGCGCCGTATTACGGCTGCTTCGTCCGCGATCCCGACGGGCACAAGATCGAGGCCGCGTTCTGGGACATGTCGCAGGGTGCTTGATCTGCATCATTCCGGGCAGGCGGGCCGGCGCACTCTAACAGGCTCGACCAACCATCCAGGAGTTTCAACCATGGAAATCGATATCGGCATTCCCGAACAGGATCGCCGCGCCATCGTCGATGGCTTGTCCCGCCTGCTTGCCGACACTTACACCCTGTACCTGAAAACCCATAATTTCCACTGGAACGTGAAAGGCCCGATGTTCCAGACGCTGCACCTGATGTTCGAGACGCAATACACCGAACTGGCGACGGCGGTGGACGACATTGCGGAACGCATCCGCGCGCTCGGCAGCCCGGCCCCGGGCACTTATTCGATGTTTGCGTCGCTCACGGGGATCAAGGAGCCGGACGGCGTGCCGGATGCGCAGGACATGATCCGCCAGCTCGTGGAGGACCAGCAAACGGTGGTGAAGACGGCGCGCGCGATGTTCAAGGCGGTCGACCAGGCCGGCGACGAGCCGACCGCCGACCTGCTCACGCAGCGCATGCAGGTGCATGAAAAGACCGCGTGGATGCTGCGGTCGCTGCTGGAAAAGTAAGCGCCTGCTCAGGCGCCGGCGGGGACGGGCTGGAGACGTGCGCTGATCCGCGCCCAAAGGCGCTCGTGCATTGGCATGACGATCACGTTGCACACCGGTTCCAGCACCGCCGCCAGCCCGCCGAAGGCCACGGAACCGGTCACCACATACATCGTGGCGAAAGCGACGCCCATGTGGACGAGGATCTGGCTGGTGGTTTTGGCGGCGGTGACCATGGCGGGCTCCTTCTTTTCTATCGTTGATGCGTCAAATGGTAATGATTCGCATTTGATAGAGCAAATTGAATAAAACAAGGAAATAAATAGGTATTGCCTATTACCTTAGAACTTGTAGCTGAGGCCGACCCGCAGCACCGGATAGACCTTGAACTTGCGCACTTCCCGCGCCAGTTCCTCGTTTTCGCGCGCCACGTCATTGGCGAACTGGTTGCAGACGGCCGCGCCGGCGCTGCAGCCGCTGGCGGAGAGCGAGGTCTTGGGCGAGCCTTGGAACATCACGCCGAGATCGGTCGAAAATGACCAGCCCTTTTCATCCTTCTTGCTGCGGCCCCAGCCGATGCCGAGGTAAGGCGCGAACTTGTTGAAATCCACCTTGCCGGTCACGCTGCCCACGCTCGCGGCGTCGTAGGCATTGCCCTGGATGGAATAGCTGCCGGCCGCGTCCGGCTTGGCACGCACGGTGATCCGGTTGCCGTTGTAGGACACGCCGCCGGTGATGCGGAATGCGCTGCCCTTTTCCGGATACCAGTCGAGCAGGGCGTCGTAGGTATTGCCCTTGAGTTCGAGGTCGTACTGCAGGTCTTGGGTGTTCCCCTTGTAGTTGTAGCCGAGATAGCCCAGGCCGAGGCGGGCATTGATGTGGGGCGTGATCGGGAAAGTGGCGTGCGCGCCGATACCGGTCGTACCGACACTGCCGGTGATGCCGATGTCGGATTGTGCGAAAGCGGATGCGGTCAGTCCGGCGAGGGCGATGGCTGCGAGCGTTTTCTTCACTATTTGAGTTTCCTGTCCATGTGCGTGGGCGGGCAAGCTATTTCGACAACGCAAAATTGCTTACGGTCAGCGCGTTCTGACTATGGTGCTCTTGCCCGGTTCCATTCTTTTTCCTCCGCGACCCAAATAACGGGTGAATGCGCGGAAAGGTTCCCGGTCAGCAAGGGAAGTGTTTAATCCCGGTCAACAAAGCGCGGGATTTTCAAGACGAGGCAGCAGCCGGGGCTGTTATTGTGCAGGCGATAGCATCGCGTCCATATTTCCAAATGAAAACCAGCCACATCCATGCATCCGATATCCGTGCCGTTGCCCGCCTTGCAACCGACGCGACGCTAGGCCTGACCGACCTCGTCGAGCGCGTGCACGCCGGTATCGCGCGTACGCCCCGCGTCTCGTCCGATGCACACCATGCGCGCGGCATATCGGGCCACGTTTATCGCACCGTGCGCGGCGTCACTCGCACCGTGGGGATGGCTGCCGACGCAGTGCTCGCGCAGTGCGTGCCCTTGTTCGGTGAGCGTCATTCGTCCCCCGCGAGGGAGGCGATGATCGCGGCTGTCAATGGCGTGCTCGGCGATTACCTGAAAGCCACGGGCAATGCGCTCGCCATTCCGATGCAATTGCGCGCGCAAGGCAAGCCGGTCACTCCGGCAACCCTGCCCGATGCCGGGTGCAAGCTACTGGTACTGGTGCACGGACTGTGCATGAATGACTTGCAATGGCGGCGCGATGGCCACAATCATGGCGCAGCTCTTGCGCGCGACCTTGGCTACACGCCGCTCTACCTGCACTACAACAGCGGGCTGCACATCTCCGATAACGGCCGCCTGCTTGCCGACAGCCTTGAGGTGCTGGCCCGGCAATGGCCGGTCCCGATCGACGAACTGGTGATCATCGGCCACAGCATGGGCGGGCTGGTCGCACGCAGTGCCTGCCACTATGGTGCCCAGGCCGGGCATGCGTGGCCGGCGCGATTGCGCAAACTGGTCTTCCTCGGGACGCCGCACCACGGCGCGCCGCTGGAGAAGATGGGCAACTGGCTGGAGACCGTGCTGAGCAAGACGCCGTATGCGGCGCCCTTCGCGCGGCTGGGCATGCTCAGGAGTGCAGGCATCACCGACCTGCGGCACGGCAATGTGAGGGAGGAGGATTGGCAAGGCCGCGACCGCTTCGTGCACGGCGGCGACGGGCGTACGCCGCTGGCGCTGCCGCAAGGCGTCGCCTGTTATGCGATCGCCGGCAAGCTGCGCGGGCGGCTGGCGGGCGACGGTCTGGTGCAGGTGCAGAGCGCGCTCGGCCGCCACAGGGACAGCCGGCGCGATCTTGCTTTCACGGAAGCGAACCAGTGGATCGCCGAAGGCGTCGGCCACCTCGACCTGCTGGCCGACGCCGGGGTCTGCGAGCGCATCCGGCGCTGGCTGGCCGATGGGCCGGCGTCCCGTCAGAACGCGCTTACCACCTCGAGTGCGCGCGCCACGTCCCGCTGACTGATATCGAGATGCGTCACCCAGCGTACGCGGCGTGCGGTGCCGTACATGCCGCTGGTTACCTTCACGCCATGCGCTGCGAGGTGCTGCAGGAAGTCATCGGCGACGGTGGCGTCAATATCGATGAACAGGATATTGGTCTGCACCGGATGCACCACCAGCTTGCCTTCCAGCCGGGGATGCGCTGACGCTGCCTTCACCAGGCCTTCGGCGAGCAGGCGCGCATTCGCATGGTCGTCCGCCAGCCGATGCACGTGATGTTCCAGCGCGTGCAATCCCGCCGCCGCGATCACCCCGGCCTGGCGCATGCCGCCGCCCAGCATCTTGCGCATGCGCCGGGCCTGCAGGATGAATTCCCTTGAGCCGAGCAGCACGGAACCGACCGGCGCACCCAGCCCCTTCGACAGGCAGAGCGATACCGAATCGTAGCCGCTGCAGATTGCGCGCGCCGTTGCAACGGGATCACCGCCGTCCTGCGCCGCAAGCGCGACCGCCGCATTGAACAGGCGCGCGCCGTCAATGTGCGCGCGCAAGCCGCGCCGGCGCGCGAGCCCGCTCACCTCCTGCATGTAGGACAAGGGCAGCACCTTGCCACCCGTCGTGTTTTCCATCACTACGAGGCGCGTCTTCGCAAAGTGCGGATCGTCGGGCTTGATCGCCGCCTCGATCGCCGCCAGCGCAATGGTACCGTCGGGCTGATGCTCCAGCGGTTGCGGCTGGATGGAACCGAGTACCGCCATCCCGCCCGCCTCCCAGCGATACGTATGCCACTGCTGGCCGACGATTGCCTCGTCGCCGCGCTGGCAATGCGTCATGAGTGCGATCAGGTTGGTCTGGGTGCCGCTGGGCGCGAACAGCCCGGCCTCGAAGCCGAGCATGGCCGCGGCTGTCTCCTGCAACCGGTTGACGGTCGGGTCATCGCCGAAGACATCGTCGCCCAGCATGGCTGACATCATGGCTTGCTTCATTGCCTCGGTCGGCTGGGTCACGGTATCGCTTCGAAAATCGCTCATTATTAGTCTCCGGAAAATCTAGACTGACATTATCGGCGTTTTGCCGTCAGCATGTATTGGCCTACCACGGATGTGGAATTTCACATTGCGTTGCAACAAAATTTGCAAAAAGTTTCATGAATTCTGTTATCATTTCGCTAATAGCGCCACAGTTCGGCGCCCAACCCTTTTTTTCGACAGGCGCCCGTGATGGTAGACATGGCATTCATGCCCGCGCTTCCAGGTGAAGGCACTCTTACCTTCGTGATCGAACTTCTCGGTTTCCCCGACCCGGAAAGACGTCTCCTGGCGTCCACCTTCCGCCTCACGGACCGCCGCAGGTTCAGCTACGTGTACAACGAAACGCTGCTCGACCGGCCGGACATCTACCTCGTCAATAGCGACAGCCCGCGCGCCATGGAGACCATCACCGCGCGGCCGCCCAATGCGCTCTCTCCCGCCGTCTACGTCGGCCGCCACGTCATCGAATCCCAATGGCCGTTCATCGAAAAACCGATCCAATGGTCGCGCCTGTTTCAGACGCTCGACGCCCAGATGACCGCTGCGCTTGCCGCCCGCGCCGCGCGGCCTGCCCCGGAGGGTTGGGACGGGATCGCACGCCGCCGCTTCGTGGACCGCTATCTCGTCCCGGCACCGATTACCCGTCACGGAAAAACGGAATCGGTACTGGTGGTGGACGACAGCGCCACCGTGCGCGCCTTCATGCGCACCAAGCTTGCCCCCTTCGAGTTCGACGTCGATTACGCAGTCAACGGCGAAACTGCAATCGAAATGGCGCAAGCCAAGCACTACACCTGCATCTTCCTCGACATCCTGATGCCCGGCATGGACGGCTACCAGGTCTGCAAGCGCCTCAAGTCCAGCCCCGCAACCAAGGCTGCGTCCGTGGTGATGCTGTCCAGCAAAACCTCTCCCTTCGACAAATTCCGCGGCACCTGGGCGGGCTGCGACGCGTATCTGGGCAAGCCGGTCAACGATAACGATCTGCTCGACGCCATCATCCGCTTCCTGCCGAGCGGACGGTCGCTGGCGGAATCGGTCCTGGCCAATTCCCGCTGATGGATATCCTGCTTGCGGGTGCCACCGGCCTGGTCGGCAGCCGCTGCCTGCCGCGCCTGCTCGATGCGCCCGACGTCGAAAGGGTGGTGGCTCCCGCACGGCGGCAAATCGCCGTGCAGCATCCGAAGCTCGAACGACACATCATCGATTTCACCCGCCTGGGCGCGGCACGCTGCCTGTTCAACGTGGACAAGATCATCTGCACGCTGGGCACCACCATCCGCCAGGCCGGCAGCCAGGAACGTTTTCGGGAAGTCGACCTCGCCTACCCCCTCGAAATGGCACGCCTGGGCCGGGAACAGGGCGTACGGCACTTCCTGCTGGTCAGCGCGCTCGGCGCCGATGCCGAGTCCAACGTGTTCTACAACCGGGTAAAGGGCGAGGTGGAATTGGGACTGCGCGCATTGGGGTATCCGCAGCTGACCATCCTGCGGCCTTCGCTCCTGCTGGGGAAGCGCGGCGAGTTCCGCCTGGGCGAGGAGTTCGGAAAACGCCTCGCCTTCCTGGTGCCCGGCAAGTACAGGCCGGTACAGGCTGACGACGTGGCAAAAGTGCTCGTGGAGGCCGCCCGGCAGGATGTGCCGGGCGTGGAGGTGATCGAATCCGCCGACATCCGCCGGCGCGCAGCACGCTGATCGACGCTCGATCGCTCAGGCCCCGCAATCAACGCTGTCAGGCCACCGCGCTTCAGTCGGCAAGGTTGGCAAACAGCGGCGTGCTCAGGTAACGCTCGCCGAAGGACGGGATGATGGTGACGATCAGCTTGCCCTTGTTCTCCGGCCGGCTCGCCACCTGCGCCGCCGCCCACAGCGCGGCGCCGGACGAAATCCCGACCAGCAGGCCCTCCTCGCGCGCCGCGCGCCGGGCGAAGTCGAACGCATCCTCATTCTTCACGCGCACCACTTCATCGTAGATTTCCGTATTCAGGACCTGCGGCACGAAGCCGGCGCCAATGCCCTGGATCGGATGCGGGCCCTTCTGGCCGCCGGACAGTACCGGCGACGCGTCCGGCTCCACGGCAATGCACTGGAAGGACGGCTTGCGCGCCTTGATCACCTCGCCTACGCCGGTGATCGTGCCGCCGGTGCCGATGCCCGCCACCAGGATGTCGACCTTGCCATCGGTGTCGCGCCAGATTTCCTCGGCCGTCGTCTTGCGGTGGACTTCCGGGTTTGCCGCGTTCTTGAACTGCTGCGGCATGAAGTAGCGCGGATCGGACGCGACCAGTTCTTCCGCCTTCTTGATCGCACCGCCCATGCCTTCGGGGCCGGGCGTCAGGATCAGTTCGGCGCCGTAGGCGCGCAGCAGCATGCGGCGTTCCTTGCTCATGGTTTCCGGCATGGTGAGCACGCACTTGTAGCCGCGCGCC
>NZ_DASRXF010000196.1:0-8222 GCF_035654295.1 Noviherbaspirillum sp. | reverse complement strand
GGCGGGCAACAAGCATCCAGACGTCGTGCGGCTGCTGCTGCAGGCCGCTGCCCCCTTGCATTCGAAGGACGACGAAGGGATGACGGCATTGCACGTGGCGGTCACCGCGGGCAATACGGAGGCGGTCCGGCTGCTCCTCGCCGCAGGCGCCGACGTCCTCGCCAGGACCGAGGCCGGAGAAACTCCCCTGGAAATTGCCCGCGTTCAGCGCAACGTCGACTTGCTCAGGTTGTTGTCGAAAGCCGCGTTGTCCGTGCAGGGCCCGGCGGGCAGAAGGATCATGACTGCGCCTTTTGTCTGGCACCGCGTGGCGAACCGGCTGCTCGGCGCTGGCCTGGCATCGTTCTTGCGCGCGTAAGCCGCATTTATTGGCTGACGCAATCCTTCACAGACATGTACAAGAATCCGACCCCCGTTTCGGTGGGCATCATCCCGTCGTGCTCTCCCGGACAGATCATCCTCGTCGAGCGCAGCGACGGCGGTCTCGCACTGCCCGGCGGATACGTAGACGAACTGGAAGACGCGAGCACCGCGGTCAACCGGGAAGTGTTCGAAGAAACCGGACTGGAACTCGACGTCCGGCAGTGGCAGCTACTTTCGAGCGCGATCACGCCCGACAACAAGCTGCTGCTTTTTTCCTACTACCCGCATCCGGTAGCCGTTCCCATCGCGTTCGTCCCGAACGATGAAGTGGTGCGCGTCCTGTCCGCCGCGTGGAATACGCCCTTGAAGTTCCCCTTGCACAGAGCGGCGGCGCAAAAGTGGTACGCGCTTTCGACGTCGCTCCCCTTGAGCCCGCCTGCGCGCGCTGCTTGAGGTATTCAATGCAGGGCCGCGGGCCGGCTTCGCCGTTCCGCGGTCATCGCGCACATTACTGAGGACGTGCGCCCTGCTGGGATGATTGCGCCTGTGCGTGGACGAGGTTCGCCTCGAACGCCTGCATCTGCAAGCCGATCGGCGTCATGTCCATGCCGGCCTGTTCCAGCTTGGGAAAGAACTGGCCTTCTTCTTCCTGGATATGATGCATCGTCATGTCGATCAGCTGACGGAGCATCTGCTCCGATTGCGGATCATCCATCGACATACCCTTGAGCGATTCCAGCAGGTCATCCGCCTTCTGGTGCTCCTGCTCGAAGTGGCCGACCATCGACGCATCGACATCGCGCACCGCAGGATAGAACACGCTTTCTTCCAGCTTCGCATGCGTCTCGAGCAGTTGCAGGATTTGCGCTGCGGCCTGCTTCTTGACGTCCATGTTCTGGCTGTTGGCATACGTATCGGCCAGCTTGCGGACCGTATTGTGATCCCGCAGCAGCGCTTCGACCGGACGGTCGACGGGAAATGCGCCGCGGTTTTCGTTCATGTCAGTATCCATAGATTGCTCCATACAAAAACAGGATGCACCGGCATGGCGGCACGTGACCGCCAAATGGGGAAGCGTCCTTCCCCATTTCCTTGAAAGGGCAGCCGGATGCTATTGGCCGGACCCGCCGGAACCGCCGGAGCCACCCGAGCCCGATCCACCGGAACCGGAACCGCCGGAACCGGAGCCACCAGAGCCGGAGCCACCAGAGCCGGACCCGCCGGAGCCGCCAGAGCCCGAACCGGTGGAACCACCGGAGCTACCCGATCCACCCGATCCACCCGATCCGCTCGAGGTATCCGAAGCGCCACTGCTCCCGCCGCCGGAGGTACCGGACGCACTCGATGTTCCGGAACCACTGCCGGACGTTCCACCAGATCCGGAAGCGCCGCTGCTGTCCTGGCTCTTTTTCTTCTTGCTCGTTGTCGAGCTGGACGATCCCGAGCTATCCGATGCGCCGGATGAACTGCTCATGCCCGAGCCGGATGATCCGGATGAAGTGCCGCCGGTGGAACTCTGCGCGACGGCAACGCCGCTCGACATTGCGGAAACGAGTAGTGCAACCAAGACTTTATTCATGCCATGCTCCAATCACATAAATTTCAGGAAGCGGAGTGTCATCGAAGCGATGAACACATCCATCTTTATCTAGCTACTGTCGGTTGAGACATGGGCATTCAAAAGGTTCATTCGAACTGGTGCTTGCTTTCGCCTTATTTCATTGCACCAGCAGCGATCAAGAGCGAGGTTTCCGCGCACGAATACGCAGATCCTGCAAACACTGTGTAGATATCACTATGCCGCGGCGGCGCTGCCGTCATCGCCCCCAGGGAGAAACGCGGGACGCAGTCGTTCCTCCCTTCTTCGGCACGGTGCTTGCATCGGCGTTGGCGGCGACATGCCAGGCCCCTTCCTTGGATCGACCTTCACCCGTTTCTTCCGCGATGACTGCGGAAGCCTTTTCATGTGCCCCCCGAATCGACACCCAGCCGGCGCTTGCAGCCAGAGACCGATGGCATCGAGCAAGAGCGGGGGAGTGCGTAACCATCCGCAGCATCAGGAGCACCCATGAGCACCACGACCATTGCCGACCATCCTCACGATCACGCCCATGAGCGGCCGCACGGGCGGGAGCGGTGGCTGTACGCCACGAATCACAAGGACATCGGCACCTTGTACCTCTGGTTCTCGCTGGTGATGTGGCTGGTGGGCGGGCTCCTTGCCATGCTGATCCGCGCCGAACTGTTCCAGCCCGGCCTGCAGGTCGTGGAGCCGGAGCTGTACAACCAGTTCGTGACGCTGCATGGGCTGATCATGGTGTTCGGCGCCATCATGCCGGCCTTCGTGGGCCTGGCCAACTGGATGATTCCCTTGCAGATAGGGGCGTCGGACATGGCATTTGCGCGCATGAACAATTTCTCGTTCTGGCTGCTGCCGCCGGCGGCGATCCTGCTGACCGCCTCACTGTTCGCGCCGGGCGGCGCCACGGCCGCGGGCTGGACGCTGTACGCGCCGCTCTCGACGCAAATGGGGATGGGGATGGACCTCGCGATCTTCGCGGTCCACATCATGGGCGCATCGTCGATCATGGGCGCGATCAATATCATCACCACCATCCTCAATATGCGCGCCCCCGGCATGACGCTGATGAAGATGCCGATGTTCTGCTGGACCTGGCTGATCACCGCCTACCTGCTGATCGCCGTGATGCCGGTGCTGGCCGGCGCCATCACCATGCTGCTGACCGACCGCCACTTCGGCACCGCGTTCTTCAATGCCGCCGGCGGCGGCGACCCGGTGATGTTCCAGCACATCTTCTGGTTCTTCGGCCACCCCGAGGTGTACATCATGATCCTGCCGGCCTTCGGCGTGATCTCGCAGATCATTCCCGCGTTCTCGCGCAAGCCGCTGTTCGGCTATGCATCGATGGTGTACGCAACGGCATCGATCGCGATCCTGTCGTTCATCGTGTGGGCGCACCACATGTTCACCACCGGCATGCCCGTGACCGCGCAGCTGTTCTTCATGTACGCGACCATGCTGATCTCCGTGCCGACCGGCGTGAAGGTGTTCAACTGGATCGCGACGATGTGGAAAGGCTCGCTCACGTTCGAAACCCCGATGCTGTTTGCGATCGGCTTCATCTTCGTGTTCACCATCGGCGGCTTCTCCGGCCTGATCCTCGCCGTCTCGCCAATCGACATCCAGATGCACGACACCTACTACGTGGTCGCGCATTTCCACTACGTGCTGGTGGCCGGTTCCGTGCTGTCGCTGTTCGCCGCCTTCTACTATTGGGTGCCCAAATGGACAGGCCACATGTACAACGAGACCCGCGGCAAGATCCATTTCTGGGGCTCCATCATCACGCTCAACCTGACCTTCTTCCCGATGCACTTCCTGGGCCTTGCCGGCATGCCGCGCCGCTATGCGGACTACCCGGCCCAGTTCACCGACTTCAACATGCTGACCTCCGTCGGCGGCTGGGTCTACGGCCTGCTGCAAGTCTATTTTGTGTTTGCGATCCTGCTCCCCGTGATCAAGGGCGGACAGAAGGCGCCGGCCAAGCCGTGGGAAGGTGCGGAAGGGCTGGAGTGGACGGTTCCCAGCCCCGCTCCATTCCATACCTTCGAAGTGCCTCCCACTGTCAAGTAGGCAACCGCATGTACCCGAGGTGACGGCCATGACGAACCGCGAATGGAACCTGAGGCGAAACTGTTGCCTCTCGCCGCGCCAGCTGGCGCTCGCCTTCCTGATCCTGTTTGCACTGTCGGCGCTTGTATCGGGCATCTTCCTGCTGCTGCACGGCGCGTGGCAGGTGTTCCTGTTTGCCATGCTGGAAATGCTCGGGGTGGCGTTCGCATTCCTGTGCTATGGGCGCCATGCGACAGACCACGAACATATCGCGCTGACCGACAATTGCCTGCTGGTGGAGCGCGTTCTGGGAGGGAAGACGCATCAGTATCGCCTCGATCCCGACCACACCCGCATCGCTGCGCCCAAGACCAGCCGCGATCTGATCAAGCTCGAGGCGCGAGGAAGCCGGATCGTCGTGGGAAGATTTGTCACCGCGCCCAGCAGGCGTCTGTTTGCCGATGAGCTCCGGCAAGAACTCAATGCCCGTTTGCGGAAAGGCAGCGTCGCGTAACGATGCGTATGCGCAGCGCAGCATTGTCTGCGGCAAGTCAATCCGCACCTCCGGAGCACCGCTATGATCCGGGGTGTGCGGGGGTAGCTCAACGGTAGAGCGCAACCCGTCCAAGGTTGAGATCATGAGTTCGAGTCTCAGCCCCCGCTCCACTTCCACTTCCACTTCACTCCCACCCTCGCGGCCCGGCAAGGGGCTGCATCGCCGGCAATGAACTGAAACGGCTTCGATGCCGTTACACATTCTTACATTGTCAAAAAGTCTTTAAATTCAGTCACTTGAAAAAATCCCAATGCGTTTCGCCGCGCTGCGTCGTGAAAGCTGCTGAACAAGCGGGCAAGCGTTGCATCCAAACTGCTGCATCGGTGATGCCTTTTCCCCAATTCTAAAAAAGGAGTTACTCATGACGTTGAAGACCACTCTCCGCTCCCTGTCGCTGATCGTGGTGGCGTCCGTATCGTCCATCGCTCTGGCACAGTCAGGCAGCAGCAGCAGCGCAACAGACCCGTCCACCGTCAAGTCGCAGAGTGCGACAGGCGCGACCGGCGCAGGCACCGGCAGCGACGCCGGCATGCAAGGCGGCAGCGGCACCTCCAGTTCCGTGCCGTCCAGCACGCCGCAGCCGGGTTCGTCCGCATCCGGCGCCTCAGGCTCATCGGGTTCCAGCGGCAGCTCGGGTTCGAGCGCATCGGGTACATCGGGCAGCAGCGACACGTCCTCCGGCGCATCGGGCAGCTCCGGCACGGGCGCATCGGGATCGTCCGGCTCGACCACCGGCTCGACCGGTACCTCGGGTTCTTCCACTTCGCCCAGCGCTACCGGCAGCACCGGCAGCACGGGTAGCGGCGGCGCAGCCGGTGCAAGCTCCGGCACCTCCGCCGGCGCCACCGACGCCACGACTGACAAGCCGAAGGCCAAGAAAAAGGCCAAGAAGGCCAAGAAGGCAAAATCTGAAACTTCCGGATCCTCTGCTTCGCCGAGCGCGGCGGGCGGCTCCAGCGGCTCCAGCGGATCCAGTGGCGGTGCATCCACCGGCGCTTCAGGTACCGGCGGCGGCTCCAATGGCGGCGGCTCCGGCGGCGGATCGGGTGGCGGCTCCGGTGGTGGTTCGGGCGGCGGCAGCGGCAAGTAATACGCTGCGGCGCGACAGCAACGCCCATAAAAAAAGCGGCCCGCCAGGCCGCTTTTTTGTTGCCGGTGCGATGCGTTCAGTCGTGCTTGTGCTTGCCCTTGCCACCCTTGCCGCCGTGGTGGTCATACTCGGCCGATTTCACGAAGTACACCGGCTGGCTGCAGGCGTTGTACTTGTGGCAGTGCTTGGACCACTTCTTTGCGTGTCCCGGCGGGACATGCATGTACACCGGCTGCACCGCAACCGGGCGGGCAGGGCGCGTGATGATCACAGGCTGGGCATAGACGACCGGCGGCGGCGCGTTGCCGATATCCACGCGGCCGTATACGCCAGGCGCGACTTCCCCGCCGACACTGACACTGACGCTCGTGGCATGCGCGCCGGCGGCAGCGGACGCCAGCAGAAGAATGGCGATGTTGACGAAAGTGCGACGCATGATGGGCTCCTGTTCGAAATGCCCCGGCGGACCGGGTACCACGCGATGATACCGGATGACAAGCTGCCCGGCTGAAAGAAACTGTAAGCATTCGTTGTCCGGATGAAGGCCCGTGTTTGTCGCCGGGCCCCGAATCTGCTTAAATGCTCGCAACCCTCCTCGGAATTCACTCCATGCATCCTGCCTCGTCCCAAATGCCCGCCAATGCGCTCAAGCGCCCGCCGAAACTTTACCGTTATGCACCGCGCGCCGAACTGGAACGCTCGCTGCAGTTCGGCGAATTCCGCCTGCAGCCGCCGAACGGTCCTGTCCGCGGGCCGGGTTTTCTCACGCTGAGCCTCGCCAGTGCCTGGGACACCTCCCTGTTTGCCGGCCTCGGCAATACGGATTGCTGCCTCGTGATCCACGACGCCGAACAATTCGGCGAACGCATCCATCGCGCCGCGCAGCGTCTCCTGCCGAGCTGGGCCGGCATCGACGCCGCCATTTCCTACGGCACGCCTAGCCCGCTCGGCGAAGTCTTTACGCGCGCCAGGCAGCAGGCAAGCGACAAGGAATGGCTGTTTGCGTGGCGCCCGACGCAGCAGACGCTGGTCAACAAGGCCGTTACCATCACCATCGGCAGCATCGAAGGCATCGCCGAACTGCGGCACAAGTCCTGATCCACGCGCCGCCATGGCATGACATGGCGGCGCGGCCCTCCGGTTGCTACACTGGCACAACGCAACCCGGCAAGGGAGGGCGCATGGTGAAGACACTCCGGTTTCTGCAAGGACACAAGAGCGAGGGCCGCCTGTGAAACTGCGCGCCTCCATCGTGCTGGCCGTCATCGTCGGCCTCTTGATCCCGCTCACGGTCAGCAGCGTGCTCACCCTCAGCCAGCGGCAGGACGCGCTGACGCGGCAACTGCAGGCCGACCACGAGCGCCTCGCCGACATCCTCGCGCTGGGCATGCAGGAACCGCTGTGGAACCTCAGCCATGAAGCCGGCCTGCCCCTATTCCATTCCGTCCTCGGCGATGCCCGCGTCACGGCGCTCGTCGTGCGCGACAAGAAATTCGGCGTGTTCCTGAACAGCGAGCAGCCGAAGCGTCGGCTCGGACGGCAGTCCCGGATCACGCGCGATGTCCTCTACCACGACAACGTCATCGGCTACGTGACGCTGGAAATGGACAGCGGACAACTGGACGTCGAGATCACGCGCGACCGCATCGCCTTCGCCCTCACGGCGCTCGGCCAGCTGCTGCTCAGCCTGGCGCTCATCCTGGTGCTGCTGCAGGTGCGCGTGCTCGCGCCGCTCAGGCAACTCATCGGCGCCTCCCAACGCCTTGCCCGGCGCGAGCTTTCCGAACCCTTCAACTGGCAGCGCAAGGACGAGCTCGGCAGCCTCGGCAACAGCCTGGAAAGCACGCGCCAGGCCCTGCGCAGCCTGTTCGACGAACTCGAGACCAAGAACCGCGAACTGGAGCGCGACATCGAACGCCGCATGCAGGTCGAGAAGGAACTCAAGCAGCACCGCGAGCACCTCGAGGAACTGGTGCGCGCACGCACTGCCGAACTGACCGTGGCCAAGGAGCGCGCCGAGATCGCCAATCGCGCCAAGAGCACCTTCCTCGCCAGCATGAGCCACGAACTGCGCACGCCGCTCAATGCCGTGCTCGGTTACGCGCAGATCCTCAAGCGCGACCACAACCTCGATCAACGGCAGGTCGCCGGACTCGATACCATCCAGCACAGCGGCGAGCACCTGCTCACGCTCATCAACGACCTGCTCGACCTGTCCAAGATCGAGGCCGGCAAGTTCGAGCTCCACGAAAGCCCGGTCGACCCGCGGCAATTCCTGCACGCCATCTGCGACATCATCCGCGTGAAGGCCGAACAGAAGGCGCTCGATGTCGTGTTCGATGTCGCCCAGGGCTTGCCCGCCGCCGTGATGATGGATGAAAAGCGCTTGCGGCAGGTCTTGCTCAACCTGCTGGGCAACGCCATCAAGTTCACCGACCGCGGCCAGGTCAAGCTGCGGGTGGTGCAACTTCCCGCCGCCGAAGGGCTGGCGCGGATACAGTTCGAGGTGAGCGACACGGGCATCGGGATGGAAGAAGACCAGTTCGCGCGCATCTTCGAACCGTTCGAGCAGGTGGGCG
>NZ_DASRXF010000195.1:0-29687 GCF_035654295.1 Noviherbaspirillum sp. | reverse complement strand
TGTCCTACAAACACCAGGCAACGCACAAGCCGCGACGATGCAATCGCGCGGAAAGCGGCTTGGGGACTGGGTTCCTGGCAGATGAGCACCGGCGCCCGAAGTTCCCTTACCGATGGGAAATTTTTTATTAAGTTATTCTTTTTTTAAGCGTTTTTGATCACTAATTTGGCTTGCGCCGGGTTCTCTCAAGTGCCCAATACCACTGATGTGTTGTTTATCGGCAGCGTTTTTACAAACTTTAGGGTTTTGCAAAAAAATTTTTCAATTTTTTTAGGCCGCAGGAATGCCCTTCTCGGACTGTTTTCGGCGGCTAGGAGACCGGATTTAGGGCAAGAGAGAAAATTTCCCCGAATGAGTTAAATGTTTGCCAACACATTACCCGAGCAGAAACTTGCCGAGGAACGTAACGCCGATAACAAGCAAACCGGTAAAGAACCAGCGGCGAAACAGCGCCGCGCTGATCCGCTGGCGCAGGAGCTGGCCCAGCCACATGCCGGCGACGGCCGGAATGACGGCCAGCATCGACAAGGCACCTGTCGCAACCTGGAGGCTGCCCGTCCCCGCCAGCGCCAGGCCGAGAGCGATCGTGGACGCGGTGAAGCAAATGCCGAGCGCCTGGACAAGGTCATCCTTCTCCAGCCCTAGCGCCTGCAGGAAAGGCACCGCGGGCAGCACGAAGACTCCGGTCGCCGCAGTGATCACGCCGGTCAGCGCACCAGCCGGGATCGACAAGGCGCGCTCTGCCCGGCCGCCGAGGGAGAACGTCATGTTGCGCAGGCCAAGTACGGCATACGTGACGAGCGCCGCGCCGAGAATGAACGTTCCGATGCTCGCCGACTGGCCGATTCCCAGCAAGGCGGCGCCCCACGTCCCGGCGAAGATGCCCAGCACAAGCGGAGCAAAACGCCGCAACAGATGGCTCAGGCGCGGCCCGGCAAGAAGCTGCACCACGTTGGTCACGAACGAGGGCACGAGAAGAATGGCAGCGGCCTCCTGCGGCGCCATCACCATGCTCAGCAATGCCACGGCAACCGTCGGCAATCCCATTCCGATCACCCCTTTGACGATTCCGGCAAGGACAAAAACCAGGGCGATGAATGCAGTCATGAGTTCACTCGTACAGAAAGTCGGCAGTGGTATTCTTACCCCCGGCGCCGGATTGGAAAAGTGGTCATTCCCAAACTGTCGCTTTGGATTTTCCAAACCCGCCGAACAGGCTGTTCGACCTTGAATGGGGATGTCATGCGATTCGATCTGGTGGACCTGCGCCTGTTCGTGAACATCGTCGACGCGGGCAGCATCACCGCCGGCGCGAAGGCCTCGCATCTCTCCACCGGATCGGCCAGCGCCCGGGTGGCCGAGATGGAAGACAGCCTGGGACAAAAGCTGCTGGTGCGCAGCAAGGACGGCGTGCGCCCTACCCCTCCCGGCATCGCACTGCTCGAACATGCGAGGACAATCCTGTTCCAGGTTGAGCAGTTGCAGTCGGACATGTCGGCCTTCTCGGATGGACGCGAAGTGCAGATCAAGGTGCTGTGCAATACCTCGTCCGCCTCCGAATTCCTGCCGCCATTGCTGTCCCGATTCCTTCTGCAGCATCCCAATGTGAGCATCGACCTTGAAGAGCGGCCGAGCATGGACATTGTCCGGCTGGTGTCGTCGGGGAGCTGGCATGTGGGGATCATTTCGAGCGCCGTCCCATCGCCCTCGTTGCAGACCGTACCGTTCAGGCCCGACCCGCTTGTCGCCATTGCGCGGCGCGGGCATCCGCTCACCACCCGCGCAGAAGACGGCAAGATCGGTTTCATCGACTGCCTTGATTACGACTTCGTCGGGCTGTCCGGCGACACCGCGCTGCAGCAGCACATCGCGAGCCATGCAGCACGGGCCGGCAGGCATCTGAAGCTCAAGGTCAGGCTCAGGAGCCTGGAAGGCGTGTGTCAGATGGTGGCCAATGGCGTGGGAATAAGCATCGTCCCGCGGCAGGCAGCCGAGCGGCATATGGACGTGGCGCCGGTGGAGATCGTCCCGCTTGCGGAAGAATGGGCGGACAGGATGCTGCTCGTGTGTTTCCGGAATGCGGAAGACTTGCCGGGGGCGGCGAAGAAGCTGGTGGAGTATCTGGCGAACCAGCCGTGACCGGATTTCAGAACGGCGTGCAAAACAGAGCGCGGACATCGCGCCGCGCTCTTTACCCCTTCCTTATTTCAGGTTGACTGCAACCAGCTGGCCGCTGGCCGCGGATATATAGAGCACGCCGTTGGCCGAGATCGCCAGCTTGCCGGACTGAGGATATCTCCAGGCCGTTGTATGGCTCGTGGCGTCGATCGTGTAGACAGTGTTTTTTCCACTCACGAAGACATGATTTTTGGTGGCGACGATGTCGTTCACAGCCTGGAAGCGGGTATCTAATCCATCCCGCGAATCCCAGGCCCACAGCACCGCACCGTCTTGGGCGCTCCGGGCTTCGAGAAAACTGTCGTTGACAACATAGAGCACATCATCAACCAATACCGGATTACTGCGGAATCTGCCGGACAACTGCCACTTGATGTTGCGTTTGGCGAGGTCAAATGCAATCAGCCGGGCATCGCTACCTCCATTATTCGGGCCGTATTGCACGACATACGCGGCTTTGTCGACTCCCAGCACGGGCGCGGCATTGACCGTAGAGCCTGCCCATTTTGACCGAGGATCGGCGATCTTGAAATCGATAATGCCGTCGGTCTTGCGTACTGCGTGCAGGCTGGAATCGACATAGGCATATGCATGGGTTTCATCGACTGCGGGGGTCCATCCGTCATATCGCGGCAACGGTATCGTCCATCCGAACGTGTTTGTGGCGATATCGAATTTCGTCATGCCGCCGTCGCTGCCGGTTCCGGTATACACCTCGGCTCCGAGCACCGTGGGAGCAAGGTAAGTTTGCCATTGCGAACTCCTCGCCTGCTTGCTGAGCATCGCGCCCGACTTCTGGTCGAACACCCAGAAGAACCCATCTTCATTACCAGTGGACGTCACGAACACCTTGCCGTTCGACGCAGCTGGCGGGTTGACGTTGAACAGGCTGCCGAACGCGTGCTTCCACAATACCGAGCCACTGCTTTCGCTGATAGCCCATAGAGTCCAATCCGAGCCGAAGCGGATGCCGGTTACGGCAAATACGACGCCTGCGTCGACTGCAACGGAGGATACTGGCAGGGCGGGAACAGCCGGGTCGGTCCATAACCACCTGCGTGAAAACGCTGCGAAATCAGTCGTCGCGGGAACGAAGCCGGTATGCGAGGCATTCCCTTTATAAGTCGACCATGCCGGCGCCTGCGGCCAGGCGGCAAGGGGCCGGAGGTCGGCTCCACTCGCGACGTCGATCTTGTACGGAACTTGCCATGGCGACCCGTCGACCGGCTTCTGGCACACCATAGGATCGTCAAGGCAGATACGCACTTCAATCGAGCCTGTGTAGGTGCCCAAGGGCAGCAAAGGCGAGATACGCAGCGTAGCCTTATATTCCATCGCGCTGATGGCGTTGATGACAACGTCGGTCGTGAAGACACCCTTGCCATCGATGATGCCGATATTGATTTTCTCGGGAATGGTTTTGCGCGATGTTACGTGTACATTGACGGCCTGTGATTCGCCGACATAGCTCATCCGATTGATAGACGAAGGCGTGAAGACAAGCCACGAGCTGTCCGATGCGCCGGCAACACCGGCGCCGCCGCCATCACTACCACCGCCACCGCCGCATGCACTTAATCCGCATGCAGCTAGGCCAAGCATCGCATGGCAAATAAAGGCTTTGATTCTCCGCATGGGTATTCATCCTTGAATTAGAGGAGCGCGGAGAATAAGCAGGGATTGTTATTCATTCAACATTTCTTAGCGCTTTGGCATAAGCGCTAAGCATTAGTGCGACCGACGAGGAATGCGCGGTATCAGCGATGCCGGGATCGGCACCGGGATGAACAGGATCGGGAGGAGACTTGGAGGGAATTGCGGCAGCATCCCGAAAAAAACAAAGGCCCCGCAGGGCCTTGTTCTTGCATCGGAATGCTGGCGGAGACGGAGGGATTCGAACCCTCGATACAGGTTTAAGCCCATATGCTTCCTTAGCAGGGAAGTGCCTTCGACCTCTCGGCCACGTCTCCACACGTCAAGCGGGGATCAACTCCCCGCTTCAGTGAAGTCACGCATGATAGCTGCTCACGCGCACTTGGTCAATGAAACAATGATTTCCGCTGAGAAGGATCAAGCTTTTTCCAGGTCGAATGCCTTGTGCAGCGCGCGCACGGCCAGCTCCATGTACTTCTCGTCAATCAGGACGGAAATCTTGATCTCCGAGGTGGAGATCATCTGGATGTTGATACCCTCTTCCGACAGCGTGCGGAACATCTGCGATGCGATGCCGACGTGGCTGCGCATGCCGACGCCGACGACGGAGACCTTTGACACCTTCGAGTCGCCGACGATGTTGGCTGCGCCGATGTGCTCCTTGACGCTCTTGTTGAGCACGTCCATGGCCTTGACGTATTCGCCGCGCGGGACGGTGAAGGTGAAGTCCGTCTTTCCGTCGACCGACTGGTTCTGGATGATCATGTCGACTTCGATGTTGGCATCGGCGACCGGGCCGAGGATCTGGTACGCGATGCCCGGCTTGTCGGGCACGCCCAGCACGGTAATCTTCGCTTCGTCGCGATTGAACGCGATACCGGAAATGACGGCTTGTTCCATGTGTGTATCTTCCTCAAACGAAATCAGGGTGCCGGAATTGGCTTCTTCTTCCAGCGGCATCAGCGGGTCGGTCAGCGACGACAGAACGCGGGTCGGCACCTTGTAGTTGCCGGCGAATTCCACCGATCGGATCTGCAGGACTTTCGAACCGAGCGAGGCGAGCTCGAGCATTTCTTCGAAGGTGACGGTCTTCAGGCGGCGCGCTTCGGAGACGACGCGCGGGTCGGTCGTGTAGACGCCGTCGACGTCGGTGTAGATCAGGCATTCCGCTGCCTTCAGGGCGGCTGCAACAGCCACCGCGGAAGTGTCGGAACCGCCGCGGCCCAGCGTCGTGATATTGCCGAGATCGTCCACGCCCTGGAAGCCGGTGATGATCACGATCTTCCCTTCGGACAGGTCCTTGCGCACGCGCGCATCGTCGATCGACTGGATACGGGCCTTGGTGTAGGCGGAGTCGGTCTTGATCGGCACCTGCCAGCCTGCGTACGACACGGCCTGCTTGCCGATGGTCTGCAGCGCCATCGACAGCAGCGCGACGGAGACCTGCTCGCCGGTGGAGGCCAGCATGTCGAGTTCGCGCGGGTCCGGCTGCGGCATGATTTCCTTGGCCAGGGCGATGAGGCGATTGGTTTCGCCGGACATTGCCGAGGGCACGACGACGATCTGGTGACCAGCGTCGTGCCACTTGGCGACGCGCTTGGCGACGTTCTTGATGCGCTCGGTCGAGCCCATTGAAGTGCCGCCGTATTTGTGGACGATTAAAGCCATACGGATGAGAAAGTGCGCTGAGAAATGAAGAAAGCTGAAGAAATTTTTGATAAAAATCAACCCTTTACTTTACATGCTGCAACGCAGGATGGCAAGTGGGCGACCGACGAAATGCAGGCTTTGCGAGCCAAAAACCGATAAAAATATTGCGAATCGTTAAATATTGTCCCGTTCCCAACGCAAGCGGACCTGCTCGCCTTGTTGTTCCGGCAGCCCTCCCCGGTTGATGCCGATGCCTGCCGCATAGATAAGGCGCCCACCCGCGAAGACGACGGGCAGATGCGGCCGCTCCCACGCGGGGATGTCGAGGGACTGGTAATGCTGTTTCAGGCTGCGCGTAGGACGGCCGGGAGCGAGCTTGAGCTTTTCTCCGCCCTGGCGACGCCGGATCTCGAGCCGCTGTTGCACCAGCCATGCGGCGGCAATTCCTTCTTGTGCGGGGTCGAAATGCAGGGTGCCGCCGAGTTCCGCGAAAGCAATATGCGGTTCGCCCTGCCAGCGGAAGCTTTGCCCCGCGTCGTGGGAATCCGTCGCCGGCATGCGCGGGACCAGGAAAGCCTGTCCGCGGTGCCTGTGCACTTCGCAGTCTGGGTGGATCACGCACACTTGCGCATCCTCGCGCGCATTCAGCAGTTGCGCGCGCATTTCGGCGAGCCACGCCGTCGAGGGCATGCGCATGCGATGCAGGGTAAACCAGTGGCGCAGCAGATTGTCCTGGCGCGCTTCACTGAGGGTCTGGAAACGCCTCATGTCGATGCGATCGTCCGTGCCGCACGTTTGCCAGTCGAGTGCGGCGATTTCATCCAGCAGTTGCTGCGCCGATTGCGCGTGCCGTGCGGTGCGTGCGACGCGTTCCTGGTAACCGGGAAAACCGGCTTCCAATACGGGCATGACTTTGTGTCGCAATGCGTTTCGCGCGTAACGGACGTCGTCATTGGATTCGTCTTCGACATACCGGATACCGTGGCGGGAAGCGAAGACTTCGAGCTCGGCGCGCCACACCTCGAGCAACGGCCGGGCCAGGACCGGCAGTGGCGCGCCCAGCAGTGCATGTGCTTCGCCAACAACTGCCATGCCGGACAGGCCTGGCAGCCCTGCCCCGCGCAATAACTGCAGGAGCACCGTCTCCGCCTGGTCGTCCTGATGGTGAGCGGTGAGCAGCAGGGCCGCATCGTACCGGCGGCACAGTTCGCCAAGCGCTGCATAGCGCCCGGCCCGCGCCGCCTGTTCAATGCCGTCGCGCTGCGCGGCCTGCAGTACCACGCGTTGCGCATCGAAGCGGATGCCGGTTGCGGCGCACTGTGCTTCGCAATGCGCCAGCCAGCTGTCGGCATTCGGGCTCAGTCCGTGGTGGACATGGAAGGCAAACAGTTCAAGGCCGAGCGCCGCGGTGTACCGCTGCGCGAGATGGAGCAGCACCGCCGAGTCGAGCCCGCCGCTGTAGGCGACGGCGATGCGGCCCTTGAAAACAGAAACGCGCGCGAGGATGCTTCCAAGCGCGCGTTCGAAAGCGTCCTCGACGGACGCTGCCTGCCGGTTTGTCACGACATCATTCCGGCGAGTTGATTTCCTTGAACTTGCCGTAGGCCATGAGCTTTTCGTGACGGGCTGCGATCAGTTCCTTCGGCTTCATGCCCTGCAGCTGGCGCAGCGAATCGGCGAGTGCGCGCTTGAGCAGCGCGGCCATCTGTTTCGGATCGCGGTGCGCGCCGCCGAGCGGTTCGTTGATGATCTTGTCGATGAGGTTCATCGCTTTCAGGCGGTGCGCGGTCAGGCCGAGCGCGTCGGCGGCGTCCGCTGCGCGTTCGGAAGTCTTCCAGAGGATGGAGGCGCAGCCTTCGGGGGAAATGACGGAATACGTGGCGTATTGCAGCATCAGCACGGCATCGCCGACGGCGATGGCGAGCGCGCCGCCCGATCCGCCTTCGCCGATGATGGTGGCGATCAGCGGCACCTTGAGTTCGGCCATCACATACAGGTTGTGGCCGATGGCTTCGGACTGGCCACGCTCTTCGGCATCGATGCCGGGGAAGGCGCCGGGCGTGTCGACGAAAGTGAAGATCGGCAGGCCGAACTTCTCGGCGAGCTTCATGAGACGCATCGCCTTGCGATAGCCTTCGGGCTTGGGCATGCCGAAGTTGCGCAGCGCGCGTTCCTTGGTGTCGCGGCCCTTCTGGTGTCCGATGACCATGCAGGGCTGGCCGTTGAAGCGCGCCAGGCCGCCGACAATGGAGAGGTCGTCCGCGTAGGTGCGGTCGCCGTGTAGTTCGTGGAAGTCCGTGAAGATTTCATTCACGTAATCCATCGTGTAGGGGCGCTGCGGGTGGCGGGCGATCTGCGATACCTGCCAGGGAGTCAGCTTGGCGTAGATGTCCTTGGTCAGCTGCTGGCTTTTCTTGGAGAGGCGTTCGATTTCTTCGGAGATGTCGACTGCGGAATCGTCCTGCACGAAACGCAGTTCTTCGATTTTTCCTTCGAGTTCGGCAATGGGTTGCTCAAATCCGAGAAATGTTGTTTTGCTCATCGTGCCTCCTTGGTCAACACGAGATGGAGTTCAGTACACTACCGGCGCGGCATCGAGGCTGCGCCACAGATACCATGTCGCTACAGTGCGCCACGGTTCCCAGTTTGCGGCGACTTCGCGCGCATCGCTGCGGGATACCGGTTCGCCGGAAAAATAATTGAGGCTGATGCCTTTGAGTAACCCAAGGTCGTCCAAAGGCAATATGTTCGGCCGGAGCAGATTAAATATCAAAAACATCTCCGCTGTCCAGCGGCCGATCCCGCGGATCTGGATCAGCTCGGCGATGACTTCTTCATCGTCCATTTCCGCCCATTTGTCTGCATGGACGCGCTTGGCCTTGAAATGTTCTGCCAAATCGATAACGTATTCGGCTTTCCTCTTTGACAATCCGCAAGCGGCGAGTGCGTCCGGCCCTGCCTTGAGGACTTGCGCCGGCGTGCACTTGGGACACACTTCGGTGAAGCGCTGCCAGACGGCGTCGGCGGCCTTGACGGAAATTTGCTGACTAACGATCGAGCGCGCCAGTGTCGTGAAGGCTTCGCTCCGGCCGACAAGATGCATGTCGCCGAATTGCGGAATGAGCTTGCGCATGATGCGGTCGCGCTTCATGAGCTCTTCCTTGGCGTCGTGCCAGTAAACAGGCACGCCGGCCGCGACAGCGGTTTGACTGGATGTCGCCATACCGCTCAGGCCCTTCTCCATTCCGTCACGCCGCCCGGTTTGTCCTCGAGCACGATGCCATTTGCGAGAAGCTCAGCGCGGATGCGATCGGCTGCGGCAAAGTCCTTTGCCTTCTTGGCCGCGGTGCGGGCGTCGATCTGGGCGAGGATGGCCGCTTCGTCCAATCCCGATTCATCCGCCGGACCGGCGTGCAGGAATTCCTGCGGCGCACGCTGCAGCAAGGCGATCACGCCGGCGAGCGATTTGAGCTGGCGTGCCAGTGCAGCCGACCTGGTCTTGTTGACTTCATTGGCAAGGTCGAACAGGACGGCAATGGCGATCGGCGTGTTGAAGTCATCGTTCATCGCCTCGGCGAAGCGTACGGCGTGCGGCTCGTTCCAGTCGAGCGGCTGCTCGTCCGGCTCGATGGCCTTCAATGCGGTGTACAGGCGCGTGAGCGCATGGCGCGCATCGTCGAGATGCACGTCCGAATAATTGAGCGGGCTGCGGTAGTGCGCGCGCAGGATGAAGAAGCGCACCACTTCCGGATCGTACTTCTTGAGCACGTCGCGGATGGTGAAGAAATTGCCGAGCGACTTCGACATCTTTTCGTTGTCGACGCGGATGAAGCCGTTGTGCATCCAGTAGTTGACGAAGGTGTGCCGGTGCGCGCCTTCGGACTGGGCGATTTCGTTTTCGTGATGGGGGAACTGCAGGTCTTCGCCGCCGCCGTGGATGTCGAACTGCTCACCGAGCAGTTCGCTGCTCATGGCCGAACATTCGATGTGCCAGCCCGGGCGTCCCTTGCCCCAGGGCGATTCCCATTTGACTTCGTCGGGCTCGGATTCCTTGGCAGCCTTCCACAGCACGAAGTCGAGGGGATCGCGCTTGCCGGTGTTCAGTTCGACACGCTCGCCAGCGCGCAGGTCGTCCAGCGACTTGCCGGAGAGTTTTCCGTAGTGCGGGAAATCGCGCACGGAATAGTTGACGTCGCCGTCGGTCGCCTTGTAGGCCAAACCATGACGTTCCAGCTTCTCGATCAGCCCGAGCATCTGGGGAACGTATTGCGTCGCGCGGGGTTCATGATCGGGCTTCTGCACGCCGAGCGCCGCGGCGTCTTCATCCATCGCGTTGATGAAGCGCTGCGTCAGCTGTGAAATCGGTTCGCCGTTTTCCACGGCGCGCTTGATGATCTTGTCGTCGATGTCGGTGATGTTGCGGACATAGGTTACGTCGAGACCCGACGCGCGCAGCCAGCGCTGCACCATATCGAACACGACCATCACGCGCGCATGCCCGAGATGGCAGTAGTCGTACACCGTCATTCCGCAAACGTACATGCGGACCTTACCGGCTTGCATGGGGACAAAAGTCTGCTTTTCACGCGACAGCGTGTTATAGATCTTGAGTGCAGTCATGGGCGATTTTTCCGTTTCGGCGTGAAATGGCCAGGCCCGTCGAGACATTCGTCTGACCCGCGAGGTGCCGCGGGTGAAGCGATGCAACGGGGCTGCCGAAACCCTTTTGTCATGCTTATTTTGATAAAATGCACGGTTTCGCCTCAGTATAGCATTGATGAAACCGCCCTCCTGCCGCGCGGTCGCAAAGGGGGAGCGGGTAGCGAGAAACACACAGACCGCCCGGCTGCCATGCGGCAAGGGGTCACGGAAGATACACAATCGACATTCGCCTGTAAAGAGGAAAGGAAGCTGCAATGCAAAACACCCGTCGATACTTCATGCAGCTGGGCCTGGGTCTGCTGCTCGGGGCGAGCGTGCCCTGTGCAATGGCCGCCGGCGCACCGCAAGTCTCCCTCAAGACCAGCATGGGCGAGATCGTGCTGGAACTCTATCCGGAGAAAGCGCCGAAGTCCGTCGAGAACTTTTTGCAATACGTAAAGAACGGCCACTACAACGGCACCATCTTCCATCGCGTGATCAACAATTTCATGATTCAGGGCGGAGGCTTCGACAAGAACCTGCGGCAAAAGCCGACCGGCGCGCCGATCGAGAATGAAGCCAAGAACGGATTGAAGAACGAGCCCTACACCTTGGCCATGGCACGCACCTCGTCGCCGCATTCGGCGACTGCGCAATTTTTCATCAATGTGAAGAACAACGGCTTCCTCGACTACCCGGGACAGGATGGCTGGGGTTATGCGGTATTCGGCAAGGTCGTCAAGGGCACCGAAGTGGTCGACAAGATCAAGGCAGTGGAAACAACAAGCGGTGACGTACCGGCGAAACCGGTCGTCATCGAATCGGCATCGATCGTGAAGTAAACCAACCCACAGAAGGACTAACATGGCTGTCATCCTCACCACTAACCACGGCAACATCAAGCTGGAACTCGACGCGGACAAGGCGCCGAAGACCGTCGCCAACTTCCTCGCCTATGTGCAGGCGGGCCACTACAACGGCACCATCTTCCATCGCGTGATCGACGGCTTCATGATCCAGGGCGGCGGCTTCGAACCCGGCATGAAGCAGAAGCCGACCAACGATCCGATCGAAAACGAGGCGAAGAACGGCCTGAAGAACGAGCCGTACACCATTGCGATGGCACGCACGTCGGCGCCGCACTCCGCGAGCGCGCAGTTCTTCATCAACGTCAAGAACAACAGCTTCCTCGACTACCCGGGCCAGGACGGCTGGGGCTACTGCGTGTTCGGCAAGGTTGTCGAAGGCACCGATGTCGTCGACAAGATCAAGTCGGTCAAGACCACCCGTACCGGCATGCATGCCGACGTTCCGGTGGAAGACGTGGTCATCGAAAAGGCGGAAGTGATCTGAGCATCGCTTCGCGAACCGCAATGAACGGGCAGCATCCGCCGGCAGGCGAACGGGAAGCGCAATCCGCAACGGTTGCGCTTTTTGTTTCGGACGTGCACCTGCAGGAGGCGCTGGCGGGCACGACGCAGGCGTTCATCGATTTCCTGGATATGCATGCGCCACGCGCCCAGCGCCTCTACCTGCTGGGGGACCTGTTTGAATACTGGGCGGGCGACGACGATCTCGATACGCCCTATCACCTTCATATCGCCGACACGATTCGCCGTGTCAGCGAGGCCGGCACCGCGGTCTTCTGGATTGCCGGCAATCGCGATTTCCTGGTGGGCCAGCAGTTTGCAAACGCAGCCGGGCTCACCCTCCTGCACGATCCGCACGTGGAAGACATCGCCGGCCAGCGCGTGGTGCTGGTCCACGGCGATGCGGAGTGCACCGACGACCAGGCATACATGGCTTTCCGCGCGCAGGTGCGGCAGCCGGAGTGGCAGGCACAGTTCCTTGGCCAGCCACTTGCCAAGCGCAAGGCGATCATCGAAGGGATGCGCAGCGGCAGCCGCGAGGCGCAGCGCACGAAGTCCTACGAGATCATGGATGTGAATTCCGGCGCCATCGCTTCACTCTTCGCATCGACCGGCGCCACGCTGATGATTCACGGCCACACGCACAGGCCCGCGACGCACATTCACCATGTCGATGGCAAGAGCTGCGTACGTCACGTCCTTCCTGACTGGGATGCCGACGGCGAGACGCCACGCGGCGGATGGCTGGCGATGGATGCGGGCGGCAAGGTCACCCGGTTCAACCTGGACGGCAGCCCGGCCCCCGCCTGAAACCGCTAATCGAACTGCTTGCGGAAACTGTCGAACTGCTCGCTCAGGCGTTCGACTTCCGCGCGCAGGCGCGCGACTTCCGATTCGAGCTCGGCAATCCGGTCCTGCCGTGTACCCGGCGCAGAGGGAGCGATGTCGGCGGCCCTCTCGGGCACCTCCTCTCCGCTCAAGAGATGCATGTAACGCACCTCCTTTTCGCCGGGTACTCGCGGCAGGCGGGCGACCAGCGGCGGGTATTTGTCGATCAGGAACTGCAGCCCTGTCTCGACATCACCAACGGATGCGAAGTCGTGCAAGCAGCCGCTGCGCGATCGAATCTCGCCGGCAGTCTGCATTCCGCGCAGCATCAGCATCACGAGCACTGCAAGCTTGTCCTGCTCGAGCGACCATTTCATGCGCATGCGGTGCTCATACTTGGCCACGCGTGCACCGGCCTGCCTGACTTCGGACACCAGCTTCTTCTGGACCAGGCGATGGAGGGTATCGAGTACCGCATCCTCCGGCAGGGACATCACCGGATCGCGGCTGGTCAGCTGGTTGCACCCGTTCGTGAGCGCGTTCAGGGAGAGCGGATAATTGTCAGGCGTCAGCGCTTCCTTCTCGGCGAGCACGCCGAGCACCCGCACCTCCGCCGCATCGAGGAAAGCGTTGTCGGCGCCGGGGACTGCTGCGCCTTCGTTCGAATCTGCATTACTCACAACCACTCCTCAATCCACCAGTTTGTTGAGTTGTTCGGCGTCGAACCTGTCCTTGCGCGGAAGGACCTCGCATCCGACACCCGCCGCTTCCAGCGCTGCCAGGATGCGCTGCATCTGCTGCTCCTGCGCGACGGCATGATCGATGAGCCGGTGCAGTGCGGTCGACAAGGGATCGGCATCGGCGTTCGGCGTCACGCCGTAGGCGGCGAATACGCGCGCCGCGGCTTCCTCGCGCTGTTTGCCGGCATCCTTCTGCACGATGTGCGCGGGATTGCCGACTGCCGTCGCGCCGGGCGGGACTTCCTTGACCACCACCGCATTTGAACCTACCTTGGCGCCGTCGCCGACGGTGAACCCGCCCAGTACCTTGGCACCCGCGCCGATGATCGCTCCACGCCCCAGCGTGGGATGGCGCTTTGCCCCCTTGTTCAGCGAGGTGCCGCCCAGCGTCACGCCCTGGTAAATCGTGCAGTCGTCGCCGACCTCGGCGGTTTCGCCGATGACGACGCCGAATCCGTGGTCAATGAATACACGCCGGCCAATGGTTGCGCCGGGATGGATTTCGATGGCGGTCAGCCAGCGGGCAATATGCGAGATGAAGCGCCCCAGCCATTTCAGTCCATGCGTCCAGCACCAATGTGCCCAGCGGTGCATGACAATCGCGTGCAGCCCCGGATAGCAGGTCAGCACTTCCCAGGCCGTACGGGCGGCAGGGTCGCGTTCGATGATGCTGGCGATGTCTTCGCGGATGCGATTGAACATAGGGGGAAGGATGGATGGCGTGAAGTCGTAATGTTATCCCGTTGCTCCGTCCTTGCCTACGCAATACCGCTTCGGGCGGGAGTCAGCTTGCCGCCATCCTCTGCCGCCTCGCCTCGTAGAGGCAGACACCGGATGCAACCGACACATTGAGGCTTTCGACCGCGCCTGCCATGGGGATGTGGACCAGCAAGTCGCAGTTCTCGCGCGTCAGGCGGCGCATGCCCTCGCCTTCAGAGCCCATGACGAGCGCCGTGGGCACCTTGAAGTCGGCCTCGTACAGGGTCTTCTCGGCGTCGTCCGACGTCCCGGTCAGCCAGATGTCACGCTCTTTCAGTTCGCGCATGGTGCGCGCGAGATTGGTCACCGTGATGTACGGCACGGTATCCGCGGCGCCGCTGGCGACCTTGGCGGCGGTCGCATTCAGACCGACCGCCCTGTCCTTCGGCGCGATGACGGCATGCGCGCCGGCGCCGTCGGCCACCCGCAGGCAGGCACCGAGGTTGTGCGGATCGGTCACGCCATCGAGCACCAGCAGCAAGGGCGGACCGGAAATCGCATCGAGGAGTTCATCGAGATTGCGCGCCAGCGAAATCTCTCCCGCCTTGGCCACCACACCCTGGTGGCGGCGCGTGCCGGCCATGCCGTCCAGGCGGCCGCCCTCGACATGGATGATGCGCACCTTTGCCGCTTCCGCGGCACGCAACAGTTCCTGCATGCGCCGGTCGTGGCGGCTGGAGTCGATATAGATTTCTTCGACGGACGATGCCTCGTGGCGCAGTCGTGCCGTCACGGCATGGAAGCCGAATAACAGTTTGCTTTTCATTTCCTATCTTTTCTTTTTGCCCGGCTTGGCGCGCGCGGTGCGCGTTGTCTTTGCGGACGTCGTGCCGGATCGGCCGTTCTTGCTCTTTGCGGTTTTTCCGGCCGCGGTCTTGCGCGGCGGGGCCGCCTTGGCCTTGTTTTTCTTTTCTCGGACCGGCTCGGCTTCCGCGCGCCGCGACTCGTTCTTGAGTACGGTACGGATGTCCGGCGTGGTCACGAGCCGCAGGTCGATCTTGCGGGCGTCGAGGTCGACCCTGCTCACCTGCACGGTGACGCGATCGGTCAGCTGGTAGCGGATGCCCGTCCGTTCGCCGCGCAGCTCATGGCGCACTTCGTCGTACTGGAAGTAATCCGCTCCCAGTTCGGTGACGTGGACCATGCCTTCGATGAACAGGGTATCGAGCTGCACGAAGATGCCGAATGGCGCAACCCCCGAGATCGTGCCGGTGAATTCCTCGCCCAGCTTGTCGCGGATGAAGTAGCACTTCAGCCAGGCTTCCACGTCGCGCGAAGCCTCGTCAGCCCGCCGCTCGTTGGCGGAGCAATGGATGCCGAGCGCTTCCCAGATCGCGAGGTCGCCTTCCTTCTTTTTCTTGCCCTCTGCCTTGTCTTGCGCCGCCATGCGTCGTGCCGCCGGAGACAGCATGGTATTGAGCCTGCTGGTATCGACATCGGAAGGCACATACCGCTTGCCCTGCAGGATGGCCTTGATGGCGCGGTGGGTCAGCAGGTCGGGGTAGCGGCGGATCGGGCTGGTGAAGTGGGCATAGGCCTCGTAGGCGAGGCCGAAGTGGCCGATGTTGTCCGGGCTGTAGACCGCCTGCTGCATGGAACGCAGCAGCATCGTCTGCAGCAGCACGGCATCGGGACGCAGCTTGATCTTCGGGATCAGTTCGGCGTAGTCGGATGCGGCCGGGGACTCGCCGCCTCCGAGCGACAGGCCCATCTGCTTCAGGAAGGTGCGGACCTGGTTGAGCTTTTCCTTGGACGGCGCGGCATGCACGCGGTACACGCCGGGATGCTTGTGCCGTGCAAGGAGATCTGCCGCGCAGACGTTGGCCGCCAGCATGCACTCCTCGATCAGGCGGTGCGCATCGTTACGCGTGCGGGGCAGGATCTGTTCGATCTTGCCGGCCGCATTGCAGACGATATAGGTTTCCGTCGTCTCGAAATCGATCGCCCCGCGCTCCTGGCGCGCCTTCAGCAATGCCTTGAAGACGTCGTACAGGTTCAGCAGGTGCGGCACCAGCTGCGGACGTCGCGCCGCTTCCGTGCCCTTGGTATTGGCGAGGATTGCCGCGACTTCGGTATAGGTCAGGCGGGCGGCGGAATGCATGACCGCCGGATAGAACTGGTAAGCCTTGATCTGCCCCTTGGCCGTGATGACGGCGTCGCACACGAGCGTGAGACGGTCCACGGCGGGATTGAGCGAGCACAGGCCGTTGGACAGCTTCTCCGGCAGCATCGGAATCACGCGGCGCGGGAAATAAACCGAGGTGCTGCGCTCCAGCGCATCCGCATCGAGGGCATCGCCGGGTTTCACGTAGTGGCTGACGTCGGCAATGGCAACGATCAGGCGGAAGGCATTGGTGCGGCCGATCTTGACCGGCTCGCAGTACACGGCGTCGTCGAAATCGCGGGCATCCTCGCCATCGATGGTGACGAGCGGGATGTCGCGCAGGTCGACGCGGTCGGTGAGGTCTACCTCGCGCACTTCATTCGGAATCTTGGCGGCGAGTCTTTTGGCAGCGTCCGAGAATTCATGCGGTACGCCATACTTGCGCACGGCGATCTCGATTTCCATGCCGGGGTCGTCGATATCGCCGAGCACTTCGACGATTTTTCCCACCGGCTGGGTATAGCGCGACGGCTGCTCGATCAGTTCGACGCTGACGACCTGCCCGGTCTTTGCCTTGCCGGGCGAACCTGACAGGAGGATGTCCTGGCCAATGCGTTTGTCCTCGGGCGCGACGATCCACACGCCGTTCTCGTTCAACAGGCGTCCAATGACATGCGTGTTGGCGCGTTCCAGCACCTCGACGATCGTGCCTTCGGGCCGGCCGCGGCGGTCTGTGCCGGTGATGCGGATCTGCACCCGGTCACCATGCAAGACCTTCTGCATTTCCCTTTCGGGAAGAAAGATATCCTCGCTGCCGTCTTCCGGCGTGAGGAAACCGTAGCCGTCGCGGTGGCCATTCACGCGGCCTTCGATGAAGTTGGATTGATGCGCCAGCTGGTAGCTGCCATTGCGGCCCGGCTTGATCTGTCCGTCGCGTTCCATTGCATTCAAGCGGCGCATGAGGCCGTCCAGTTCCTCCGGCTTGACGTCGAGGGCCGCGGCGAGCGAGTGTACGTCTTGCGGCGTCGCCGCGGTGCGCAGGATGCCGAGAATCTCCTCCCGGCTGGGGATCGGGTATGAATATTGGCTCAAATGGATACTTCAGTTCATTATTGTCATGACAGGGCTAGTGTAACGGACTACGTTATATTTACCTAACACATTGGCACCAGCCTCCTCGAGAGAAATGATTCCGCCAGGGATTTGACATCTTCCGATTTTCCGCTATAATTCTGGTCTTTCGCATCGCCCAGATGGCGGAATTGGTAGACGCACTAGGTTCAGGTCCTAGCGGTGGCAACACTGTGGAGGTTCGAGTCCTCTTCTGGGCACCAGGATTCAAAGGCCCGCTTCGGCGGGCCTTTTCCTTTTCCGGGCCCGCTCAAACTCTTTCCTCGCCCTTTCCTCACCCCGGCCGCTTTCACTCCAGCCACGTCCCAAATGAAAAACCCGCTGGTTCTGCCAACGGGTTTTCATTTTCAGATCCTCATCCGGCGAATCCAGACCGTTTTGAGTCTGAATCAACCGGCAAGTTCTACTCAGCCGACTTCGCCCTTCTTCAACCACGCAGCCAGTTGATGCGGCCGCAGGCTGTCGTACTCTTCGAACGGCTGGTGGATCCAGGGATTGGTGGAAAGGTACTGGTAGTAGTAATCCGGGCGAACCGCGGAACAGGCCTTGCACCAGATCACCGCGGAGCGCACCTCGGTCACTTCCGGGAAGTTCTCCTTCAGATGCCCCTGCACCTTTTGCAGCGTGACGCCGGAGTCGACCAGGTCGTCGAGGAGCAATACCTTGCCGCCGAGCGTGCCCTTGGTCATGGTGATGTGCTTCGCGATATCCAGAGTACCCTGGGTCATGCCCGCATCTTCACGGTAGGAGCTGGTCGACAGGATCGCCAGGGGTACGTCGAAGATGCGCGAGAAGATATCGCCGGGCCGCAGGCCGCCACGCGCCAGGCAGAGCACCTGGTCAAACTTCCAGCCCGACTCGTGCACCATGCGGGCCAGCCCGAGCACGGCGCGATTGTAATCATCCCAGGAAACCCAAAGATCCTTGTCGTCGGATACGCCAATTGCCTTGTCAGTCATCTCGAATCCGATCATGCAAAGGGATGACGAAGAACGATCGTCTCTTCACGGTCCGGACCGGTGGACACCATGTCGACCGGCACGCCGACGAGTTCCTCGATCCGCTTGATGTAGGCGCGCGCGTTCGCAGGCAGCGCGTCCATCGATTTCGCGCCCACGGTGGACTCGCTCCAGCCCGGCATCTGTTCGTAGATCGGCTCGCAGCGTCCTGCATCTTCCGCGCCCACCGGGAAGACGTCGACGACCTTGCCGTCGAGCTTGTATCCGGTGCAAAGCTGCAGGGTTTCGAGCCCGTCGAGGACGTCGAGCTTGGTCAGGCACATGCCGGACACGCCGTTGATCTGCACAGAACGGCGCAGCAAGGCGGCGTCGAACCAGCCGCAGCGGCGCGCACGGCCCGTCACGGTGCCGAACTCATGGCCGACGCTCGCGAGGTGCTTGCCGATGCCCTGGTCGGTCGGCAGTTCGGACGGGAACGGACCCGAGCCCACGCGCGTGGTGTAGGCCTTTGTAATGCCCATGATGTAGTGCAGCATGTTCGGCCCGACACCGGAGCCGGCGGCAGCGTTGCCCGCCACGCAGTTACTCGACGTGACGAACGGATACGTGCCATGGTCGACGTCCAGCAGGCTGCCCTGCGCGCCTTCGAACAGCAGGCTGGCACCGGCCTTGTGGGCGGCATACAGTGCGCTGGATACGTCGGCCACCATCGGCTTGATGCGCGGCACGGTAGCCAGCGCGTCGTCGAGGGTCTTCTGGTAATCGACAGCCTGCGCCTTGAGGTAGTTGGTCAGGACGAAGTTGTGATAGTCGAGGTTTTCCTTCAGCTTTTCGGCAAAGCGCTCTTCGTTGAGGAGGTCGGCGACACGGATGGCGCGGCGCGCCACCTTGTCTTCATAGGTCGGGCCGATGCCCTTGCCGGTGGTGCCGATCTTCGCCGCGCCGCGCGCCGCTTCACGAGCCGCGTCGAGCGCGGTGTGGTAAGGCAGGATGACCGGGCATGCTTCCGAAACCTTCAAGCGGGAAACCACCTCCACGCCGATGCCCTGCAGCTTGTCGATTTCGCGCAGCAGGTCCGGAACGGACAGGACGACGCCGTTGCCGATGTAACAGGCCACGCCCGGTCGCATGATGCCCGAGGGGATCAGTTGCAGAGCCGTCTTTTGGCCGCCAATGACCAGCGTGTGACCGGCGTTGTGCCCGCCCTGGAAGCGAACCACGCCCTGCGCATGATCCGTCAGCCAATCGACGATCTTGCCCTTTCCTTCATCGCCCCACTGGGTGCCGATGACGACAACGTTCTTTGCCATGCTATTAACCTAGTTTTGTGAGAGTCCAGTTTCCGTTTTCAAATACGACTGCGCGATCGCAGTCGAATTCATCCTGTTCATTTTCATGTCCGGGCAGCGCCTGAATGACGACCTCGCCGGCCTTGCGCAGTTCGGCAATCTTTTGCCGAAGTGCGGGCTCGGTTCCCCACGGCGCCCTGATCGCCCGCTTGCGCTCGGCGATCGGCATCAGCCGCGCCAGTTCGCGCAGGTCCATCGAGAACCCGGTTGCGGGACGAGCGCGGCCGAAAGCCTCACCGACATGGTCGTAACGCCCGCCGCGCGCCACCGCGTTTGGCAGGCCGGGCACATAAGCCGCGAACATGACGCCGCTGTGATAATGATAACCACGCAGGTCGGCAAGATCGATGGTAATGCTCGCACTGCCCGACTGGCTGCAAAGCAAGTCCAGCTCGTCCAGCGCGTTGGCGATTCCGGGCAGGTTGGGCAGTACGCTGCGTGCGCGTGCGATCGTCGACACGTCGCCATAGAGCCCCGGCAGCGCCAGCAATGCCTCGCGCGTGGCGGGCTCGAACGCATTGGCCAGTAGGCGCAGGCCGGGCACATCCTTGCACTCCAGCAGCGAGAACAGCTCGCTTTCCCGCTGTTGCGCCTTCTGGTCGTTGGCGACAATCGCCCGCAGAACGCCGACATGGCACAAATCCAGCCGGACTTCCGTAATGCCGGCGAGCTTCAGCGATGCCAAGGCCAATTCCTGGATTTCGGCATCAGCCTCGAGTCCCTTGTGGCCATAGATTTCCGCGCCGATCTGGAGCGGTTCCCGCGTCGCATGCAAACCCGAGGGGCGCGTATGAAGCACGCTGCCGGCATAGCAAAGACGCGTGACCGAGGAACGGTTCAACAGGTGCGCGTCGATCCGGGCAACTTGCGTCGTCATGTCGGCGCGCACACCCATCGTCCTGCCGGAGAGCTGGTCGACCAGCTTGAAGATGCGCAGGTCCATGTCCTGTCCGGCACCGGTCAGCAAGGATTCGAGATACTCCAGCATCGGCGGCATGACGAGTTCGTACCCGTACAGCCGGAAGTTGTCGAGAAGCAAACGACGCAACTCTTCGATCTTGCGCGCTTCGGACGGCAGAACGTCTGCGATGTTTTCAGGAAGGAGCCAATTCGGCATGACAGGAAATACTGCTCAAGAAAAATAAAGAACCAGGCCCAGCGTCGCAAGTCCGCATGACAAAGCAACAAGACCGACGAAACGAATTTGTCCGTCGGTCAGTTGGGCGATGCGGCTGATTGTTTCACGCCATTGCCTGGGGAAAAGAAACGGAATGATACCCTCAAGCAGCAGCATTAGGCCAAGTGCGGCAAACAACAGGTCTTTCACTTCCAGCCCGCGTGTTATTTCGGGCTGGCTGCTGCCCCCGGGCCCGTGCTCTTGAAATACCTGAAGAATTCGGAGTTCGGGTCGACGACCATCATGTCCGTCCGATTCTTGAAGCTGGCACGATAAGCCTCAAGACTGCGGTAGAACTTGAAGAACTCGGGATTCTGTCCGAATGCCTGGGCGTAGATCTGCGTCGCCTTCGCGTCGCCGTCGCCGCGGACGTTTTCCGCTTCGCGATAGGCTTCCGCAAGGATGACGGTACGCTGGCGGTCGGCATCGGCGCGAATCTTTTCCGATTCGGCGGCACCGGTCGAGCGCAACTCGTTGGCGACACGGGTCCGCTCGGCCTTCATGCGGTCATACACCGAGTTGTTGATCTGCTCGACGTAATCCACCCGCTTGAGGCGCACGTCGATGATGTCGACGCCGATCTGCTTCGCTTCGTCGGTCACCTTTTTCTGGATCGCGGACATCACCTTGCCGCGTTCGCCGGAAATCACTTCCCGGACCGTGCGCTTGGTGATTTCCTCGTTCAGCGCCGCCTTGATGATCTGCGACATGCGATCCTGCGCGCGCCGCTCGTCGCCGGTAAAGCTGACGAAGTACAGGCGGGGGTCGAGGATGCGCCATTTCACGTAGGCGTCGACGAGGATGTTCTTCTTCTCGGCCGTAATGAAGCGGTCAGCTTCAGGCGTATCGAGCGTCAGGATGCGCTTATCGAGGACGATGACGTTCTGGAACGGCGGCGGCAGCTTGAAGTGCAGGCCGGGTTCGCTGATGACCTTCTTGACTTCACCGAGGGCGAATACGATCGCGTACTGTCGCTGGTCGACGACAAAAAGCATGGACAACGCGACGGACAGGATGATCAGTCCGGCGATGGTATAGGAGACGAGTCTGTTCATTATCGCGTCTCCCTTTCGCGGGAATCACGGCCGTCACGGCTGCGCGAATCTCTTTGTCGTTGAGTTTCCATGGATTGCAGGTTCTCCGGTGCCTGGGTCTGGGACGGCTGCTGCTGCACTGCTGTACCCGCCGCCTTCGCCGATTCGGCGCTAACTTGCGACATCAGCTTGTCTAGCGGCAGGTACAGGAGGTTGTTGCCGCTCCTGCTGTCGACCATGACCTTGGTGGTATTGCTGAAGATCTGCTGCATGGTCTCGAGATACATGCGGTCCCGGGTAACGCCCGGCGCCTTCTGGTATTCGGCAAGGACCTGCCTGAAGCGCGCGGCATCGCCCTGCGCATTCGCCACGACACGTGAGCGATAGGCTTCGGATTCCTGGATCAGGCGCGATGCTGCGCCGCGGGCGCGGGGGATGACGTCGTTTGCATAGGCCTGGCCTTCGTTTTTCTGGCGCTCGCGATCCTGTCCTGCCTTCACGGCGTCGTCGAATGCCGCCTGCACCTGTTCCGGCGGCTGCACCGCCTGCATGGTGACGTTGGTGATCTGCACGCCTGCCTGGTAGCGGTCGGTGATCTGCTGCATCAGCTGGCTGACGTCGAACGCGACCTTTTCACGGCCTTCGTACAGAACAAAGTCCATCTTGCTGCGGCCGACGATTTCGCGGATGGATGTCTCCGCGACCTGGCGCACGAGCTCTTCCTGGTCGCGGTTGTTGAACAGCCATTCCGACGCGTTCTTGAGCTTGTACTGGACCGCGAACTGGATGTCGATGATGTTCTCGTCATCGGTCAGCATCAGCGATTCCTTCGGTTGCTTGTTGCGGACCGTCGAACGGTACCCGACCTCGACGGTGCGCACTTGCGAGACGTTGACGACCTCATGGCTCTGGATCGGATACGGCCAGCGCCAGTTGAAGCCGGCCGGCGTTGAATGGCTGTACTTGCCAAAGGTCAGGACCACGGCGGTCTGGCCTTCCTGCACGATGAAGAAGCCGCTGACGAGCCAAAGGAACCCGACGATCGCCGCGATCAGCCCGATGCCGATGCCGGCACCCCGCGCGTCGGGATTGAAGCCGCCGCCGTCGCCGCCGCCGCGTCCCCGGTTGCCGAAGAGACGGTTGAGCCGCTGGTTGAATTCGCGCCAGAGTTGGTCAAGGTCAGGAGGACCGTCGTTGGGCCGCTTTCCATCCTGGTTCTGATTCTGGCCATTGTCCTGAGACCCGCGGCCCCAACGAGGATCGTTCAATGAGAACTTCAGGCCGAGTTTTTTGAAAAGAGGAACGGGCATTCTCTCGTTATCCGGCTTTCTTGTTAATGGGTTGTTGGGCTGGCTTTTTGTGACGGCCTCTGGCGAAACGGAACGTTCCTAGGTTCGGGCATCGTGGTGCTGAGGGACCGGTACTCGGTCAAGACGCGCCACGGTGCTTGCCTTCGCATACTCGGCGACGGCCTCGCGCAGCAGGTCCAGGCCGGCGCCAGTCTGGGCGCTAATGAAAACACGCCGGATTTTATCATATTCATCACGCTCCAAAGCCGGTTCCAGGCCTGCAGCGTCAATCTTGTTCCAAACCAGGATCTGGGGGATGTGGTCGGCACCGATCTCGGCCAGCACGGCGTTGACCTGCTCGATCTGCTCCATGCGGCTCGGGCTCGCGGCATCGACGACGTGCAGCAGAAGGTCGGCGTGGATCGTCTCTTCGAGGGTGGCGCGGAAGGCGGCGACCAGCTGGTGCGGCAGTTCCCGGATAAAGCCGACCGTATCGGAAATCACGATGCTGCCCGGCTCGCCGAGGAAGATGCGGCGGGACGTGGTATCCAGCGTCGCGAACAACTGGTCGGCGGCATAGGCCTGGGCCTTTGTCAGTGCGTTGAAGAGCGTCGACTTGCCGGCATTCGTATAGCCGACGAGGGACACGGAGAAGGTGTTGTTGCGGCCGCGGGCGCGACGCTGGGTCTCGCGCTGCCGATGGAGCTTGTCGAGCCTGGTCCGCAGCATCTTCACCCGGTCGCCCAGCAGGCGGCGGTCGGTCTCGAGCTGGGTTTCGCCGGGACCGCGCAGGCCGATACCACCCTTCTGGCGTTCAAGGTGGGTCCACCCGCGGACGAGACGCGTGGCGAGATGCTGCAGTTGCGCCAGCTCGACCTGCACCTTGCCCTCGTGGCTCTTTGCACGCTGCGCAAAGATGTCGAGGATCAGGCTCGTGCGGTCGACGATGCGGATCTTCAGATGGCGCTCGAGGTTACGCTGCTGCGCCGGCGACAGTGCGTGGTTGAAAATGACGATGTCGAGGCGGTCGCGCGCGACGGCCTCGGCGATCTCATCCGCCTTGCCCGAGCCGACAAACAGCGCGGCGTCCGGGCTGGCACGCTTTCCGGTGATGGTTACAGCGGGGTCTGCCCCGGCCGATTTGGCCAGCAGGGACAGCTCTTCGAGGCTTGCGGCAAAGTCTCCCTTGCCGAAATCGACGCCGACTAATGCAGCGCGCATAAGGGGGGAAGAAGAGGCAGCGATAGCTTATTCCGCGTCAGATTCAACATTGATATTGACCGCACGGGCCGGTACGACCGTGGAAATGGCATGCTTGTACACCATCTGGGTCACGGTATTGCGGAGCAGCACGACGTATTGGTCGAACGACTCGATATGTCCCTGAAGCTTGATTCCGTTGACGAGGTAGATCGAGACGGGAACATGCTCTTTGCGTAAGGCGTTGAGGAACGGGTCTTGTAACAGTTGCCCTTTATTGCTCATGACAGCTCCAATGTGTTGTTTTGTGATGTGGAGTTGGAGGCACACCGAAGAATTTCAAGTGCTCCCCTGATTCATTACGAATGTAATCGATTTTTGCGTTTCGTGCCAAGTGGACGGCTATTTTTCAGACTTGGTGAAAGGGTTCTTGCTCGAACGCAGTTCGATACGTAATGGAGTGCCGACCAACGAAAAAGTTTCGCGGAAGTGTTTCTCGAGATACCGCTTGTAATTGTCGTCCAGTGACTCGAGCGCATTGCCGTGGATAACGACGATCGGCGGGTTCTGGCCCCCTTGATGCGCATAGCGGAGCTTCGGACGGATCGACCCTTTGCGCCGCGGCTGCTGGTGCTCGACCGCCTCGATCAGCGCGCGGGTCAGGCGCGGCGTCGACAGCTTTGCCATTGCCGCGGCATAAGCGGAATCGATCGACTTCATCATCGGGCCGATCCCCGTGCCTTTCAGCGCCGAAATGAAGTGGAATTTGGCGAAAAACAGGAAATTGAGCTTGCGCTCGATATCCATCTTGATCTCGTCGCGCTTGTCGGATTCGAGGCCATCCCACTTGTTGACCGCGACCACGAGCGCGCGCCCGGACTCGAGCACGAATCCGGCGATGTGCGCGTCCTGCTCCGAGATATCTTGCTGCGCATCAAGCAACAGCAGGACGACGTTCGCCTCGGAGATCGATTGCAGGGTCTTGACGACCGAGAATTTCTCGATCGCTTCGAATACCTTGCCTCGCCTGCGAATACCCGCGGTATCGATGAGCGTGTAGTGTTTGCCGTCACGCTCGAACGGAATTTCGATCGCGTCGCGCGTCGTTCCCGGCATATCGAAGGCAATCACGCGGTCTTCGCCGAGCAGGGTGTTGACCAGCGTCGACTTGCCCACGTTCGGGCGGCCCACGATGGCAATCCTGGTGCCCTTCGCACCCGGCTCCACCAGGTCCTCCTCTGGCGGCCTTTGAGCAACCGCAACGTCGATCGCCTCGTTCACGAGGTCCAGCACACCGTCGCCGTGGGCGGCGGAAATCACGTAGGGATCGCCAAAGCCGAGTTCGTAGAAATCGGCGGTCACCGAGGTGTACTTCATGCCTTCGGCCTTGTTCACGACCAGCATGACCGGCCGGCCGGACTTGCGCAGGAAATCGGTGATGGTCTTGTCGTGGGGAGTCAGGCCCTGGCGTCCGTCGACGATGAACACCACCACGTCGGCTTCGACGACGGCCTGCTTCGTCTGCTTGGCCATTTCGTGCATGATGCCTTCCTTGGCGACCGGCTCGAAACCGCCGGTGTCGATCACCAGGAAGGGACGTTCGCCGATGCGGCCTTCACCATAGTGGCGGTCGCGGGTCAGTCCAGGGAGGTCGGCAACCAAGGCATCGCGCGACCGGGTAAGCCGGTTGAACAACGTGGACTTGCCGACATTCGGTCGGCCTACTAATGCAATTACCGGCTTCATTCAATACTCACTCTGTTGCAAAAGCAACAACCGTTCCTGCCTGCGTCTGGAATACCGCGCCAGTGTCGGTCAGCGGCACCGCAGCGATGACGCGGCTGCCGTCCGACGGAACGCGGGCAAGGAATGCACCGTCTTCACGCGACAGGAAATGGATATAGCCCTGGCCGTCACCGACGGCGAGGGCGCGATTCATGACGACCGGCGACGACAGACGGCGGTTGGCCAGCTTGTTATTGCGCCAGACACCGCTGCCGGTATCGCGTGCAAAGGCCGTCACCGCGCCGCGCTCGTCGGCGGCGTACACGTTGCGTTCGTCAGCCGCGACACCAACCTCGCTCGACAAATCCTTGCCCCAGCGGGCGGTGCCACTGGTGGCGTCGAAGCAGGCTACCCGGCCTTGGTAGGCAACCGCGCAGACGTCACGTCCGGCGATGAACGGCGTGCCGGACAAATCGGCGATCCGCTCCAGCTCGGTCGTCCCACGCGGATCGCCCACGGCGACTTCCCAGCGCGGGCCGCCGTTGCTGAGCGCCAGCGCGAGCAGGCGTCCACCCGGCAGGGCGACGTAGGCGGAGGTGCCGCCGATGGCAATGCCCGGCGCCGAACGCAGGGTCAGCGGCGGGGACGAGCGCTGCACGGTCCAGCGGCGCGTGCCGGTCTCGGCGTCGTAGGCGGCGATGCGGTTGTCGACGCTGCGGACAACGACGACTCCCTGGCCGACTGCCGGCGCGGAGAGGATTTCGCTCGATGCCTGGGCTTTCCAGCGCAGCTTTCCGTCGCTGTCGAACGCGAGCAGTACGCCCTTCTCCGTCGCCACTGCAACGGTATTGCCATCGCTGCCGACGCCGGCGGTCAGGGGCGCCCCGGCGTTGATGCGCCAGGCGGGACGCCCGCTTTTGGCATCGATGCGGGTGACAGTCCCGTCCGCTGCGGCGGCGAACACACTGTTGCCGGCCACCGCCGGTGAAAAGACAAATGTTCCGGCGTCGCCGACCGACGCAGTCCACGCGGTACGGACCGCGAGGGTCTGCTTGAAATCCTCAAGTGCCGCGGGAGGGTTGCGCGGCGCGGCCTTGCTCGCGAACGGATTCAACGAGGAGCAGCCGGTCACCAAGGCAGCCAGTCCGACACACGTCAGCTTTACGGCAATACGCATTTCTTCCCCTTATATTTTTCTTGTCTTTTCAAGCCGCCGCTTTTGCCGGCTCGCCGCCCAGCGCATCGAGCTTCAATTGGATCAGCTGACGGGCCGGATTCTTTTCGTCAATCTTGTCGAGCGCGGTCTTGTAGGCAGCGCGCGCATCCTCGATCTTGGACTGGGCGACGAGGATATCCCCCTTGCGGTCCGCGGCGAGGCCGGCGAACTGCGCCGGAAACTCGCCGGCCAGGAGCTTCAGGCCTTCGTCGTACGCCTTCTCGTCGAGCAGGATGCCGGCCAGGCGGATCTTGGCGATCGCCTTGTACTCGTCGCTCTTGCCGTTATCCACCACCCATTGCAGCTGTGCCTTGGCCGTCTTCAAGTCATTGGCGTCGAATGCCGCCTTTGCCGCGGCAAGCGCCGCCATCTGGGCGTACGGCGTGCTGCCGAACTTCGCCGTCATATCGGTGGTCGCGCGCTGGATCTTGCTGTTGTCTTTCGCAACCACGGCCTTTTGCAGCTCTTCGTACAACTGACCGGCCTGGGCGGTCTGCGAGCGCTGGTAGTAGTTCCAGCCGGTCCAGCCGGCATAGGCGGCGAGACCGATGATCAGCAGCCAGGTGATGAGATTGCCGTACTGGTTCCACCAGGCCTTGAGCGTGGCCAGCTGTTCTTGTTCTTCGTGATCGTATGCCATGATGTCCTGAAATTAATGGTGATGGTGATGCGTCGGATCGTCGCACTCGTCGCCGCACACGATCTGGTCGACGACATAGTTGATGACGGACTCGAACGGAACCGTTGCCTGGTTGTTTTCAGTGTCTTCCGAGCGGAGGTTCTTGACGGCGGCAATACCGTTGGCGACTTCGTCGTCCCCGATGATCACCGCAAAGCTGGCGCCGCTCGCGTCGGCGCGTTTCATCTGCGACTTGAAGCTGCTGCCTCCGTTCGCCGGCGTGCAGTTGAGCACGACGTCCAGGCCGGCGTCGCGCAGGCGCTCGGCAACCACGAACGCCTGCGTTTGCGCGGCCTCGCCCTGGTGCACCACGTAGACGTCGCACTGGTTGGGCGCGAACCGCTCGCCGGATGCCTTGAGCAGTTCCAGCAAACGCTCGACGCCGATCGCAAAACCGCAGGCCGGCGTCGGCTTGCCGCCGAACATTTCGATCAGCGGATCGTAGCGCCCGCCTCCGCAGACCGTCCCCTGCGAACCGAGCTGGTCGGTCACCCATTCGAAAACCGTGCGGTTGTAGTAATCCATGCCGCGCACCAGGCGCGGATTGATCGTGAACGGGATGCTGTTGTCGCGCAGGATGCGCTGCACGCCTTCGAAGTGCGCGCGCGATTCCTCGCCGAGGTAGTCGAGCAGCTGCGGCGCCTTGTTGACCATGTCCTGCATCGCCGGATTCTTGGTATCCAGGATGCGCAGGGGATTGGAATGCAGACGGCGCTGCGCGTCCGCATCCAGCAAGTCCTTGTGCTGCTCGAAATAGGCGATCAGATCGGCGCGGTGGCGGTTGCGCTCGTCTGCGTTGCCGATCGAGTTCAGTTCGAGACGGATGTTTTCCAGGCCGAGGTCGTCCCACAGGCGCTGGCACAGCATGATGAGCTCGGCGTCGACATCCGGACCGGTGAAGCCGATCGCCTCCGCCCCCACCTGGTGGAACTGGCGATAGCGGCCGCGCTGCGGCTTCTCATGGCGGAACATCGGGCCCGTGTACCACAGGCGCTTGGGTCCGTCGTAGGTCAGGTTGTGCTCGAGCACGGCGCGCACCACGCCTGCAGTGCTCTCCGGACGCAGTGTCAGCTGGTCGCCGTTCATGGAATCGACGAAGGAATACATCTCCTTCTCGACGATGTCGGTCACCGCACCGAGGCCGCGTGCGAACAGCTGGGTCGGCTCGACGATGGGCGTGCGGATCTGCTGATAGCCGTAGCTCTTCAGCACCGACTGCACGGTATTCTCGAACAATTCCCACAACGGGGCATCGGCGGGCAGGATGTCATTCATCCCTTTCACGCCGAGGATTTTCTCTGCTTTCTTATTGTCAGACATGCTCTCTGGAGGCAATGCGCGCGTCGCTCAGTTTCCGACCGCAGCATTCCCGTAACGGGTTTTCACATAATCCAGTACGATCGCCTGGAACTCTTCCGCAATGCGCTCGCCGCGCAGCGTGACCTTCTTTTCGCCATCGACGAACACCGGCGCGGCCGGCGATTCGCCGGTGCCGGGCAGGCTGATGCCGATGTGTGCGTGCTTGGATTCGCCGGGGCCGTTCACGATACAGCCCATCACAGCGACATTCATGTTCTCCACACCCGGATACTGCGTCTTCCACACCGGCATCTGGTCGCGCAGATAGGTCTGGATGCGGTCTGCCAGTTCCTGGAACACGGTCGAGGTCGTCCGGCCACAGCCCGGGCAGGCAATCACCATCGGCGTGAACTTGCGCAGTCCCATGGTCTGCAGGATTTCCTGCGCCACGATGACTTCCTTCGTCCGGTCGCCACCCGGTTCGGGGGTGAGCGAAATACGGATCGTGTCGCCGATGCCCTCCTGCAGGAGGACGGACAGCGCAGCCGTGGAGGCCACGATGCCTTTGCTGCCCATGCCGGCCTCGGTCAGGCCGAGGTGCAAGGGATAGTCGCAGCGGCGGGCAAGTTCGCGATAAACGGCAATCAGGTCCTGCACGCCGGAGACCTTGCAGGACAGGATGATCTTGTCCCCTGCCAGACCGAGC
>NZ_DASRXF010000194.1:0-2942 GCF_035654295.1 Noviherbaspirillum sp. | reverse complement strand
CCGGTGCCCTGGTACCTGCTCATCCTGGTCGGGCTGATGTGCGCCTTCGGCGTTTTGTATATCGCGTTTTCGCATATCAACACGCCGTCGGAATGGGGCGATGGCCGGGTGGAGGCGGAACTTGCGGCGGGTGGAAAGGCGAACGCGGGCGGGGCGGTGGATGCCGCGGCCATTTATGCGTCGCGCTGTGCCGCGTGCCATCAGGCCAACGGCGCCGGCCTGCCGGGCGTTTTCCCGCCGCTTGCAGGATCGGAGTGGGTGAACGGCAAGGGCAATACGCTGGGCGCGATCCTGCTGCACGGCGTCAACGGCCCCCTGACGGTCAAGGGTGCGGCCTATAACGGCGCCATGCCGGCGTTCAAGGACCAGTTGAACGATGCGGAGATCGCGGCCGTCGCGTCCTACATCCGCACACAGTGGGGCAACCGGAGCGAAGCGCTGACGCCTGACAGCATTGCCGAATTGCGCAAGGCTTCCCAGGGCCGCACGGAGCCCTTGAAGGGCGATGCCGAGCTGGCCGCCTTGCAGTAACCCAGCCATGAAAAGCCTTCCGGCAAAGGCGTTCACGTGGGCGGCATGCCTTGCCGTCCTGTCCGCGTTTGCCGGGAGCGTGTTCGCGTTGACCTCGGGCTTCGTGCACTGGACGTTCGAAGACCACCGCATCGCGTTGGCAGAGGGCAGGGCGCTCAAGGCTCCGGCGCTTGTTATTGAGGACGCGGACGGCAAGATGCGCCAGCCCTGGCCCGGCGCCGGGAAGAACCGCGTCTATCTCGTCGACTTCATCTACACCCGTTGCATGTCGGTCTGCCAGGTACTGGGCTCCGAATACCAGCGCATGCAGGAAGTGTTGCGCTCGCAGGTGCATGCCGGCGTAACGCTGATGTCGGTCTCCTTCGACGGGCGCGACACGCATGACGATCTGCGCGGTTACGCTGAGCGCTATCGCGCTTCGCCCGAGCACTGGATAGTCGGCACCCCGCCGACAGGCGCCGGCCGTCTGCTGAAAGAGCTTGGCGTCGTTGTCGTGCCCGACGGAATGGGAGGCTTTGTCCATAACGGCGATATCCACCTGATTGACGGGGAGGGTGTGCTGCTCGGGATCTTTCCTTATGACGAGTGGGAGCAGGCGCTGGCGGCGGCCGTACGGTACGCGGGAAGGGGATCGTGATGGGAATGCTGGTTTTGCTACCCGTCCTGCTGCTGGTGCCGGCGGCCAGGCACACGATCGAAAGCCGGATGGCGTTGCACATGCTGCTCGAATTTCCGCTCTTGTTTGCATCAGGCTATGCCGCGATGCGAATCATGGAACAACGGATGCGGCACTGGCTGGCACTGGATCACCTCGGCATTACCGGCCTGACCGCCGCTTCCTGCGTCTTCGCTTTCTGGATGATTCCGGCCGCCCTCGACGCCGCCTTGCTCGATCCGGCGATGGCTGCGGCCAAGTACCTGTCCTGGTGGCTTGCCGGTTTTGCGGCGGCGAATGCCCTGCGCCGCGCCACCATCGAGATCCGGATTTTCTTCCTCGGCAATGCCGCCTGGATGAGCGCCACCGCCGGCCTGCTGTACCTCGACGCCACCAGCCGCCTCTGCGTGAGCTACCTGTTCGGCGACCAGGAAACCGCGGGCCGGGGACTGGTCTTGCTGGCGTGTCTGCTTGCCTTTCTTGCCATCCGCGGACCGCGCGCACGCGGGTTCCGCTTTTAAACATATAAACGGCATACTACAATGGGTCAAACGGCCGCCGGCCGTCCTTGCGCGAATGCCAATCATGAGACTGACTTCCTATACCGACTACACCCTGCGCACCCTGATCTACCTGGGCATGAACCGCGACCGTCTCGTCACGATTCAGGACATCGCAGACAACCACCTGATATCGAAGAACCACCTGATGAAGGTCGTGTACCAGCTCGGTACGGTCGATATCGTGGAGACGATCCGCGGCCGTAACGGCGGGCTCCGGCTGAAGAAGGATCCGTCCGAGATCAACATCGGTGAAATCGTCCGCTGGACGGAAACCGATTTCCACATGGCCGAGTGCTTCGACCGGGAAAACAACCGCTGCGTGCTGTCGCCTTCGTGCAAGCTGCAGGGCGTGCTGGTCGCCGCGACGCGTTCGTTTCTGAACGTGCTCGATGCCGTCACGCTCGACGAACTGCTGGTGCTGGAAAAGCCGGGCAAGAAGAAGCTCATGCCTTCGCCGGTGCGCATCTATCCCTCGCTGAAGGCAAAGGCGAAAGTGGACGCGGTTTAGTAACCTCAGAGTAGCCAGGCGCGCCAAACGCCACTGGATTCCGGCCTTCGCCGGAATGACGTGGGGAGTGGCGGAGGGCGCTACTTGTGCGGCCCACATGCGGGCGCTGGCGGTTGATTTCCCGCTTTCTCTCACCCCGTCATTCCCCCGAACGCGGGAATCCATTGTCGTTCATCGGAGACAGGACAGGCGCGCTAAAAACGCCGCTGGATTCCGGCCTTCGCCGGAATGACGCGGGGAGTGGCGAAGGGCGCTACTTGTGCGGCCCGCACACGGGCGCTGACGGTTGATTTCCCGCTTTCTCTCACCCCGTCATTCCCCCGAACGCGGGAATCCATTGTCGTTCATCGGAGACAGGACAGGCGCGCCAAACGCCACTGGATTCCGGCCTTCGCCGGAATGACGTGGGGAGTGGCGAGGGGCGCTACTTGTGCGGCCCGCACACGGGCGCTGAAGTTTGATTTCCCGCTTTCTCTCACCCCGTTATTCCCCCGAACGCGGGAACCCATTGTCGTTCATCGGAGACAGGACAGGCGCGCCAAACGCCACTGGATTCCGTCCTTCGCCGGAATGACGTGGGGAGTGGCGGAGGGCGCTACTTGTGCGGCCCGCACGCGGGCGCTGACGGTTGATTTCCCGCTTTCTCTCACCCCGTCATTCCCCCGAACGCGGGAATCCATTGTCG
>NZ_DASRXF010000193.1:0-2218 GCF_035654295.1 Noviherbaspirillum sp. | reverse complement strand
ACCGAGTCGCAGGCCAGCTCGCTGGAGGAAACCGCGTCGTCGATGGAAGAGCTGACCTCGACGGTGAAGCAGAACGCCGAGAACGCACGCCAGGCCAACCAGCTGGTGGTGTCGGCATCGGATGTGGCGGTGCGCGGCGGCGACGTGGTGGGGCAGGTGGTGGAGACGATGGGCTCGATCAAGGAGAGCTCGCGCAAGATCGTGGACATCATCGGCGTGATCGACGGCATCGCGTTCCAGACCAACATCCTGGCGCTGAATGCGGCAGTGGAAGCAGCGCGTGCCGGCGAACAGGGCCGCGGCTTCGCGGTGGTGGCGGCCGAAGTGCGCAACCTGGCGCAGCGTTCCGCGGGCGCCGCGAAAGAGATCAAGCAGTTGATCAGCGACTCGGTGGAGAAGGTCGACGCCGGCAGCAAGCTGGTGGATCAGGCGGGCCAGACGATGGATGAGATCGTGACCTCGGTCAAGCATGTGGCCGACATCATGAACGAGATCACCGCGGCCAGCCAGGAGCAGAGCTCGGGCATCGAACAGGTCAACCAGGCCATCAGCCAGATGGACGAGATGACGCAGCAGAACGCCGCACTGGTCGAACAGGCCGCAGCGGCCGCCGACAGCATGCAGACACAGGCGGCGGCACTCGCACAGGCCGTGTCCGTGTTCAAGCTGAGCCTGGCCGAGCAGGCCGCCCAGGCCACACTCGCATCCGCCCCGAAGCCATCAGCGGCTGCAAAGGCATCCTTGCCGGCCAAGCCGGCGGCCACGCGTGCGGTCGTCGCGAAGGCGGCGACACCACCCGCCGCGAGGGCCAAGCCCGTCGTGCCGGCCGGCACGGGCGACGATTGGGAAGAGTTTTGAGGCAAGCGCAGAGCGGGCATTCAGGGCAGAGGCCGATTCGGTCCGACCGGGCCGGACAGGCCATTCAACAGCAACAATAAGGGAGCACCAATATGCTCAAGATCTCTGACATCAAAATTGGTACACGGCTGGCGCTTGGATTCGGCCTGGTGCTCTTCTGCGCGACGGTCCTCCTGGTGCTCGCCCTGTGGCGCATGAGCCAGCTCAACGGGACGACGGAACATATCGTCAACGAACGGGTGACCAGCCTGACCAGCGGCATGGAAATGCGCGAGGCGGGCTGGAGCCTGGCGCTTTCCCTGCGCAAGGTCGCCACGCCGACCGACGCGACCGAAGGCGAGCGCGAACTCAAGCGCCTCGACGTGCTGGTGGATGCCTATTCGAAGGCCGAAGCAACGCTGCAGAAATACACGGACGATGCGCAATCCAAGGCATTGCTGGCGGCGTCGGTCGAGCACAAGCAGGCCATCTTCCCGGTCATCGAAAAGATCAAGGGGATGGTCAGCGGCGGGAACTACTTCGATGCCTCCGCCATCCTGAAGTCGGATTTCAATCCCTTGCATGAAAAGTGGATGACCAGCCTGGTGGCGCTGGCCGACTTCCATCAGAAGGAAATGAAGTCGACCTACGCAGAATCGCAGGCGAGCTATGGCACGACGCGCCTGGGCATGCTCGCAATCGGCCTCCTGACGATCGCTCTCGGTGCATTCGTCGCCGTGTTCATCACCCGCACGATCACCGCGCCGCTGCGGGAAGCGGCAAAGGTTGCCGACACGATCGCAGGCGGCGACCTTACCGCAAGCATCGAACCGCACGGCAATGACGAGGCAGGGCAGCTCGTCAACGCGCTGCGCAAGATGCAGGGCAATCTGGTCGATACGGTCAACCACATCAAGCAAGGCACGGAAACCATCTCGCTCGCCTCGCGCGAAATCGCGACCGGCAATGCAGACCTCTCCGCGCGCACGGAGTCGCAGGCCAGCTCGCTGGAGGAAACGGCATCGTCGATGGAAGAACTGACCTCGACGGTGAAGCAGAACGCCGAGAACGCACGCCAGGCTAACCAGCTGGTGGTGTCGGCATCGGACTATGCGCTCAAGGGCGGCGACGTGGTGGGGCAGGTGGTGGAGACGATGGGCTCGATCAAGGAGAGCTCGCGCAAGATCGTGGACATCATCGGCGTGATCGACGGCATCGCCTTCCAGACCAATATCCTGGCGCTGAATGCGGCAGTGGAAGCAGCGCGTGCCGGCGAACAGGGCCGCGGCTTCGCGGTGGTGGCGGCCGAAGTGCGCAACCTGGCGCAGCGTTCCGCAGGCGCCGCGAAAGAGATCAAGCAGTTGATCAGCGACTCGGTGGA
>NZ_DASRXF010000192.1:0-2164 GCF_035654295.1 Noviherbaspirillum sp. | reverse complement strand
GACGTCAACCTGGAAGTGAAACCCGGCGAAGTGGTGACGCTGCTGGGCCGCAACGGCGCCGGCCGCACCACGACGCTGCGCGCGATCATGGGCCTGACCGGCACGCGCAGCGGCTCGATCAAGGTCAATGGCGTGGAGTCGATCGGCATGTCCACGCACAAGGTGGCGCACCTGGGCATCGGCTACTGCCCGGAAGAGCGGGGCATCTTCTCCTCGCTGTCGGCGGAAGAAAACCTGATGCTGCCGCCGATGGTATCGAAGAACAACAAGGGCATGTCGGTCGCGGAAATCTACGAGATGTTCCCCAACCTCGCCGAGCGCAGGTCCAGCCAGGGCACGCGCCTGTCCGGCGGCGAGCAGCAGATGCTGGCGGTGGCACGCATCCTGCGCACTGGGGCCAAGCTGTTGCTGCTCGATGAAATTTCCGAAGGCCTCGCGCCCGTCATCGTGCAAGCGCTGGCGCGCATGATCACGACGCTCAAGGCCAAGGGCTACACCATCGTCATGGTCGAACAGAATTTCCGGTTTGCCGCACCGCTGGCGGATCGGTTTTACGTGATGGAGCACGGTCAGATCGTTGAGACTTTTGCTGCATCGGAGTTGGAAGCCAAGATGCCCGTGCTCAATGAGTTGCTCGGCGTCTGAGTCGTTCATTACCCATTCAAGTCGAAGGAGACAAGTAACATGAATTCGAAAATCAAGGCAATCACCCTGGCCGTCGCGTCCACGCTGGCAGTCGGCATTTCCGCCAGCGCGTCGGCACAGGTCTCCGGCGATGTCATCCGGATCGGCCTGATCACCGACATGTCTGGCGTGTACGCCGACATCGACGGCGCCGGCGGCGCCGAGGCAATCAAGATGGCGATCGCCGACCTCGGCGGCGCGATCAACGGCAAGAAGGTCGAGTTCCTCGTGGCCGATCACCAGAACAAGGCCGACATCGCCGCGTCCAAGGCGCGCGAATGGTTCGACCAGCAAGGCCTGGACATGCTCGTGGGCGGCACCAACTCGGGCACCAACCTGGCAATGGCGAAGGTTGCAGCAGAAAAGAAGAAGGTCTTCATGGCCATCGGCGGCGCCACCGCTCGCCTGAGCAACGAGGACTGCACGCCCTACACCGTTCACTACGCCTACGACACCGTGGCGCTGGCCAAGGGCACCGGCTCGGCGATCGTGAAGCAGGGCGGCAAGAGCTGGTACTTCCTGACCGCCGACTATGCGTTCGGCGCATCGCTGGAAAAAGACACCTCTGATGTCGTGAAAGCTGCCGGCGGCCAGTTGCTGGGCAGCGTGAAGCATCCCCTGTCCGCTTCCGACTTCTCGTCCTTCCTGCTGCAGGCGCAATCGTCCAAGGCGCAGATCCTCGGCCTGGCCAATGCGGGCGGCGACACGATCAACTCGATCAAGGCAGCCAACGAGTTCGGCATCAACAAGTCGATGAAGCTGGCCGGCCTGCTGATGTTCATCAACGACGTGCATTCACTCGGCCTGAACCTGACGCAGGGCATGTACCTGACCGACGGCTGGTACTGGGACCTCAACGACGATACCCGCAAGTGGTCCAAGCGCTACTTCGAAAAGATGAAGAAGATGCCGTCGCTGCTCCAGGCGGCCGACTACTCCGCCACCACGCAGTACCTGAATGCCGTCAAGGCAACCGGCACCGACGATGCCGACAAGGTCATGGCGCAGTTGAAGAAGACCAAGATCAACGACTTCTTCGCCAAGAACGGCGTGATCCGTCCGGACGGCCGCATGGTGCACGACATGTACCTGATGGAAGTGAAGAAGCCGTCGGAGTCCAAGTATCCGTGGGATTACTACAAGGTCGTGCAGACCATTCCCGGCGACCAGGCCTTCGCGACCAAGGCCGAATCGAAGTGTTCTCTGTGGAAGTAAACGTCCCCAGCAGTCGCGGGCCGGGGTACGTCATTTTCCCCGGCGCGTGATCTCCTTAGGGCGCGCCTGTACGGCGCGCCCGTTTTTCCCTTCGTCCGGATACCGGCCGACCATGGATAAGTGCTATGGAAATCTTTGGCATTCCTCTGCAAGCAATGTTGAGCCAGCTTTTGCTGGGTCTCGTGAACGGGTCCTTCTACGCGATGCTGTCGCTCGGCCTCGCGGTCATCTTCGGCCTGCTCAACGTCATCAACTTCGCTCACGG
>NZ_DASRXF010000191.1:0-8028 GCF_035654295.1 Noviherbaspirillum sp. | reverse complement strand
ACAATTGCGATGATGCCGCTACCCACAAGCAGCAGCGAAAGAAAGCTGATCACGAAGACCAGCCGCGACTTGATCGTCAAATTTGTAAACATCGTCCCTACCCTCAGTGTGTGGTGAGGTCCGCCGATACGTTGTCAACGGGCCTTCGGTCTCTTCTGGTCTTGTTTTTTGCCGTCTGCGCGGCTTGGTACTGCTGGTACTTCTGTTCCCTCTTATGCAGCGATCATGCGGCGATCTTTTCGATCAACCCCATTTCCGCGCTCGACATCAGCTTGTCGATGTCGACCAGGATCAGCATGCGCTGATCGATGGTGCCCAGGCCGATCAGGTAATCGGTGTTCAGCGCGGTTCCCATCTCGGGCGCGGGCTTGATCTGCTCCGGCGACAGCGTCGTCACGTCTGACACGCTGTCGACGACCATGCCTACCACCCGTCCTGCCACGTTCAGGATGATGACGACGGTGAACTGGTCGTAGGTTGGCTCGCCGAGTTGGAACTTGATCCGCATGTCCACGATCGGCACGATAATGCCGCGCAGGTTCACCACGCCTTTGATGAAGTCGGGTGCGTTCGCGATGCGGGTAACGGTTTCGTACCCGCGGATTTCCTGTACTTTCAGGATGTCGATTCCGTACTCTTCCTTGCCAAGGGTAAATGCAAGGTACTCCTGACCGGCGATGTCGCGGTCGGCCTTGTCACCATTGACGGTTGCAATCGATTGAGCGGTCTGTGTCATGGTTCTATCTCTTGTCAGGAAAAAATGGATTCGTCGGCAGCAAGCTGACGGCTTGAACGCAGCAGCGCGGCCACGTCGATAATCAGGGACACTCCGCCGTCACCGAGAATGGTGGCGCCGGAGATGCCCGCAACCTTGCGGTAGTTGGATTCGAGATTCTTCACGACGACCTGCTGCTGTCCGACGAGGTCATCGATGAACAGGGCAGCCTTCTTGCCCTCGGATTCGAGGATCACCACGATGCCCTGCGAGGGGTCGGTGAAGCGCGGCTCGATGCCGAACATCTTGTAGAGCGGGATGAGCGGCAGATACTCGCCGCGGACTTTCACGACCCGGCCCTGGCCCGAGATCTCTTTCACGTCGGCGGGATCGGGCTGCAGCGACTCGACCACGTAGCCCAGCGGCAGGATGTAGATTTCTTCGCCGACCTTGATCGACATGCCGTCCAGGATCGCCAGCGTCAGAGGCAACGAAATCGAGATGGTCGTGCCGAAACCCTTGGCCGAGCGGATGTCGACCGCGCCGCCCATGGCGGTAATGTTGCGCTTCACGACGTCCATGCCGACGCCGCGTCCGGAAACATCGGTCACCACTTCGGCGGTGGAGAATCCCGGCGCGAAAATGAGTTGCCAGACGTCGGAATCGGGCATCGAGTCGGTGACGGGCAAGCCCTGCGATTTCGCCTTGGCGAGAATCTTTTCGCGGTTGAGGCCGCCGCCGTCGTCCGTGACTTCGATCACGATATTGCCGCCCTGGTGCCCCGCCGACAGCGAGAGGCGGCCGGTTTCGCTCTTGCCTGCTTCGCGGCGCACGTCCGGCATTTCGATGCCGTGGTCGATACTGTTGCGCACCAGGTGGGTCAGCGGATCGACGATGCGTTCGATCAGGCCCTTGTCGAGCTCGGTCGCCGCGCCATGCGTGACGAATTCGATACGCTTGCCCAGCTTGCTGGCGAGGTCGCGCACCATGCGCGGGAAGCGCGAGAATACATAATCCATCGGGATCATGCGGATCGACATCACCGCTTCTTGCAGGTCGCGCGTGTTGCGGGTGAGCTGGCTGACGCTGTTGAGCAGGCGCTCATGGATCATGGGATCGAGCGTGTTGGTACGCTGCTCGATCATCGCCTGCGTGATCACCAGCTCGCCGACGAGGTTGATCAGCTGGTCGACCTTTTCGATGCCGACGCGGATGGAAGTCGTTTCGGAATTGTGTCCGGCCGCGGCCGGCTCGCGTCGCGCCACCGGCTTTTTCTCCGCTGGGGCCGGAGTCGCGGGCTGCGGCGCCGGCACGGCAGCCTCCTGCACGGGCGCCGCCGGCTGGCTTGCGCCTCCCTTCGACTCCTTCATTTCGTGGGTCTCGAAATTGTCGAAGAAGCCGTAGCCTTGCGCAGCTTCCTTGGCGGCCTTCTCGGCGACGGACTGTTCGTGGGTCTGGAAGTTGTCGAAGAAACCGTAGCCTTGCGCCTCTTCCTGGGCCGCCTTGGCCGCCGAATCCGCCCCCTGCTGCGGCACGGATTCTTCAGTGATCTTCAGGTCGTTCGGGTCGAGGATGAAGGAGCAGATCGCGATGATGTCATCGGTGCCGCCGTTGCAATCGAGCGTGAACACGGCGCGATTATCCGGCAGCATTTCCTTGCTGATATGCCCCAGCAGGCCGAGCTCGGCCATGATGGCCTCGACGTCGCGATCGGGCACTTGCGGCAGTTCGATCCGGAAACGGTGCACCTTGCCGGTCAGCGGCGGATGAGGCGGTACCGGCGTGCGCGGCGCGATGTCCAGCGAAGCGGTCGGCAATGCTTTGGGCACCCCGCCTTCCGACAGCGATTCAAGAAGCATGCGCGCGTCGACCACGGCTTCCTGGTCGACGGGGGTATGGAGGCGGTGACCGTCCAGCTGCATCTTGAGCACGTCCTTGGCCACGAGGAAGGCATCCACGTGCTCGGGCAGCAGTGACATCTCGCCCTTGCGGATCTTGTCCAGCAGCGACTCGAGCACGTGCGTGACGTCGGTCAGGTCGGTCAGGCCGAAGGTGCCGGCGCCTCCCTTGATCGAGTGCGCCGCGCGGAAGATGGCGTTCAGGTCCTCCTCGTCGGGCGCCGACACATCGATCGCCAGGAGCAGCTTCTCCATCTCTGCAAGGAGTTCTTCGGTTTCATCGAAGAACACCTGATAGAACTGGCTCATGTCAATGGTCATTTAGGACTCCGTGATCTTTGCTCTTGTTCTCGTCGCGGCCGCGCGCGTACTTTGTCAGCCAATGACCTTGCGCACGACCTCGGTCAAGCGCTGCGGGTCGAACGGCTTGACCAGCCAGCCGTTCGCGCCGGCCGCGCGCCCCTTGTTCTTCATCTCGTCGCTCGACTCGGTGGTGAGCATGAGGATGGGCACCTTCTGGTAGGTGGGCAGGCCGCGCAGGTTGCGGATGAGCGTGAGCCCGTCCATGCGCGGCATGTTCTGGTCGGTCAGCACGAGGTCGAACACCTGCTCTTTCGCCTTGTCCAGACCGTCCTGCCCGTCCACTGCCTCGGTGACCTGGTAGCCGGCCGCCCTCAGGCTGAACACCACCATCTGCCGTAGTGAGCCCGAGTCGTCCACTGCCAATATCGTTTTTGCCATTGCATTAACTCCTGCTTTCTTCATGTCCGGGCTGGCTGCCCGTATATCCTTGTCAGCTTCAAAACAGCTCGATGTCGCCGCTTTCCATGTGCGTCTGGCAGACCGCCTTCCACAGCGCGCTTTCGAGCTTCACGCTTTGCTCCTCGAGCACCTTGTTGATGCTGTTGAGCGTGGCGACGATCTCTTCCGCATTGCTCTCCGAAATGGTCGAACTTCCCGAACCGATGCCGCCGAGGACCTCGCGCAGGCCGGTGACGCGGCGCACGGTGCGGCCGATCAGCTGGCTGGTCATGTCCTGGAATTGCAGTCCGGTGACGGCGGCGCTCACATGCTTGCCGATCTCGGAGTGCTTGGCCTTGATCTGCTCGGCGATCTCGGGGGTTGGCTTGGTGCCTGAGAGCAGCAGGTCGATGGCCTCCTGCTGGGCGGTGATCGCTTCATGGATCGCCATGAAGCTTGCGCCCAGCTTTTCGATCGCCTCGCCGAGCAGGAAGCTGGTCTGCACGAGGTCGGTCTCGACTTCGGTCAGGTGCTGCGTTCCATGGTCCGACAGGTTGGACAGCAGATGCCTGACCTGCGAACCCACCTTTTTTTCACTTGTCATTGTCCCGTCCCCACAGCGCTAATCGTTTCAGCTGCATGCGACTCATTCTTGCCGAGCGGCGGTGCCCGTCACTTCCTGCCTGGCTTGCGTCTCGTTGGCGACCTCTACGGTCCCGCCGTCCCTGGATGCGGTTTCTTCCGTCTTCTTGTTCATTACGATAATGCTGATCCGGCGATTGATCGGATTGAACGGGTCCTGCTTGTCGAACAATACGGCCGACGACAAGCCTACCACGCGCAACACCTTTGCTTCATCCATGCCGCCTGCAATCAGTGCGCGGCGCGACGCATTGGCGCGATCCGCCGACAACTCCCAATTGCTGTATCCCTTCTCTCCACTCGCATAAGGCGTGGCATCGGTATGCCCCGACAGGCTGATCCGGTTCGGCACATCGTTGAGCGCGCGCCCGATCTCCAGCAGGATCTCTTTCGTGTAAGGCTGCAGCTCCGCCTTCGCCAGTGCAAACATGGGACGATTTTGCTCGTCCACGATCTGGATGCGCAAGCCCTCTGTTGTAATGTCGATCAAGAGCTGCTTCTTGAACTGCCGCAGCGTCGGCCGGGCTTCGATCACGTCCTCGATCTTGGACTTGAGCGCACGCAGCCGCGCCATCTCCGCCTTCTCCAGTTCCTTCTCCGCCTGCTGGAGATGCGCGGCCTGCAAGTTGTAGGTTTTCTTGATGTCGGGATCGTCGCCCTTCTTGACCTGGCCGTCCTTGCGCGTGAGGTCCTTGCCGCCGCCCTGCACCACGCTCGAACTGTCGCCCGCGCCCGAGCCGCCCGACATCGCAACTTTGAGCGGCGTGCGGAAGTACTCGGCGATACCCTGCAGGTCGCCCTTGGCGGTCGAACCCAGCAGCCACATCAACAGGAAGAAGGCCATCATCGCCGTCACGAAGTCGGCGTACGCGATCTTCCAGGCGCCGCCGTGATGACCGCCGCCGCCCTTCTTGATCCGCTTTACGATGATGGGGCGTAGCCCTTCGTCAGCCATCTCGCTTCCTGGTCCTCGGTTGAACGATTACTTCGACTTGGCCTGCTTGATGTGATCTTCCAGCTCGCTGAACGACGGACGCTCCGTCGAGAACAGCACCTTGCGCCCGAACTCGACGGCCAGCGCCGGCGCATAGCCGTTCAGGCTCGCCAGCAGGGTCACCTTCACGCACTGGAACATTTTCGTGGACTCATGCAGCTTCTGTTCGAGCACGCTGGCCAGCGGCCCCACGAAACCGTAGGCCAGCAGGATGCCGAGGAAGGTGCCGACCAGCGCGTTCGCGATCAGGATGCCGAGCTCGGACGGCGGCAGGCCGACGGAGGCCATCGTGTGCACCACGCCCATCACCGCGGCAACGATGCCGAACGCCGGCATGCCGTCGCCGAGTTTGGCGACGCAGTGCACCGGGATCTCGCCTTCCGCATGGTGCGTCTCGATCTCGTTGTCCATCAGGTTTTCGATCTGAAAGGCGTCCATGTTCCCCGACACCATGAGACGAAGGTAATCCGTCATGAACTCGATCACATGGTGGTCGGCGAGGATGCCGGGATACTTGCTGAAGATCGGGCTTTCCTCGGGCTTCTCGATGTCGCCTTCGATCGACATCAGGCCTTCCTTGCGCACCTTGCTGAGGATTTCGAACAGCAGGGTCATGAGTTCCATGTACAAGGACTTGGTGTACTTCGAACCTTTGAACACACTGGGCAGTGCCTTCAGCGTGGCCTTGATCGCCTTGCTGTTGTTCCCGACGAAGAAGGCACCGACTGCCGCACCGCCGATCATGAGCAGTTCGACCGGCTGGAAAAGCGATGCAAGATGCCCGCCCGCCAGGAGAAAACCCCCAAATACGGATCCGATGACAATGAGATATCCGACAATGACTAGCAAGGGCTAAACTCCGGTCGTTATTGATGTATTTCTACAGGTCAACATTGTGCCAATTCGCCCTGTGCTTCACAACCAATATGTATGCCCAGGGAGGGCCTTCATATCGGTTACGACGCCGGCGGACAAAACTTGAGCCGTGCACGCCGGTTTCATTGGATGCGGCAGCCATAGAGGGCCGGCCCGCCATCCGAGGGATGGACGACCACGTCCGGTTCGGCGCCGGGGATGGCGAATTCATAACTCAACAGCAGCGCACCGTGTCGCATTTCCGCCCTGGCTTTTTGCCATAGGGCGGGCATCGCGGCTGGTGACAAATAGGCAAATACGACGTCGAAGTCCGCGAAGTCGACGGTTTCGTAGTCGCGGCGGACAAAGCGCCCGGCACTGCCTGCGGCCGGCCCGCGCAGCCGGCTGCACAGCCACGGCAGCGGCGCTAGTTCGATGCCGATCACCTCGCTCTCCGGACGCTCGCCCGCGAGATACATGACCAGGCCGCCGAAGCCGCTGCCGACATCGGCGATGCGCAGCGGCCGCCCGGCCGGCAGCAGTTGCGCCACGGCGCGCCACGTAGCGCGATTGGAGGGATAGAACGGCACCTGGGTACGGAAGGTCGACCAGTACAGGACCAGCAGGATGAGGAAGCCCGCGAGATAGGCGAACGGCGGCAATGGCAAGGCGCTCGATGCAAGGAGTGCGACCGGAAAGCACAGCCCGATCGCCACCCACCATGGCGCGAGGCGCAGCATGCGGGCCAGTGCGGCTGCGGCAATGCCCTGGACGACAGCGGCAACGGCAATCGTAAGCTGGATACCTGCGATCTGTGGCAGCGCGTGTGCCAGTATCAGCACCAGCGCAAAGCCGGCGGCCTGCGCGAAGAGTGCGCGAACGGCAGGAATACGCGTGAAGGAAGCGCGGCGCGGAGAACCCGCGCCGTAGCGCCAGCTATGCATGACAACCCCGGGGAAAGCCTCGGCCTGGGATCAGGCCTGCGCCGAGGAAGAAGCAGCCGCCTCTTCCTTCAGCTTCTTGGTCTTGCCGGCGCGCGAAGGCATGTGGCAAAGGCCGCAGACATAATCCTGGTGCAGGTCCAGCCGGTGGACAACGAAATCGCCGCCGCATTTGCTGCAGGTGGCCGTTTCCAGCATCTTGCTTTCGAAGAAGCGCACCAGAGTCCATGCACGGGTGAGAGACAGGACCGGCTCGCCGCTCGGCTCCGGTTCGACCTGTTCGAGATACAGCTTGTATGCCTTCATCACCGCCTCGATGCCCGACACCTGGGCATGCTCGACGAGATACTTGTGGATATTGATGAACAGCGAAGAATGGATGTTCGGCTGCCAGGTGATGAACCAGTCGGTCGAGAACGGCAGCATGCCCTTCGGCGGCGACACACCCTTGAGCTCCTTGTATAGCTTCAGCAGGCGTTCGCGCGACAGGTTCGTCTCGGACTCGAGCAACTGGAGACGCGCACCCAGGTTGATGAGCTCGATCGCAAGCTGGATCTCCTGGGCTTCTGTCACTACGCTTTTTTTAGTCATACCGGCCTCGCGCCATCGTGAACAACCGATAGTGTATTACCTGAAGGGAATATTCTCTCAGGAAATTTCTTCGAGTTGCTGGCCGGCCATGAGAATCGCGGCGTGGGCGTGGGCGAGGCCACGGTCCTTGTTGTAATTCGTCAACATACCCAGGATGGCGCCGTCATCGAAGCGAAAGCGCGCCAGCATCATGTTGGTCCCGGCGAGCTTGAGGATCTGGGCATTGTTCAACCCTTCCAGCATGTCGGCGATTTCGGCGCTGATGCCGAGGCGGAAAATGGCGCTTGCCTTATCCGAACGGATCATTTGTTGAGCGAGCATCAGGTAGCTCAAGTTGGCATCACGAATTTCGGCCATCATGTCGTTCGTATTCATTTTCACCTCTTTTTCTGCGTAAACCGGGCAAGTTTTGCCATGCGGTAAGAGCATTCTCAGAGGGAAGTTGCTTTACGAAAATAGGACTAGCGCCATATTTGAAGACAGACGCGCGCGCACGCCGCCGTCGGTGTTTGTCCTACAAACACCAGGCAACGCACAAGCCGCGACGATGCAATCGCGCGGAAAGCGGCTTGGGGACTGGGTTCCTGGCAGATGAGCACCGGCGCCCGAAGTTCCCTTACCGATGGGAAATTTTTTATTAAGTTATTCTTT
>NZ_DASRXF010000190.1:0-4053 GCF_035654295.1 Noviherbaspirillum sp. | reverse complement strand
GCCCGGATAATGTCCAGCGCCTGCTTGACGAGATTTGGAGGCGTCCGGTTATTGCTCGGACGACCGTAGCGCCGGGAGGCAAGGCCGGCAGCGCCTTCGGCTTGAACACGCCGTACCAGACGCCGAACTTGGCGAACGGTCTGGTCCAGCCGTTCGGCTGCTGGTCCAGGTTTGAGAGTACCATCCACCACCGCCTGGATGACCGCTCCTACAGCGATTATTCGCATAATTTGTATTATGTAAAATAAAGGAAGGCGTTAACAGAGCAGCAAGTACACTTTGATTCGCGCAATCTGGGTCTCACATTGTGCAACTAGTTTGGGAATTTTCTTCACCACCGTCATCGCTTCCGCGTCCACCGCCAGTTTTTCGATAAATAGGTTCACTTTTGCGTTGCTTCGAGCTTGAACCGCCTGATCCGTGAGCGTGCGACGTAGGCGGCCGGCTTGTGGGACCGCTGGCGGAGGCTCGGCTAAGAAAAAAGGCCGGGCGGCAGCACTGCCTCGGCCAATTCCCGCTGTTGTCAACGTGCCCCCTTACCCCGGGTTGCTGAATCGCCGGGCTGCTGCCCAGCCCAGTTCTGCCAGTGCGTGCGCCTGCGAACCGACACGCGCCGCCTCGGCACTGGCGGCGGTGCCGTCCTCGGCACGCTTGGCAATGCCTTGCAGGATAGCCGCCAGCCGGAACAGGTTATACGCGATGTAATACTCCCAGTTTTCAATCCTGGCGCGGCCGACGCGCTCGCAGTACATCGCTGTGTACGCCTGCTCGGACGGAATGCCGAGAGACGGCAGATCCAGGCCGGCAATGCCGCGGAACTGGTGCGGCGCGATCCGGTAGCCAAGGCAGTGGTACGAGAAATCTGCAAGGGGATGGCCGAGCGTGGCAAGCTCCCAGTCGAGCACGGCGACCACGCGCGGCTCGGTGGGATGAAACACCAGGTTGTCGAGACGGAAGTCGCCGTGGACGATGCATGTTTCATCACCCTCCGGAATGTTCTCGGGCAGCCATGCAATGAGCTCTTCCATCGCCGGCATCGCCTGGGTCTCCGATGCGCGGTATTGCCGCGTCCAGCGCGAAATCTGCCGGCCGAAGTAGTTGCCGGCCTTCCCGAAATCGGCCAGGCCGGCCGCAACAGGATCGATGCCGTGAAGTGCGGCCATGACCCGGTTCATCTCGCCGTAGATCGCTGCGCGTTCCGGCGTCGGCAGCGCGGGCAGTGCCTGGTCCCAGAAGATGCGGCCGGGCACAAACGCCATCAGGTAAAAGTGGCGGCCGATAATCGTCTCGTCGTCGCAGTACACGTACGTCTCGGGCACCGGAATCCCGGCCCTTCCGAGCGCGTCGATCACCCGGTATTCACGGTCGATCGCGTGCGCCGACGACAGCAGGTCCGCCGCCGGCGCGGGCTTTGTCCGCAGCACGTAGTCCCCGGTTGCGGTGCTCAGCCTGTAGGTCGGGTTCGACTGTCCGCCTTCAAATTTGCTCAGTTCCCGTATCGCATCGAAGCCACGGACGCGGGCGGACAGATACGCGTTCAGACGCGTCAGCGCGGTCGCGCCAAATGCTTCCATCGTGTGGTGTGCATGCATGCCGTAATCGTCCCCGATCCTAGTTCCGCACCGGCTCGGCGGAAAACCTGAAATCCTTGAACTGTTTGCGGATCTCGCTTTTCAATACTTTTCCGGTCGCACCGATCGGCAATGCATCGACGAACACGATGTCATCCGGGAGCCACCATTTCGCGACTTTTCCTTCGTAGAAAGCCAACAGACTTTCTTTGTCGAGTGCCGTGCCGGCCCGCTTCTCGACCACCAGCAGCGGCCGCTCATCCCATTTCGGGTGATAGACGCCGATGCACGCCGCCTGCTGGACAGCGGGGTGGGCCATTGCGATGTTTTCCAGGTCAATCGAACCGATCCACTCCCCGCCCGACTTGATCACGTCCTTGCTTCTATCTGCGATTTGCATGTAACCGTCGCTGTCGAGGGTGACGACGTCGCCGGTCGGAAACCAGCCATCCTGCTGCATCTCGCCGCCTTCGCCCTTGAAATAGCCGTTGAGCACCCACGGGCCTTTGACCAGCAGGTTGCCGCGTGTTTTCCCATCCCACGGCAGATCCTCGCCGCGGTCGCCGACGATCTTCATTCGTATTCCGAAGATCGCCTGGCCTTGCTTTTCCCGCAATCGCTGCTGCTTGTCATGCTCCAGCGGATCGTGCCGCCGATGCAGCGCGCACACCGCGCCCACCGGGGACATCTCCGTCATTCCCCATGCATGGATCACGTCGACACCGTGACGCTCGCGGTAGGCCTTCATCAGCGCCGGCGGACAGGCCGAGCCGCCGATGACGATCCGTTTGAACGTACTGAAGCGCGCGCCGAGCTTGTCCACATGGTCCAGGACGCCGAGCCACACCGTCGGCACGCCGGCGGCGAACGTCACGCCTTCGTCCTCGATCAGCTCGAACAATGCATTCCCGTTCAGCAGAGGTCCGGGCAATACCAGCTTGGCGCCTGCCATCGGCGCTGAGTACGGAAGCCCCCAGGCGTTGACGTGAAACATGGGCACCACCGGCATGACAACCTCGCGCGAAGAAAGGCCGAACGCGTTGGGCTGCACCGTCGCATACGAGTGCAGCAGCGTTGAGCGATGCGAGTACAGCGCCCCTTTCGGGTTTCCGGTCGTCCCCGACGTGTAACAGAGACTTGATGCCGCGGTTTCATTCAATGCCGGCCACGCGTAATCGTCGGAATGCTGATCGAGCAGCGCTTCATAGCAGAGGAGATTCGGAAGCGTTGTCGTTGCCGGCATGTGCTCGCCGCCGCACAGCATCACGAAGCCTTTGACGTCCTTGCAGCGGGGCGCGATCGACTCTACCAGGGACAGAAAGGTGATGTCGAAGAACAGGTACTGGTCTTCGGCGTGATTGATGATGTAGGCGATCTGGTCGGCGTGCAGGCGCGGGTTGATGGTATGCATGACCGATCCGGAGCCGGAAATGGCGTAGTACAGCTCGAGGTGCCGGTAGCCGTTCCAAGCGAGCGTACCGATCCGCTCGCCCGCATGTACCCCGAGCGCGGCAAGCGCGTTGGCCATCTTGCGTGCCCGCTTGTGGCAGTCGCGATAGGTGTAGCGATGGATGTCGCCCTCCACCCGGCGCGATATGATCTCCGTATCCTGGTGGTAGCGATCGGCGTACTGGATGATCGACGAGATGAGCAGCGGATCGGCCATCATTTGTCCCTCTACGGGGCTCAACGAAAACTGGAACATCTGGTTCTCCTGGACTGTCGTTGGAATAGAGGATTTCCCATGAACGATGCGGGCGGCAATGGCACGAGCGCGTGGCACGGCTCCGGTGTTGCCGGAGCCTGTTTCCTTGGTTACCCGCAACCTTCGGATGGCGTTGACCGGCAGACGGTGCCCGGCTTCGACCACCCCACTTCGCGCTGAATGTCGCTGATCCCGGGCAGCGGGCTGCGGACTCTGTGCCGGCTCAGGATCCACTCGCGCACGTCTTCTTTTGTCGGTTGCGCAAACCGGTTCATTTCGCTGGCCACACCGGCACCTCAGGCCGGCACACCCGTCCTGGCTGCTTGCCCGGGGGCGGCCCCCTGCTTCGCGTCCGCGGTAAAGCGCCGCACGACGTTGCGCAACAGCTGCGAGATGTTGTTCTCGTAATTGTTGTTCGAAAGGCTGCCGCAGAACGTGATGGAGCCGACAGAAAAAACAGCCCCCCCGCCCGGGGTGTCGAAGTAAGTCATGTCCGCCCGTATCAGGTCGGCAGAGCCGCCGCCGCCGATGTGCGGAAGCGTGGACAAGACTTCTTCCGGTGTGACCCCGAAATGCGCCTGGTGCTTTTCGGAACGGGCGACAACGACAGCGTTCGCCGGTGTGCCTAGTTCCGTATCTGCGCGATCGAGTTCGAAGCCGGCTGCGCCGCCGCCGGAAAGTCCGAAATCGCCGAGCAGTTCGTCCTGTATCCCTTCGAACATCCACGCCAGTTCGGGCCGGTATGACTCGGGGCGGCGGCGGTAATACGTTCCCTCG
>NZ_DASRXF010000189.1:0-34308 GCF_035654295.1 Noviherbaspirillum sp. | reverse complement strand
GGGTTCATCGACATCTTGACGTTGGCGATGTCCACACCGCTGCCGTCGGACTTGACGCGGACCTTCACGTTGAAGTCCACCACGCGTTTGACAGGTACCAAGACTTTCATAGCTTTGCCTTTGTAAGAAACAATTGACGTTAACGTAAACCGAACCGTGATTATATGAGAGAGCTGCGCGTGCGACGAAATTTAGCACGACCGTTCTATTAATTGGTAGAGAGTATGCACTAAATCGCATCAAAAATCCAAGGAATCCTGATGCACGAGCGGTGTCATTTCCGAGAGGGAATGGCACCGGAAACGGGCTTGCGGGGAACTGCGAGGAAGAAAGACTACGGGAAGGGAAAGAGGATGGACATGCGCTGGATCAGGAATTATTTGCGCTTCATGAAGAAGGTGAATTCCTTGTCGTTTTCGCTCTGGCCGACCAGCTCGTTGCCGGTCTGGCGGGCAAAGGCCTGGAAATCGCGCACGGAACCGGGGTCGGTTGCCATCACGCGGAGGATCTGACCGCTGGTCATTTCAGCCAACGCCTTCTTTGCCTTCAGGATAGGCAGCGGACAATTCAAGCCGCGGGCGTCGAGCTCTTTATCGAATTCCATGTTCATCGCTCAATAACGAAAAATCGGTGAGGAAATTCTACCGCAAATGCAAGCGGCTTGTGCAGCGCAACAAGCAATAAACTAGCAATGAATTCAATACGTTATTGAGTTGGCAAGTCGAAGAATTCGACGTGCAGGCCGCGTGCGCGCATCCAGTCGGCCATGGCATAGCCGGTACCGGCGCGCCACGGGCGCAGCTTTTCGGGGGAAATGAGGCGGTAGTCCACCAGTTCCTCGGACAGGCGGATCTCGCCGGAAGCCTTCACGTGGTAGGCAATGATGACTTCGTTCTTGCGGATGAATTCATAGACGCCGATCAGGACGATCTCGTCGGCATCGAGGTTGGTTTCTTCCTTGAGTTCGCGGGCCACGCCCTGCTCCGGCGTTTCGCCGCGCTCCATGAAGCCGGTGATCAGCGCAAACATCTTTTCCGGCCACGCCGCATTGCGCGCGAGGAGGATGCGGCCCTCGACTTCGACGAGGGCCGCGAGCACCGGCAGCGGATTGTCCCAATGCGTCCAATGCCCGTCAGGGCAGGCAAGGCGGACCTTGCCGCCTTCGCCGGTATCCGCGCGCTCGATGAGCGGCGCGGCGCACATGGGACAGAATTGCGGCGTCACGATGGCGTCCGCATCAGGCCCGTTCGCGCACCCAGTCGGTCACGCCTTGCAGCGCCTTCGGCAGTCCGCTCGGATCGGTGCCGCCGGCTTGCGCCATGTCGGGCCTGCCGCCGCCCTTGCCGCCGACCTGCTGGGCGACGAAGTTGACCAACTCGCCTGCCTTGACCTTGGCGGTCGCGTCGGCGGTGACGCCGGCGATCAGGCTGACCTTGCCTTCGTTGACGGCGGCCAGCACGATGGCGGCAGTCTTCAGCTTGTCCTTGAGCTTGTCCATCGTCTCGCGCAGGGCCGGCACGTCGGCGCCGTTGAGCGTCGCGGCCAGCACCTTGATGCCGTTGACGTCGACTGCCTGTGCCAGCAGTTCGTCGCCTTGCGCGGAAGCCAGCTTGCCCTTCACGGCGGCCAGTTCCTTCTCCAGCGCGCGCACCTGTTCGAGGACGCTGCCGACGCGGGTCGACAACTCTGCCGGGGTCGCCTTCAGCGTGCCGGCGACCTGGTTCACGGTCGATTCCAGCGATTGCAGGTAGGCCAGCGCATTCTCGCCGGTGATCGCTTCGACGCGGCGCACGCCGGCGGCCACGCCGCTTTCGGCGACGATCTTGAACAGGCCGATGTCGCCGGTGCGCTGCACGTGCGTACCGCCGCACAGTTCGCGGCTGGAGCCGATGTCGAGCACGCGCACTTCATCGCCGTACTTCTCGCCGAACAGCATCATAGCGCCGACCTTCTGCGCTTCCTCGATCGGCATCACGCGCGCCTGCGTCGGATGGTTGGCGAGGATCTCGGCATTGACGAGCGCCTCGACCTTGCGGATCTGCTCATGCGTCAGCGGGCCGTTGTGGGCGAAGTCGAAACGGGTGCGCTCGGCGTTGACCAGCGAACCCTTCTGCTGCACGTGCGAGCCGAGCACTTCGCGCAGCGCCTTGTGCATCAGGTGCGTGGCGCTGTGGTTGCGCACGGTCCGGGCGCGCTTCTCGGCATCGACCTTGGCGTTCATCGTGTCGCCAACCTTGATCGTGCCTTCCGCCACGCGGCCGTGGTGGCCGAACACGTCGGCCTGGATCTTGAGCGTGTCTTCCACGAGGAAGCGGGCTGCGGCATTGCGCAGTTCGCCGGTGTCGCCCACCTGGCCGCCGCTCTCGGCGTAGAACGGCGTGTGGTCGAGCACGACCACGGCGTCATCGCCGGAGTTCGCCTGTTCGACCGCCGTGCCGTCGACATAGATCGCGGTGACCTGCGCGGTGTCGTGGATCAGCTTTTCGTAGCCGTGGAAAGTCGTCGGGTTGCCGGCGTATTCCAGGCCCTGCGCCATCTTGAACTTGCCGGCTTCGCGTGCGCGCTGGCGCTGTTCGTCGAGCAGCGCGTTGAAGCGCGCTTCGTCCACCGTCACGCCGCGCTCGCGGCAGACGTCGGCAGTCAGGTCGACCGGGAAACCGTAGGTGTCGTGCAGCTTGAACGCGGTGTCGCCGTCCACTACCTTTGCGCCGGTGGCGAGTGCGCGCTCGAGGATTTCCATGCCGTTGGCGATGGTGCGGAAGAAGGCTTCCTCTTCCTGCTTCAGTACCTGCATCGCGCGTTCGCCGTTCAGGCGCAGTTCCGGGTAGGCGTCGCCCATCTCGTTGACGAGGGCCGGCACCAGCGCATGGAAGAAAGGCTTGCGCGCGCCCAGCTTGTAGCCGTGGCGGATCGCGCGGCGGGCGATGCGGCGCAGCACGTAGCCTCGGCCTGCATTGCTCGGGATCACGCCGTCGACCACCGTGAAGGTGCAAGCGCGGATATGGTCGGCGATCACCTTCAGCGACGGCGAGTCCTTGTCGCAGTCGCCGGCGCCGGCTTCATCCACCGCTTTCTTCGCGGCGGCCAGCAGGTTGACGAAGGTGTCGATCTCGTAGTTGCTGTGCACGTGTTGCAGCACCGCGGTGATGCGCTCCAGGCCCATGCCCGTATCCACGCTCGGCTTGGGCAGCTTGTGCATCACGCCTTCTTCGTCGCGGTTGAACTGCATGAAGACGTTGTTCCAGATCTCGATGTAGCGGTCGCCGTCTTCGTCGGGCGAGCCGGGCGGGCCGCCGGGGATTTCCGGGCCGTGGTCGTAGAAGATCTCGGTGCAGGGGCCGCAGGGGCCGGTATCGCCCATCATCCAGAAGTTGTCGGATGCGTAACGCGCGCCCTTGTTGTCGCCGATGCGCACGATGCGCTCCACCGGCACGCCCACCACCTTGTTCCAGATCTCGTAGGCTTCATCGTCTTCCGCGTAGACGGTCACCCACAGCTTTTCCTTCGGCAGCTTGAAGACGTCGGTCAACAGTTCCCATGCATAGACGATCGCGTCGTGCTTGAAGTAGTCGCCGAAGCTGAAGTTGCCCAGCATTTCGAAGAAAGTGTGGTGACGCGCGGTATAACCCACGTTTTCCAGGTCGTTATGCTTGCCGCCGGCGCGGATGCACTTCTGGGAAGTGGTGGCGCGGGTGTAGGCACGCTTGTCGAAACCGAGGAACACGTCCTTGAACTGGTTCATGCCCGCATTGGTAAACAGCAATGTCGGGTCATCGCCGGGCACCACCGGGCTGGAGGCGACGATGGTGTGGCCTTTCGATTCAAAGAACTTCAGGAATTTTTCGCGGATTTCTGACGATTTCATGTTGGGCGAAGTGTGGGAGATGCGTTTGCAAACCGTTGATTATACGTGATATGCCTTGGTGGATGAGGGCCTGCGGCAGGGATTGGCGAGCCAGAGTCCGTACCGGGGAAGCCGGCGCCGCTCAGGCCCCGGCGAAATCCGGGCCGATCAGGTCGATGCGGTCAGTGCAGAAGGCATCCACGCCCCACCCAAGGAGTTCCCGCGCCCGTTCCGGGGCGTTGACGGTATAGCAAAACAGGCCGTAACCCGCCTGTTTCACGGCGCGGGCGCGCTCCGGCAGCAGGTATTTGTGGTTGGTATGGAGCGCCACCGCCTCCAGCACCTCCAGCCGCTCGCGCCAGTCGGGCGGCATGACGTCGACGAGGAAAGCGCGCGGAACTTCCGGCGCTTCCGCCATGGCGGCGGCAAGCGCCTCGAAGGAAAACGAGGAAAGCAGCGGCATGAGCGGATCACCGGGAGCGAAGAAGCGCCGCGTCCACTCGGCCACGACCCGCCCGGTTTCCGCCTCCGCGCCGGGCGAGGGCTTGATCTCGACGTTCATCCAGATCCGGTTTGCCTTGCAGAAATCGGCTGCCTGCCGGTAGTCCGGCACCGGTTCCCCGGTAAACGAAGTTCCGAACCAGGAACCGGCATCCAAGCGGGAAAGCGCCTGCGCGCTCGTTTCGCCGACTTTCCCCTTCCCGCTCACCGTGCGGCCGAAATCGGGATCGTGCATCAGCACCGGCACGCTGTCCTTCGACAACATCACATCGAACTCAACGGCGCGAAAACCGTGCGCCAGTCCGCAACGCAGGGCGGCCATCGTGTTTTCGGGCGCCAGCGTGCCGCCGCCGCGATGCGCAAGAACTCTCGGATAAAACCACATGGCTTGATCTATCTCTTGGAATGATCCGCAACGCATCGTAGTCTAATGCCAATCGTTACGAAAGGTGACGCGCTCGCCGAGTCCGCCATGCCAGCCGACAGTCCCTATCCTGCCCCCTTCGACACGTCCAACTTCCTCTTCCCGGCGGAATGGCATACGTTTTCCGATCTGCTGGGAGGAGCGGACACCGGCCTGATTTGCCTCAAGGAAGGCGTGATCACGCATGTGAACCGGCACCTGACGGAGCAGTTGGGTTACGACGACACCGACCTCCTCGGGCAGCCTGCGGAATTCCTTTTACTCGAAGGCACTGCCGGGATGGAAAGCGACGGCAGCACTGTCCGACTGCGCGCAAAATCCGGCAAGGCCGTGCGCTTCCACTTCGTCGCCAACCGCATCGACAGCCTGCACGACGCCAGTTCCACGATCTGGATCCTTCGTCCCGACTCGCCTCTCGCCGGCCGCATGTCCGACATGTCGCTCGCCGAAGCCGTGGCCGGCCAGTTGCCGGGACTTGCGCTCGTCTGCGGCGCGGGCAGCGGGCTGCGGTTTGCCAACAACGCGTTCGAGGAATTGACCGGCAGCAGCAGCGGCATGCTGGCCGAACTCGTGCACCATGAAGATCGCGACAAGCTGCTCCATGCGATCGAAAAAGCCGCGGGCAACGACGGCCATGCCGTGCCGCTCGCCTTCCGGCTGCGCCACCATGACGGCGCATGGCGGCATTATTCCGGCCAGGCAAAGCGGCTCGCCTTGCCTGACGGGACCGATGACGTGCTGCTGACCGCGCGCGACGTGACGCACGAGCTGCAGCTGCAGCAGGATATCGCCGCCGGCAAGAAGCGCCAGCTGCACTACCTCAACCGGCTGTTCCGGCTGGCACAGCATCCGCAGGCCAACCTCGATACGGCGCTCAAGGTCATCCTCAAGTCCGGCGCCAAGGCGATCGATGTGCAGCGGTGCGCATTCTGGGAAGTCTTCGAAGACGCCGCCGAGTCCCGCTGCATTGCGATGTATGACGACGTGAAGCAGAACTTCATCATCGAAGAAGTCACACCCCTGTTTGCGACCTCCTTCCATCCGCTGCTGCAGCAGCTCGTGCGCAACGAGCAGCCGCTTGTCGTTGCCGACGTCGACCAGGACCCCCGCGCCGCCCTGTACTGCGAATATTTCCACGCCGAGGGCATCAAGGCGCTCATGGCACTCCCCGTCCAGCGCGGCAACAAGCCGGCCGGCCTGCTGCTGTTCAGCGTGCTTGGCCGTTCCCGCCCCTGGCGCAAGGACGAAACCGCTTTCGGGCATAACATCGCCGCGCTCGTCGCGACCATTTTCAGGCAGGTCGACCGCGTCAAGGAAGAGGCGCAGCTGCGCCATCTGGCACATCACGACAGCCTGACCGGCCTGCCCAATCGCCACTACCTGTTCGACCAGGCACACGATTTCTTCCCCAAGGTGACGGCCGGGGCAAGCACACTGGCCGCCTTCTTCATCGATCTCGACGGCTTCAAGAGCGTCAACGACGCCTTCGGCCACGCGGTCGGCGACGAATTGCTGAAAGCGGCGGCGCTGCGGCTGAAGAACGTGGTGCGCAAGGAGGACGTCCTGGTACGCCTGGGGGGCGACGAGTTCATGCTGCTTGCCCGCAACCTGAGCAACATGCGCATCGCCGACGACATCGCCCAGCAGATCGTGGAAACCATGCGCGGTGCATTCTCGCTGCAGGGACGCGAGTTGCAGATTTCGGCCAGTGTCGGCATCGCCATTTATCCCTTCGACGGTACCGACATCGACACGCTGATGAAGAAAGCGGATATCGCGATGTACCACGCGAAATCGGCCGGGCGCGACCAGTACCAGATGTTCGCGCCGTCGCTGGACGAAGGCGCAACGCAACGCTCGACGCTGGAAGCCGAACTGCGCCACGCGATCGCGGAGAACGAACTGGTCCACTACTACCAGCCGCAGATCGACCTGCGAACCGGGAAGGTGCGCTGCGTCGAAGCCCTGCTGCGCTGGCGCCATCCTCGCCTCGGCCTGCTGCTGCCCGCAACCTTCCTGCCGGTGGCGGAGGAATCCGGCCTGATCCATGAAATCAGCACCTGGGTCGTCAATGAAGCCTGCGAGCAGATGAACGAATGGGTGATGCAGGGCCTGCACGACTTCACGCTGGCCATCAACCTGTCCGCCAGCCAGCTCATGGACCGCACGCTGCTCCCCGCGCTGGAAGATGCGCTGGACCGCACCGGCATCCCCGCGCACCTGCTCGAATGGGAAGTGAAGGAAAGCACGGTGATGCAGCACCACACGATGACCTCCTCGATGCTGGACCGTGTGGCGGACATGCGCATCGGCCTTTCCATCGACGATTTCGGCACCGGCTATTCGAGCATGGCCTATCTCCGGCGCTATCCCGTGCGCAAGGTTAAAATCGACAGCAGCTTTGTCGGCGGCCTGCCCGGGGAAAAGGACGACCGCGCCATTACCGACGCCATCATCTCGATGGCGCAGCCGCTCGGCCTGGACGTGGTGGCCGAGGGCGTGGAAACACCGCAGCAGATGGAATACCTGCGCGAGCGCGGCTGCGACATTGCGCAGGGATTTTTCTTCACACAACCTCTGACTGCGGAACAATTCGAAACATGGCTGATTCGCCACTGAAGAAAGCGCTCGGACACATTCGCGTACTCGACCTGACCCGCGTGCTGGCCGGCCCGTGGTGCGCACAGAACTTCGCCGACCTCGGCGCCGATGTGATCAAGATCGAACGCCCCGGCGCGGGCGACGACACCCGCCACTGGGGCCCGCCCTACCTGAAGGATGCCGAAGGGCGCGATACCAGCGAAGCGGCCTACTACCTCGCCGCCAACCGCGGCAAGCGCTCGGTGACGCTCGACATTGCCACGCCCGAAGGACAGGAGATCGTGCGCCGGCTCGCGCGCCAGTGCGACGTCGTGCTGGAAAACTACAAGGTCGGGCAGCTGAAGAAGTACGGGCTGGACTACGCCTCGCTGAAGAAGGAACAGCCCGGCCTCATTTATTGCTCGATCACCGGCTTCGGCCAGACCGGCCCGTACGCGCAGCGCGCCGGCTACGACTTCATCATCCAGGGCATGGGCGGCTTCATGTCGATCACCGGCGAGCGCGACGACCTGCCGGGCGGCGGGCCGCAGAAAGCCGGCGTCGCCATCTCCGACCTGATGACGGGCATGTATGCGACGATCGCCGTCATGGCCGCGCTGACCCATCGCCACCGTACCGGTGAAGGCCAGTACATCGACATGGCCCTGCTCGACGTGCAGGTGGCGATGCTGGCGAACATGAACACCAACTTCCTCGCCAGCGGCAATCCGCCCACGCGCTGGGGCAATGCGCATCCCAACATCGTGCCGTACCAGACCTTCGCGACTTCCGACGGGCACATCATCGTGGCGGTCGGCAACGACGGCCAGTACCAGCGCTTCGTGGAAGCAGGCGGCAGACCCGAGCTGGCAGTGGACGAGCGCTTCGCCACCAATCCCATGCGCGTGCGCCATCGCGAGGCGCTCGTGCCGCTGCTGGCCGAGATGGTGAAAACGAAGACCAAGCAGGAATGGATAGCCGCGCTGGAAGCGGCGGGCGTTCCCTGCGGGCCGATCAACAAGCTCGACGAAGTGTTCGACAATCCTCAGGTGCAGGCGCGCGGCCTGCGCATGGATCTGCCGCACCCGACGGGCGGCACGGTCAAGCTGGTCGGCAGCCCGATGAAGATGTCCGCCACGCCGCCCCGCTACGACATGCCGCCGCCGCTGCTGGGCGAGCATACCGAGGAGGTGTTGCGGGAATTGCTGGGCGAGAGCGAGGAGCGGATTGCAGCGTTGAAAAAGAACGGGATCGTCTGACGACCTTCCCGCCCTTCCTTACAGCACAAACACGAAATCCTTCACCAGCGCCCCCGGCAGCAATGCGCTGCCGGTGCTGCGCGCACCATAGGTATCGGTATCGATCAGCATCTCGCGCTCGTCGGTCAGGCCGGCCAGCTTGTCGCCGAGCAGACGGAACAGCGAATCATCGAAACGCATGACGTTCAACGGCGCCTTGATCTCGCCGTCTTCCACCCAGAAGGTGGCGAAGCGCGTCATGCCGGTGATGCGCCCGTTCATGCGGTCCGAGAAATTCAGGTACCAGAGATTGCTGACGTAGACGCCGGTGCCGAGTTCGGCAAGCACGCGCGAGGCCGGCAGCGTGCCGGCCGCCAGTTCCATCGAGGCCATGCTTTCGCCGGCATCCGCGCCGTTGGTGTCGATGCCGTATTCCTTGGCGGTGCGCGGCGACACCAGGCTGCCGGCAAGGCGGCCTTTTTCGATCAGCACCACCCTGTCCGGCTTGATGAAGCCGTCGCCCTGGAAAGCAGGCGCGAGACCGCCGGCCGTGTGCTCGGACAGCGTCACCGCGGGGTTCAATGCGACGCTGCCGTCGCGCATGCGGCACAAGGGGCTCTGGCGGGTACGGATCGATTTCTCCGACACCCCGTCCCAGTTCAGCATGCCGATCAATTCCTGCAGCGCCGACGGAGCGAGATAGGCGCGGTAGGCGCCGGGCGGGATGCTCATTGGTGTGCGCTGAAGAATGGAAAGCTGCCTGCCTGCGTCGGCAAACTTTTCGTTGAGTGCGGCGCCGTCCCATTCGAAGCCGGCGAGGCTCGCCTTCACTGCCTTGTCGCGCTGGTGGTACAGGCTCCAGTCGAAATTGAAACTGGCGGCTTCGTGCCAGTTGCGCTGGCCGAACGAGTTGGCATAGCCGCGGTACACCGGCCCCGCCGCAAGCAGGCCCACCATGTCGTGGCCGCGCGCGGCTGCCAGCACCTCGTCCACCATGGCCGCCGTTTCCGGCAGCCGCGATGGCAGGGTATGGCCGGTGGAGCGCACCTCGGTGGCACGCAGCAGGTGCGGGTCTTCCGGCAGGTCAGGAAGCTGGCTGCGCAGTGCGGCTACCATGCGGTCGAGCACGAAGCGGTCGGCGTCGATGCTGCCGGACAGCGCCATGGTCATATCGGCGTGACGCCGGCCGTCGAACAGCGTGAGGGTGAGATAGATCTGTCGCACGTGCCCCGGCTGGCGAATGGCGCCGCGATTGAAGCGCACGAAATCGGTGGACTCCGCCGAGAGCCAGCATTGGTAGTCTTCACCGTCGCGCATGCGGGTATCGAGGCGTGCGGCGAGGTCGAGGAAGTATTGGCGCATCATGCACCTCCGAAGACGTCGACATTGGCGAACAGGCAGGCCGGCGATGCGTGGCCGACGCGGATCACCTGCGACGGCTCGCCCTTGCCGCAGAACGGCGTGCCCATCACGCTGAAGGTCGAGCGGTCGCCCACCGCCTTCAGCGAGCGCCAGAAGGTGGAGGAAATGCCACGGTAGTTGGGATTCTTCACCATGCCTTTCAGCTCACCGTCTTCAATCAGCCGCCCGTACTCGCAGCCGAACTGGAACTTGTTGCGCGAGTCGTCGATGGACCACGACAGGTTGGTATCCATCAGCACGCCGCGTTCCACCGAGCGGATCATGTCATCCAGCGTCGATGTGCCCGGCTCGATGTTGAGGTTGGCCATGCGATCGATCGGGGGACGGTTCCAGCTGCAGGCCCGGGCATTTGCCACGCCTTGCATCCCGCTGCGCGCCTGGGAGATTGCGCCGCCCAGCGGACGTTCGAGCAGGCCGTCGCGGATCAGGTAGGCGCGCTCCGCCTTGCTGCCTTCGTCGTCCCAGCCGTAGCTGGCGTATTGCTCGGGCCGGTCCGGGTCGTAGGTGACGTTGAGCAGTTCCGAACCGTAACGATAGTTGCCGAACATGTCGAGCGTGACGAAGCTGGTGCCGGCGAAATTGCGCTCGTCGCCCAGGATGCGGTCGAGCTCCAGCGGATGGCCGATGGATTCATGGATCTGCAGCATCATCTGTTCCGGCATCAGCAGCAAGTCCATGCTGCCGCTCGGGCAATTCGGTGCGGCCAGCAGTTCCAGCGCCTCTCCGGCCACGCGCCGTCCCGCACCGTGGAAGCCGGCCTGTTCGAGGATCTCGAAGCCGCCCTGCCGGCAGTAGCCGTTGTACTGGCCGCCCAGGCTGCGCGTCTGGGTATCGTTGCCATCGCTCGCCGTCACGGCGAGGTTGGGGACGAGGTAGCGGAACTGCTGCTCGACGTCTGCGCCGTCGGCAGTCAGGTAGAGCTGCGATGTGCTCACGTTCCAGACCGAAGCCTGCCAGTCCACCACGCGCGGATCGATGCGGCAGGCGGCCGATTCCTGCATCAGCAGCGCGATCAATTCGCGGCGAGCGGGGATGGGCGTGGACGGGGCGGACGATGCATAGCGGCCCTGCGGACGCGGCAGGTCGATGCGGGAATAATCGACGACCGAACGGCCGGCGCTGGCTTCCGCCCAGCGGCAGGCGCGGGCGATGGCATTGCGCAGGCCGGCGGCGCTAAGGTCGCTGGTGGCGGCATAGCCCCAGCCGCCGCGGTGCACAACGGTCACCATGGCGCCGCAGTCGACAGTGGTGGCGGGCGGCTCCAGCACATCCTGGCGCACGCTGAGCTGTTCGCTGGTCTCTTCGACGAAACGGAGCGAACAGAAATCAACCGCGGGCGCAAGGCTGCGGAACAGGGAACGGATGGAATCGGGCAAGGCGGTACTCATCAATCAGAAGGAACAGTACACAGACTGCAGCATGGGCGGAACGTTCATTTCCATGCATCATTTCGATAACAGAAAGAAACATTCGCCGGCAACAATAATGCACGTCGATATTTTTCTTTGCAAACGATCAACGTGCGCGCGGCCCGGCCGGCGCACGAGCCGGTGCGTTGCAATTAGAATCGAAGCTCACCAAGCCCATGGGGAAAACCGCGATGGCCGACTTCAACTGGAGCAATCCCTACCCGACGACGCGCACCCCGCTGTTCGCCCGCAACGTCGTGTCCACCTCCCAGCCCCTGGCCGCGCAGGCCGGCCTGCGCATGCTACTCAAGGGCGGCAACGCGGTGGATGCGGCGATCGCCGCGGCGGCTGCGCTGACCATCGTGGAACCGGTGTCCAACGGCCTCGGCGGCGATGCGTTCGCCCTCCTCTGGGACGGCGAACAACTGCACGGATTGAACGGATCGGGCCCGGCGCCGCAGGGCTGGAGCGTGGATTACTTCCAGCGCAAGCATGGCGGGAAGATCCCGGGGCACGGCTGGGATTCGGTCACCGTGCCGGGCATGGTGGCGGCGTGGGTGGAACTCTCGGAACGCTTCGGCCGGCTACCCTTTGCCGAGCTGTTCGAACCGGCCATCGATCTGGCCGAACGCGGCTACCTCGTGCCGCCCATCGTGCAGAAGAAGTGGGCGGCGGCGGTGCCGGTCTTGAAACGCCAGCCCGGATTTGCGCGCGCCTTCATGCGGGACGACCGCGCGCCGGCAATCGGCGAGAAATTCGTGTTTGCGGAGGCGGGGCACACCCTGACCCGGATTGCGGAAACCCATGGCGAGGCGTTTTACCGCGGCGAGCTGGCCGAGGCGATGGTGCAGCATGCGAAGCAATGCGGCGGCGTGCTGTCGATGGACGACCTCGGTGCTTTCTCACCCGAATGGGTAACGCCGATCCGCAAGGATTTCGAAGGCTATACCGTGCATGAAATCCCGCCCAACGGCCAGGGCATCGCCGCGCTGATGGCACTGGGCATCGTGTCGCATCTCGACCTCAAGCGCTTCCCGGCCGATTCGGCCGACAGCCAGCACCTCCAGATCGAAGCCATGAAACTGGCCTTCGCCGACGCCTACCAGTGGGTCGCCGACAGCCGCCACGTGAAGAAGGTGAGCGCCGAGGACTTGCTCGACGACGGCTACCTGGCGGAACGGGCAAAAAGAATCGACCTGCGCCATGCCGGCGACTTCGGGCACGGCAACCCGCCGCGCGGCGGCACCGTCTATCTTTCCGCCGCCGACGAGAGCGGGATGATGGTCAGCTTCATCCAGTCCAATTTCCTTGGTTTCGGCTCGGGCGTGGTGGTGCCGGAAACCGGCATCAGCATGCAGAGCCGCGGCACCGGTTTTTCGCTTGACCCGAAGCATCCCAACTGCGTGGCGCCGGGCAAGCGCCCTTTCCATACCATCATCCCCGGCTTCCTGACCCGCGACGGCATGCCGCAGATGAGCTTCGGGGTGATGGGTGCGCACATGCAGCCGCAGGGCCACCTGCAGGCGCTGGTGCGGATGTTGTCCTACGGTCAACAGCCGCAGGCGGCCTGCGATGCGCCGCGCTGGAAGGTCAATGCCGGGATGGCGTTGGATGTGGAACGCACGATGGATCCCGCCGTCGCCGAGGAACTGGCGTCGCGCGGCCACCAGGTCAACACCAGGACCGACAGCACGCAGGATTTCGGCGCCGCCCAGTTCATCTGGAAAACGGAAGACGGCTATATCGCCGCCAGCGATGCCCGCCGGGACGGCCAGGCGGTCGGCTTCTGACACCATTTCCAGACGCCGTTCGCACCCGGAAACCTGCGCTTCGCTCCCGCCTGCCGCAGTTCGTCGCATTCCGGTATGCATTTGCCGTCCCCCGCCGAATAATGCCTCCATCGAACAAGGAAAACAGGAGGCAGGCATGCAATTCACGCCACTCATCATCGCCCACATCGCCGCCGCCGGCGGCGCGCTCGCCTTCGGCGCAGCGACGCTCTTGATGCGCAAGGGAACCCGCGCCCACAAGCTGTTCGGCCGCACCTGGGTCGTGCTGATGGCCGCCACCTCCCTGGTTTCCTTCGGCATCCGCTCCAACGGCGCGTTTTCGTGGATCCACCTGCTGTCCGTGGTCGTGCTGGCCGCCCTGGCCGCTTCGATCTATGCTGTCCTGAAGGGGAACGTGCGGGCCCATCGCCGGGGCATGACATACACCTACATCGGTCTCGTCATTGCCGGCGCATTCACCCTTCTGCCGGGGCGCCGCCTCGGCGACCTGCTCTGGACCGCCCTCGCCTGAAGAAAGGATCCGATCATGGAACACTCTCCTGCCTACCGCGATGCCCGCCGCCACGTCGAGCGCAAGATCGGTTTCGCCATCCATCTCGCCGTCTACCTCCTGGTGAACACCGGCCTGGCCCTGGTCAATGTGCTGGCGACGCCGGACCGGATCTGGGCCGTCTGGCCGTTGTTCGGGTGGGGAATCGGGTTACTATTCCACGGCATCGCGGTCTTCCTGCACGCGCCGGGCGCCGCATGGAAAGAACGCATGATCGAGAACGAACTGAAGAAGCAGAAAAAACAATGATCTACCCGACACCCGCCGGTCCGCGCTATTCGCGCCTTCGCCGTTTCGCGCTCGACATCGCGATCACCCAGGTCTTCAACCTGATCATCGCGATCCTCATCACCTACGTGGTACGGCGCCACGGCGGCTTTTTCGTCAACCTCGTCTTTTCCATGTGCATCGGCACGCTGGCAACGGCCTTCATCGATGGCGGCCGGCTCATCATGTGGGGGGAACAGAAGCCGCCGAAATGGAAATTCGTCCTGCTCATCATCGTTTCGCTGCCGGCCGCGCAATTCCTGGGCAAGGCACTTGCCGCCTTCATGCTCGGCATTCCGTTCGAGGACATGTCGGAAATGCGCGGGGGCAATGCAACCGCCATGCTGATCGGCGCCGCGGTTTGCTCCATGTTCATCATCTGGTTCTTCTGGAGCCGGGAACACATCGAATACCTGCGTGCCGAGGCCGAAGCCGAGAAGGCGCGGGCCGCCTCCATCGAAAAGCAAGCCTTGCAGGCGCAGCTGCAGATGCTGCAGGCGCAGATCGAACCCCACATGCTGTTCAACACCCTGGCCAACCTGAAAGGCCTGATCGACGTCGATCCGCGGCTCGCCCATCGCATGCTCGACCAGCTCATCCATTACCTGCGCGCCACGCTGTGCGCGTCGCGCTCGCAAATCACCACGCTGGAGCAGGAATTTTCGCTGCTCGAGTCCTATCTCGGGCTGATGAAAGTGCGCATGGGACAGCGCCTGTCCTATGCGCTGGAACTGCCGGATCATCTGCGCCATCTGTCCGTACCACCGATGCTGCTGCAGCCGCTGGTCGAGAACGCGATCAAGCATGGGCTGGAACCCCGGGTGGAAGGCGGCAAGATTACGGTACGCGCCGAACGCAACGGCACCCGCCTGACCCTGACCGTCTGCGACACCGGCCTCGGCCTCGAAAACGCCCCGCCGAGCACCGGCACGGGCGTCGGCGTGTCCAACGTGCGCGAGCGCCTGCAGGCGCTGTACGGGGCCGGCGCCGAATTTACGCTCAACCCGAACACGCCCTCGGGCGTGATCGCCGAACTCGCCATTCCACTATGAACATGATCCGCGCCCTCATTGCAGAAGACGAACCGATCCTCGCGCACACCCTGCTGCAGACGCTGCAACGCCTGTGGCCGGAACTGCAGGTGGGCGGGGTGGTGGAAAACGGCATGGCCGCCGTGCAGGAAGCGCTGGCGCAGCGGCCCGACGTGCTCTTCCTCGACATCAAGATGCCCGGCAAGACGGGGCTGGACGCCGCGCAGGAACTGGCCGAAGACTGGCCGGAGGATGTACCCTTCCCGCTCGTGGTGTTCGTGACCGCCTATGACGAGTATGCGCTGCAGGCCTTCGAGCAGGCCGCCGCCGATTACGTGCTCAAGCCGGCGACGGAGGCGCGCCTGTCCAAGACCGTCGAGCGTCTCAAGGCAAGGCTGTCGCAGCACACCGAACGCAACGCGGAACTCGAACGCATCGTCGGCCAGCTCCGCTCGCTGATGCCGCACGTGCCCGCGTCGAGCGAGCGCCTGGGCATCATCCGTGCCGCCGTCGGCAACCAGATCCGCATGATTCCCGTCGCGGAAGTGATCTACTTCGAGGCCACCGACAAGTACGTGAACGTCGTTACCGCCGACAGCGAATCGCTGATCCGCACCAGCCTCAAGGAATTGATACCGCAGCTCGACCCGGACACGTTCTGGCAAGTGCACCGCGGCACGGTGGTCAACGTGAATTGCATCCAGGCGGCGGTACGCGATGAAAGCGGCAAGCTCAGCCTCAAGTTACACGGGCGCCCGGAAAGCCTCGCGGTGAGCCGGGTGTTTGCGCATCTGTTCAAACAGATGTGACGGCAAGCAGCGGCCGAGCACCTAGTTCGATTCCTTGATCAGCCGTCCCGCATGCGCCTGGACCGGACGGGCATTCATCGGATACAGCCGGGCAAAGATGTCGAGCTGGTGGCGCGATGCCTGGATCGGCTCCTTCATCACGATCCACAGCACACCCTCCTCGCACGGCGGCGTCGTCAGCGAGCCCATGAAGGTGTAGTACTCGCGCCGCTGCGGCAGCATCACCGCCGGATCGAACTGGATGACCGGGGCCAGCGGCTGATACTTCTCCAGCGGCAGGTTATTCCAGACCGCCTGGATGCCGGGATGCTGTTCGCCCTCCTGGATCAGCACGGCGACCACCGCCAGGCGGCCTTCCTCATCCTTGTGCACGAGGTGTGCAACCATGTCGAAACTGCGGCCCTCGATCCTTTCCTCGGAGGGGCGGTGGAAATGGAATTGCTGGAGTTCGTAGCTGCGGCCGGTCAGCATGAAGCGGTTGCCCGGCACGACATTCACTTGGACGGTATGGCCGTTGTTGACGATGTGAAAACCGGACGGGCCGTACGCAAAGGCAATCGGTTCGAGATCGACACGGATGCCGTCGCGGATATCGATCGGCGACTGGCGGCTGCCGGAATCGCACTTCGCCCACGCCGGATTGATCTTGCCCCACTTTGCCGGGCCGGTGTCACCATCATAGCTCCAGTGTTCGGAGCGCTTGCCCTTGGGAGTGGCTTCGGCCGCCTTGGCTTCGGCCGCCGCGCGCGCCGCCCGCGCCTTGCGCATGGCTTCCAGCCGCGCCTTGACCATGGCCGCCACCTCCGCTTCCGTCAGGTCGCGCCCGGCCGGCTTCTGCTGGGCTTCGGCCTTCACCGGTGTCTGGAGAACACGGCTGCCGGGCAGTTTCTCAGGCTCCTTCGCCAGGGAGGCCTGAGCGAGCAGGCCGGCGCATGCCAGTAAGGTAATCGGGAGTCGCATGTCGTTTTCGCACCGTCGGGGAGGTTGGGATTTCACCGGAGAAATATTCTACCCGAGTCCCGGTAGCGCCCGGCGCTTTAGGCCGGGGAACAACATGCGGCGGCCAGCGGCCGGCCTCAGGGGCTAGTGACTGCTCAGGAAGCGACTTGTTGTAGCGCTACCACTGCCAGCGGCGCCGAGGCCAGCACCACGGCAAGCAGCAGTCGGATGCGCCCGCAGTAGCCGCGCTTGCGCAGCCAGGCTGCAACCGCCAGGCCGGCGCCGAGGTAAAGCAGCGCAAACAGCGCATAGGCCGCGCCGTCCATCGCATCCACGGTCCTGCTGGAGAACAGGACGCTGAACATGATGGCGGTCACCACGGCCAGCGCCGCTGCCAGGAACGACAGCACGCCGTAAAGTCCCTGGAAGCGCTTGCTACCGGTCTGCGCCAGCATGGCCTGTCGCTTGGCGCTGATATCGCGCTGCAGAAGGAACACCAGCAGCGGATCGACCTGCCGGTATTGCAGGAGACCGGCAGCCGCCGCGGCCACAAGGTCGTCGCGTCTTATCGTCATTCAATGCTCCTTCGCTTATTTTTCTCAGAGCGGGTTGGCATTGGCGCCCCATTGGCCGCATGCCACTTGACGTTATCGAATTGGCTGCCTCGGTAACCGTCCACTTCGGTATTAAATCGGCTCGGCGTGCGAAGTCGTAGACAAAAATCAAGCGCGTCCCGCCGACAGACACGATATTTATACGGTGTCAAATCGAAGTTCTCGATCCTTGAGCATTGGCAAATGACGCCGGTGGTATCTTTCCCGTATCGATACTTACGGAAGACACCATGCGCGACGCAGCCTGGCTGGACAAGTGGAAAGCGCTCATCGACGGCCAATCCGCCTCGCCCGCCATCCTTGAACTGGGATGCGGGAGCGGACGCGATACACGCTGGCTGGCCGGGCAGGGATATGCCGATGTCACGGCGGCCGACCTGTCGCGTGATGCACTCCTGGAGTGCAGGAACGCAGTGCCGTCTGCACGGTTCGCCTGCCTCGATCTGCGCGAAGGCCTGCCCTTTCCGGGCGGCCGCTTCGATGTCGTCATCGCAAGTCTTTGCCTGCATTACTTCACGTGGGATGTGACGACCGGCATCGTGCGCGAGATCCGCCGCTGCCTGGCCGGCGGCGGCGTGCTCGTGTGCAGAATGAATTCGACGAAGGATGTGCATTACGGCGCGGCCGGGTACCGGGAGATCGCCCGCCACTATTACGACGTGGAAGGCAGGGCCAAGCGGTTCTTCGACCAAGACGACATGGCGCGCCTCTTCGAAGCCTGGACATGGCTGTCCCTGCAGGAAGTCACGATCGACCGCTACGAGAAGCCCAAAACCGTGTGGGAGGCGGCGTTGCGCAAGCCGTGATCCCGACGCCCGTCTCCTCTACGGTAAAATGTCCGGTTAAACCTTCTTTACGAACACTCCCGATTTTCATGAGCAACGATTCCAAGAACGCAGCTGCAAGCGAGAATGCGCCGGCCTCCAACTTCCTGCGCGGCCTGATCGAGGCCGATCTCGCGTCCGGCAAGTATGCCAAGCGCACCGACCCCAACGGCAACCCGCTGCCCAGCGTCGTCACCCGTTTCCCGCCGGAACCGAACGGTTACCTGCACATCGGCCATGCCAAATCGATCTGCCTGAATTTCGGCATGGCACGCGACTTCGGCGGCCGCTGCACGATGCGCTTCGACGACACCAACCCGACCAAGGAAGAACAGGAATACGTCGACAGCATCCTCGACGCCGTCAAATGGCTCGGCTTCGACTGGAAAGACAGCGCCGGCGAACACCTCTACTTCGCCAGCGACTACTTCGACCAGATGTACATGATGGCCGAGTACCTGATCACCGCCGGCCACGCCTATGTCGACAGCCAGAGCGCCGAAGAAATGGCGAAGAACCGCGGCAGCTTTTCCGAGCCGGGCAAGAACTCGCCCTACCGTGAGCGCCCGGCCGCCGAATCGCTCGACCTGTTCCGCCGGATGAAGCTGGGCGAATTCAAGGATGGCCAGCACATCCTGCGCGCGAAGATCGACATGGCCTCGCCCAACATGAACATGCGCGATCCGGCCATCTACCGCATCCGCCACGCACACCACCACCGCACCGGCGACAAGTGGTGCATCTACCCGATGTACGACTACGCGCACCCGATCGAGGACGCGATCGAATACGTCTCGCACTCTTTCTGCACGCTCGAGTTCCAGGATCACCGCCCCTTCTACAACTGGCTGCTGGAACGCCTGGCCGAAGGCGGCTTCTTCAAGCGCCCGCTGCCGGAACAAACCGAATTCGCGCGCCTGAACCTCACCTACGCCATCACCAGCAAGAGAAAACTGCTGCAACTGGTGGAAGAAAAAATCGTCGACGGCTGGGACGACCCGCGCATGCCCACGATCGTCGGCATCCGCCGCCGCGGCTACACGCCGGAATCCATCCAGCTCTTCTGCGAGCGCGCCGGTGTCGCCAAATCCGACAGCTGGATCGACATGAGCACGCTCGAAGGCGCGCTGCGCGACGACCTCGACCCCAAGGCCCCGCGCGCCATCGCAGTGCTCAAGCCGCTCAAGCTCATCATCGACAACTTCCCGGAAAACCTCGCTGACGACTGTACCGCCCCGGTCCACCCGCATCACCCGGAACGCGGCCACCGCAGCTTCCCGATCACGAAGGAACTCTGGATCGAAGCCGACGACTTCATGGAAGTGCCGTCCAAGGGCTACTTCCGCCTCTTCCCCGGCAACAAGGTGCGGCTGCGCTACGGCTACGTGGTCGAATGCACCGGCTGCGACAAGGATGAAAACGGCAACGTGATCGCCGTGCATTGCAACTACTTCCCCGACTCCAAGAGCGGCACCGAAGGCGCCAACAACTACAAGGTCAAGGGCACCATTCACTGGGTCAGCGTACCGCACTCGCTGAAAGCCGAAGTGCGCCTGTACGACCGCCTGTTCACCGACCCGAATCCGGATGCCGGCGGCAAGGACTTCAAGCAGGCATTGAACCCGAATGCGAAGGAAGTGATCACCGCCTACCTGGAACAAGGCATGCGCCACGCGATGCCGGATGAGAAATTCCAGTTCGAGCGGCATGGATACTTCGTCGCCGACCGCGTTGACCACTCGGCGACCATGCCGGTGTTCAACCGGGTGGTGACTTTGAAGGATAGTTGGGGGAAGTGACGGACTGCAGGGCTATACGTTCTGGTTCCCCAAAACAAAAAGCGGGTTACGACATGGCGTCGTAACCCGCTTTTTACTACTGTTGAATATTCCGGCAACCTTCTTGATACCGGAAAAAGATTCGCCAAGCGGCCGGAAGCCGAGACCACGGACGGCTAGCGCCAAGGCCACCTTATTCGATCTTCACCCCCGCCTCTTTCACGATCTCCTTCATGCTCTGGTGATCCGCCTTGAGCAGCGAGGAAAACTTTTCCGGCGTCATTGCCTGCGGTTCCGCGCCTTGCGCGTGAATCGCGTTCTTCATTTCCGGCATTTCCAGCAACTTGTTCACCTCGCCGTTAAGCCGCGCCACGATGTCTTTCGGCGTTCCCGCGGGCACGAAGAGGCCGTACCAGGTGCTGACGTCGAAGCCCTTGTAGCCCGATTCCGCCACGGTGGGCACATCCGGCAGCGAGGTGCTGCGCCGAGCCGAGGTCACGGCCAGCGCGCGCAGCTTGCCTGCCTTGATCTGGCCCAGCGCGGATGGCACGGAAGACAGCGCGAGGTCCAGCGTTCCGCTGATTGCATCGACCATCGCCGGGCTCGATCCCTTGTAGGGCACGTGCACCAGTTTTATCTTGGCGGCGACGTTCAGTTCTTCACCGGCGAGATGGATCGTCGTGCCGTTGCCGGGCGAGCCGTAGGTGATCGTGCCGGGCGCGCTGCGGGCGGCATTCACCACATCGGCCAGCGTCTTGAACTTCGAGTTGGCGGCGGTGACGATGACGACCGGCGTGTACGCGACATGCGCGACAGGCGTGAAGTCCTTGAGCGGATCGTAGGCAAGGCTCTTGTACAGCCACGGCGCAACCGCCATGTTGTCCTTCTGGCCCATGACCAGGGTATAGCCGTTGGGCGCCGCCTTGGCTGCTTCGGCAACGCCGATGGTGCCGCCCGCGCCGCCGCGATTGTCGGCGACGATGTTCCACTTGTTGGTTTCGGCGAGCTTGTTGGCGACGATGCGCGACAGGATGTCGGTGCCGCCGCCAGGCGGGAACGGGATGATCAGCTTGACGGGACTGGCCGGCCACGTCTGGGCATGAGCGGCGACGGCGCCGCAGCTCAGCGCGACGGAAACGAGAATGGTCTTGATGAGGGTGCGCATAGGATAAGTTGCAGGATTGGAATGATCTGCTCAAGGTTTGTCTTTTTGAGCAGACGGATATTTTATTGTTCATTTGCGGATGCCGCAGGGCAGGCTAAGATGGCACTTTTTTCCACTCCCGACACCATGAAGCGAGATCAAATGCTGATGGAAGCGATTCTTGGAAAGCTTCTCGAAGCGCCGGAACCGCAACTCAACGTCACCGGCATTGCCAACCGGTTGAACACGGACCAGGCAGTCGTTCGCCACCACCTGCACCTGCTTGCCGACAAGGCATGGGTCACCGAGGCGGAAGGCGGCTTCTGGCGGCTCACGAATGCAGGCCACGACTATCTGGAAGGGACGCCCGAGCAGGGCATCTCTCTGAAATCCCTGGGTTAGGAAAATCGATGGACGACAACTTGACGAAGGATGAGATCGAGGCGCTCGCGCAAATTCGCCGCTTGCGAAAGGGCGAGCGCGAGAGCGCGTGCGTGGCGCGCAATGCCAAGCGTCTCGTGGGGCTGAAGTATGTCACCTCCAGGGGCGGCTTGTATGTCCTCACCGAGAAGGGCCAGCAGGTCCTGTTCGTGCAGCGCTGCATCGACGGCCTGCGCGCGGTCGCCTATTCCGCCCCCGGGAGCATCGAGGCGGATGTGGCGACCTTTCTGAGCAGGAAGGGATTGATCGCCCCGCGGACGGTGGGCGAGGGATTCGACGTCACCGAACGCGGGCGCGAGTCGCTGGCGGATATCGACGCGCGGGAAAACAAGCAGGCCTGAGCAGGCCGCCTGCATCCCCGTGGCCTGCCTTACACGCCCTTCCGGTGTGTCAGGAAGAAGCGCAGCATTTCGCGAGAGGCATCGGGCCCCTTCGGATCCGTGTATGAACCCTGCCGGCTGCCGCCTGACCATGCGTGCCCGGCGCCGTGCACGATCCATTTCTCTGCGACGGGATTTCCCTGTTCGTCCCGCATGATGGTTCTTGTGTAGGTCCGCCCGCCGGGGACAGCCCCCCGTTCCACTTCTTCCCTGCCGCCTTCAGCAGGAATGCATTGCGCCAGCGCTTGCTCGCCATTGACCGGCGATACCGTGGTGTCCCGGTCGCCGTGGAAGACGATGGCGGGCACCCTTTTCTCGAGCGGTGCCGGTTTCCTGGCCTGCATGGCTTCCCCGCCCCTGGACTTGCGGCGCTTCATGGCAGCGAAGGCGCTGGGAACGTCGCGCGCGATGCCGTAGGGCAGGCCGGAGTGGATGCCGACAGCGGCAAACCGGTCCGGATAGGTAGCGGCGAGTACGACCGCCATGGCACCTCCCGCGGACAGTCCGGCAACGTAGATGCGGCTGGTGTCCACCTTGTAATTGCTTGCGATGTCGCGGGTGATGGCGGCAAGGATGGACGGCTCGCCCTGGTCACGCTGCTGGTCGCCGGGCTGGAACCAGTTCCAGCATTGCGATCCGTTGGCGTTCTTGGTCTGTTCCGGGTAGACGACGAAGCAGTTGTTTTCTTCGGCGGCGGCGTTCATGCCGGTGCCGGCGGCGAAGTCATCGGGATTCTGCGTGCAGCCGTGCAGCATGAGTACCAGCGGCAGCGGTTCATCCTTGTAGGCACTCGGGATGTACAGCTTGTAGGCCCGCGTGCCGGCGGCGCTGGTGCAGGAACCGGCGATGAACTTCCCCTTGTCCGGCACGTCCGTGCGCGCCTCCCGCATATCGCGTGCGACGACGTCTTCCACGGGTTGATGCATGGAGGGCGACGGCCGCTTGCCGGACGTGTAGCCGCGGAAGCGTGCGAGGAGGTCTGCCGCGGGTTGCGTACCGGCAGGCGGTGGATTGATGTCGCGCATTGCCGGCGGCGCGGCCTCCGTCGCCGCCGACGCGCCGTGCAGCGCACGCTGTATCGCGGCGGTGGCTGCCATCGGGCCTTCGGTTTGCAGCAGTTGGGTGGCTTCGCGCATTTGCGCGAGGAAGCCTTCATGAATGTTCATGGAAATCTTTCGAAACGGTTAATGGATCCGTCCGGCCAGTGCGGCCTTGACGGCAGGCGAGGCATGCAGGGCACCCAGCACGGTGATCGAATCGATCGTTGCAAGCGCGAGTTCGGGCGTGACATCCGTCCCGATGCTCGCCAGGCCGAGCACGTGTATGCGCAAGGTCTGCCCGGCTTCGCGCACCGCCTCCAGATCGGCGCGGGAGTAATGCTGCAGGCCGAGCACGAGGCTCTTGCGCGCCACGGTCTGGCGGATGACGTCGCCATGCAACTGCAACTGGTTGCGTATCGCGGTGCGGATCAGGTCGGTGCGGTTCGAATAGAAGCCTTCCTGCACCAGCAGATCGATCTGGCCAAGGTCGACAGGACCGAGGTTGATCGTGATTTTTTCCGTGTCGCCAACTTTGACCCGGTGCTCTTGCGTGACTGGTTCGCGTGTCATGTTTTGCCTCCTGATAATCAGACCATCCTGTCTCCATCCAGTTCCCATCCATCTGGATGGTTTTCGATTCGTGCTTGTTTTGCTTGCATTGCGGCACCGGCAAGAGTAGACTTCGCTCCCTCAGACGCGGGGTGGAGCAGTCTGGCAGCTCGTCGGGCTCATAACCCGAAGGTCACAGGTTCAAATCCTGTCCCCGCAACCAGATACATGCAAAAGGCCCGGTGCACGCAACCGGGCCTTTTGTTTTATGGCAGCAGGGCATGGCGGGGCGTGATTTAATTGGCATCTCCGCAGCCGCCAAGTCACGAACGCACATGCCCATCATCCGATATCGCCTGCTTAACGTTTTCGCCGAATCCACCTTCGGCGGCAATCCGCTTGCCGTGATCGAAGACGGCACTGCCCTGTCCGACGAAGAAATGCAGCTCGTCGCGCGCCAGTTCAACCTGTCGGAAACGACTTTCCTTCTGCCCTCCTCTCGCGCCGCCGCCCGCGTGCGCATCTTCACGCCGACCTATGAAATGGCGTTTGCCGGCCATCCCACGCTCGGCTCGGCACAGGTGGTGCGTGAGCTGTTCCGTACAGGCGATGTGTTCGAGCTGGAGATGAAGGCCGGCCTGATTCCGGTGCGCTCCGAGGGCGGGTACTGGTCGCTCGATGCGAACACCCCCACCTGGCGGCCGATGGAGGCGTCGCCCGCCGAGCTGGCCGCCATGCTCAATCTGCCCGAAGACGCCATCGCCGGGCCGGCGCTATGGGTCGATTGCGGTAATGAGCAACCGATGATCCCGCTGGCAGGCGTCGAGCATGTCCACGCGTGCCGGCCGGACCCGGCGCTGGTGGCGAAATACAGCGTCAACCGTGCCGGACAGGGGAAGACCTACGTGTTCGCGCGCACGGCGGAGGGATTCGAGTCGCGCTATTTCTGGATGACCGGCCCCGCAAGCCTGGGCGAGGATCCGGGCACGGGATCGGCTTGCGCCAACCTCGGCGGCTGGTGGCTGGCGACGCAGGGCGGCGAGCCGCTCGATGCGCGAATCCGGCAGGGAACCGTCATGAAGCGCCCCAACCTGCTGACGCTGCGGGTGAAGGATGGCCGCATCACGGTGGGCGGACGCGTGATCGAGTTGGGCAGGGGCGAGTTGCGCTGGTAGCCGTTCCGGGATAACGGAAGCACGGCGTCGTGCCCGCAATTTCTATCGACTGCGGCGCCGGATTGCAAACAAGGCATTCAAACTTTGAAACTTTCAAGAATGAGGCCTATCTCACTCACATCTTTTCACAAGGAGATGGAGATGCCTATTCCTCGAACTACAGCCAAGCGACTGCTTTCCGAGACCGAGTTCAGGCTCATCAATGACAGCTTCCCGCCACAGATCGGCACCCTGAGCGACAAGGGGCTGCTGCAGCGGGTAGAGCGGACCCGCAAGGCGCGCGACAGGTATCACGAACTGGTCGAACGGCAGCAGAACAAGTCTGCCTCCGGCGCACCGGCGGGCCTGAAAGAGGTGATCTCGAAGGAGAAGATTTTCGAGGAAACGCTCGCGCGCTTCGAACGGCAGAGCTCGAAGGCCGGCAGTGCCGGCATGAAAGCTGCGGCCAACACGCCCGCCCGTTCCATGGAAGGCAAGAAGGCCAGCGGCACCAAGAGCGGCTCGCAGGGGGTCAGCAAGGCGAGCGTGAAGACTGCCAACAAGGCGGCAGCCGGCAAGACAGCGGCAAGCAAGGCAACGACAAAGAGCGCCGCCAAGCCCGCACCCAAAGCCGGCAAGGGAAAGGGGGCCGTTACCAAGGCCACTCCCCGCGGACGGCACGGGGCACATACGCCTGACACCACGCTGCACTGAGAAACCGCGGCGGCCTGCAATCAGGCCGCCGCACGCCTTCATTCCTCATCCGGTGCCCGCCATGCACCGGGTGGCGGCAATCGCCACCTGACGGCAGGCCCTCTCCTGCCACGCTTTCCCCGACTTGCTTTTTCCACACATTCCAGCCGTTCCGGAGCCCCCTGCACACCCTCTCGAAATATCGCTTGTATTTCAGTAGAGTCGAACTATATTCAATACACATCCGTTCTACCACCACTGGAAAACCGTGAGTCCGAGAGCCTACGACAGCACCTTGCGGAAACAAACCGAGGCCGAGACCATTCATCGCATCATCGAAGCCACGGTCTCCCTGCATGCCCAAAAGGGAGCACTTGCCACAACGCATGCGGACATCGCCGAAGCAGCCGGTGTCTCCGTCGCGACGGTGTACAAGCACTTCCCATCGCGCGAGTCGCTGCTGCCGCACTGCTCCGGCATGGTGGCGCGGGAGGCGCCGCACATCGATGTGGAGGCGATCATCGGGGCGCGCAGCAGGAAAGAGAAGCTGGCGCGCCTGGTCGAAGCGCTGCACGAACAGTACCGCTACTTCCATCCGTGGACGCGCTGGTCGGCGCGCGATGCGCCCTCGCTGCCGGCGCTCGCGCAGCTCGCCGAGCAAAGCCGCCAGCGCAGGGAAATCCTGGTGCGGACGGTACTGGACGCCGCCGCCGGCCACCCGGTGGACGAGGACACGTTCGCCCTGGCCATGGTGATCCTCGACTATCCCGCATGGCAGCGGCTGGACCGGATGCTGAACGACCCCGGCAGGGTCGCCGATGCCGCAGGCCACGCCCTGCAACTCCTCATGTCCCGTTTGCCTGAACAGAAAGGAAGGAAATGATCATGGACAGCCCGCAATTCCCCGAGACCACCGTCGATGAAATCGCGGATGGCATCTACCGGATTTCCACCCCCGTGCCGCCGGAGATGATGCCGGGCGGCTTTTCGTTCAACCAGTACCTGGTGGTGGACGAAAAGCCCCTGCTCTATCACACCGGCCCGCGCAAGATCTTCAGCCAGGTGCGCAACGCGATCGGGCGCGTCATGCCGGTATCGAAACTGGCCTACATCGGCTTCTCGCATGTCGAGGCCGACGAGTGCGGCACGCTCAACGATTTCCTTGAACTGGCGCCGGATGCCGTGCCGCTGTGCGGCCAGGTCGCCAAGATGGTGTCGGTCGACGACATCGCGCTGCGCCCGGCCCGGGCGATGGCCGATGGCGAAGTGCTCGACCTTGGCCGCCACCGCATCCGCTGGTTCGCCACCCCGCACCTGCCGCACGGCTGGGAATGTTCGATGGCCTTCGAGGAAACCACGCGCACGCTGCTATGCGGCGACCTGTTCACGCAGCCGGGGCATGCGAATCCGCCGCTGACGGAGGGCGACATTCTGGAATCGAGCGAAGTCTTCCGCTTGCAGATGGACTACTACGCGCATAGTCCTGACACGGCACATCACTTGAAGCGCCTGGCGGAAGTGCAACCGGAAACGCTGGCCTGCATGCACGGCAGCGCATGGCGGGGTGACGGAGCGAAACTGTTGGGACGGCTGTCGGAGCGCTTGACCGCGCGTTGAATGGCGGCGTATTGCGGGAGGGGGCTGCTGGAGGGGGAATGCTTGCGGCCGGAACGATCAGCGTTCCGGCCTTGCATCAAGCGGCTGGCGGATCAGCCCAGAGCCTTGAGGTCGGCTTCGACCTTTTCGAGGGCTTCATTCGTGATGAGGCCGCCGGAGAAATTGGCCACCATCTTCAGCGGAAAGCCGCGGCCCATTGCAATCTGCGGATGGGTCGAAATGCCGGGAAGATGCTTTTCGAGGACGGTCTTGCTCGCCTCGTTGTCGAGCAGGTCTCCGAGATTCGAATTGATGGAAAGGGACGACATCCGTTGCTCCTATTGGTAAAGGGCAGCCTTGTGGCGCTGCGCGGTTGAATTCACGTAAGAATAATCGAAGCGGGTTGGCGGCGAGAACGACTTAATTAGAGTCCCGCTTCAGGTCGTTAAAAACCGGAAAGCCGCCCTGCCCCCGCTTCCGTCGATACTCAGATCACGCCTTGCGCCAGCATGGCGTCGGCCACCTTGACGAAGCCGGCGATGTTCGCGCCGTCGATATAGCTCAACCGGCCATCCTCGCGCTTGCCGTACTGCAGGCAGGCAGCGTGGATGCCCTTCATGATCTGCAGCAGGCGGGCATCCACTTCCTCGGCCGGCCACGACATGCGGGCGGCGTTCTGGCTCATTTCCAGGCCGGAGGTCGCCACGCCGCCGGCGTTGCTTGCCTTGCCCGGCGCGTACAGCACGCCGGCCGCTTCGAATGCCTTTGCCGCTTCGATGGTGGACGGCATGTTCGCGCCCTCGGCCACGCACAGCACGCCATTCGAGATCAGGGTAGCGGCATCCTTCGCATCCAGTTCGTTCTGCGTCGCGCAGGGCAGCGCCACGTCGACCGGCACGCTCCACGGGCGCATGCCTGCCTCGAATCGGGTGCCGGTGCGCTTGGCGTAATCGCTGACACGGCCGTAGAGGTGGTTCTTCACCTCCATCAGGATGGCGAGCTTTTCCGCCGTAAAGCCTTCTTCGTCAATGACGGTGCCGCTGGAATCGGACACGGTGACGACCTTGGCGCCGAGCGCCATCGCCTTGTCGACCGCGTACTGCGCCACGTTGCCGGAGCCCGACACGCTCACGCGCAGTCCCTCGAAGGAGCGGCCGCGGGTCTTGAGCATCTCGTCTGCGAAATAGACGGTGCCGTAACCGGTCGCCTCGGGGCGGATCAGCGAACCGCCGAAGCTCAGGCCCTTGCCGGTAAACACGCAGTCGGCGCGGTTGCTGAGCTTTTTCATCATGCCTGCCATGTAGCCGACTTCACGGCCGCCGACGCCGATGTCACCCGCCGGCACGTCGGTATCCGCGCCCACGTGACGGAACAGTTCGCTCACGAAGGCCTGGCAGAAGCGCATCACTTCGCCCGGGCTCTTGCCTTTGGGGTCGAAATCCGAACCGCCCTTGCCGCCGCCCATGGGCAGCGTGGTCAGCGCATTCTTGAAGGTCTGCTCGAACGCCAGGAACTTCAGCACGGACAGGTTCACCGACGGATGGAAACGGATGCCGCCCTTGTAGGGGCCGATGGCCATGCTGTGCTGGATGCGGTAGCCGCGGTTGACCTGCACCTGGCCGTGGTCGTCGACCCAGGATACGCGGAACATCACCACGCGCTCGGGCTCGACCAGGCGGTCAAGCAAACCTTGCTCGGCATACTTCGAATGCTTTTCGATGTACGGCCACAGGCTCTCCATCACCTCGGTCACGGCTTGCAGGAATTCCGGCTGGCCGGGGTTGCGGTCCATGACGTGTTGCAGGAAATTGTCGACCGAGGCGTATTTCATGAAGGGCTCCAGACTGTCAGAAATTTGGGGGAAGGCCATTTTCCCACAACTCTTGCACCAAGACAGCGCAAGTTTTGGTGAAAAATACGGCCGCACTCCCCAAAATCCCGGCTTTTTGCCCTTTTTTGTTGCATACGCACAAAGTCGGTGCGGCAATACCCATTCCGGTGCATCCAGCCTAGAAGCGCTGCACCCCGCGCCGCGGAATCTGCGCCGACATCACGATCGATGTCCGTGTCTCTCCATACTGGTTGATGCTGCCCAGGAATTGCTCGAGGTCGGCCATGTCCTTCGCCACCACGGTGAACAGGCAGGAATCGGCGCCCGTCACGTGCAGGCATTCCAGCACCTGCGGCTTGGTCCTCAGCACCTCGATGAACTTGTGCTTGTACGGATGCTGGGTGGTGATGCCAACCACGGCCTTGATGATGTAGCCCAGCGCCTCCGGGGCGACTTCCGCATGGTAGCCGCGGATGATGCCTGCCTCTTCCATCTTCTTGATGCGTTCGGCGGTGGCCGGCACCGACAGGCCGGCGGTTTCGGCCAGCGTTTTCAGCGAGGCGCGCGCATCTTCCTGCAGGGCCGCGAGGATGCGCCAGGATTTTTCATCCACTGTGCTCATTGCCGGATCTCCTTTATTTTTCAGGCGAGAGGGAAATTTTGCCTGAAAAAGCACATTCCTCGCGAACCCGCCGCTGGATAGACTCCCCGGCATGGACATCTCGCTCATACCCCTCTTCCTCAAGTCGGCGCTGATCGGCCTGTCGATCGCCGCGCCTGTCGGGCCGATCGGCCTGTTATGCATCCAGCGCACGCTCGACCATGGCCCCCGCGTCGGGCTCGCGACCGGCCTCGGGGCGGCAGTCGCCGATGCCATGTACGGCGCGATCGGCGCCTTCGGCGTCACCGCGGTGATCACGCTGCTGACGGGTGCGCGCGCACCGCTGGCGCTGGGCGGCGCGCTGTTCCTGCTCTGGCTCGCGTGGAGTGCCTGGCACGGAGCGGAGCCGCAGCAGGCTGCATCGGCCAAGGGGGGCATCAAGGGCTGGCACGCGTTCGGCGGCACCTTCCTGCTGACGATGTCCAATCCCGCCACCATCCTGTCCTTCATCGCGGTGTTTTCATCGCTGGCCGGGGGCATGACCAGCGCATCCCCCGGTTGGATGGTGGCGGGCGTCTTCCTCGGTTCGGCAGCATGGTGGTTTGTGCTGGTAGGCATGGTCGGCCGCTTGCGCGAGCGGCTGCAGCCGGTACATCTGCGCTGGATACGCCGCGCATCGGCTGTACTGCTGGCCGCCTTCGCGGCTTACCAGGTCCTGTCGCTGATCGCGAACTGATGCCTCAGGTATAGGCCAGCAGGCGTCCGCACGAAATCACCGCGATCCAGATCGCCAGCGACGCGAGCGCCTGGGCCTGCGCCAGCGCGGGGGCGGAAGCGTCGCTGTTCCACCCCGCGACGGAGCGGTAGACGCCGGCATGGAACAAGAGCGCATTGAGGCCCGCCGCGGCGATCAGGATCAGCTTGATCTGGAACACGCGGTTGTCGAGGAATTCGTGCGGATGCGCGGAAAACATCATCAGCCCTGCCGGCACCACCAGCACCAGCCCGGCAAGCGACCAGCGCAGCAGATGGCGCCCGAGCGCCTGCACCGGCAACACCTTCGCAAAGCCGAGCACGCGCAGGTCGAACATCGCGACCGCCCCGACCAGCGTCACGAAGCCGACGATATGCACGATCTCCACGATCGGGTAGAGCCACAGGTTGAACCGCATCGCCTGCGACAAGGATGTCATCTCAAGCCAGCCGAGGAAGCCGGCGCCACCCTCCATCAGCGCAGCTCCGTCGTCTTCTCGCCGACAGTGATGCGCTCGGCGCGCAATTCTTCAGGATTGTTGCGGTTGGGGTAACCCATCACCGCGGCACGCTTGCCCGGCGCGAGCATGTCCTTTTCCAGGCCGCGGTTCTGCATGCGGGTCGGCGGCGCGAGCACGACGGTCCAGCTCTTGTCCGCCGTCTTGAGCCGCACGAAACCATGCGGATGGACATAACCGGAATCTTCGATCGTGCCCTCCAGTTTCAGGGGACGGCTGTCGTCATATTCGCTCCACCCGTGATGGGCAAGGACGGGGGCAGCGACCAGCGTGGCAAGAATGGCGAGTTTTCTCATGGAGCGCTCCTGGAAGTCGTGTGGACCGGCCGGATCATTGTATGCCGGCGTCGCGCCCCATGCAGGCGGCCGCCCTTCCGTTTCCTCTCCGAAATTCGCCGCCCGTTCTGGCACGACTTCTGCACGTCGTCTCTCGCCGCAGCCATCGCCGGCATGGTCTTCGTCGCCAGTTCTCCCAGGAGGTGCAATCATGCGCGCCATTATTGTTCCAGCCTTGTCGTTTTTACTGTCGGGATGCGTCGCGATGACGACGTCCGGCACGAAAGAGTCGGTTCTTTTTTCCGAAAGGGAAACACCTGCGGAGAATGCGCAGGCGGTATTGAAACCGCACAACGACCTGCCGGTCTCGATGGAGTTCAAATGCCCGGACAAGGTCGCCACCTTGTCGACGTCCTACGTGGTGCCGCTGCCGCCGGTCATCCCGGTGGGATTCGTCAATGAGAAGGTGGCTTACCTGCGCGTCCGGATGCCGGAAGACATGGAAAACGCGATGGCGCAAACGCGCGTCGTGACGCGGCAGGGAGCGGCCATGCCCTTGTCCGCCGCGCGCCAGGCCAGCCGCAGCGTCAACCATACAGGCACGGTGGAAACGACGTATGCGCTGGACAAGGAGTGCGGCGCGCTGAACGGCGGCGTGCTCGAAGTCGCGGGCTTTTCCTACAACAACAAGAGCTATCCGCCATCGCAGGCGCGCCTGCAGCACGACGCGCGCATCACGGCCGGCATCGGCTGGTGGCCGCCGGCGCTGTTCAACGGCGGACACTCGCTGAGCGGCAGGGACGGTGCGGCGCGCTGATCCGGCAGGCACTGCGAACGCCCGCGCAACAAACGCGTCCAAGCCATGTGATGCCTGGAGGCGAGGCCCCCATGATTCGCCTGTTCGTTCCGCTTGCGCTCGTTGCGACATTGTCTGGCTGCGCCGTCGTCGCGCCGTATGAACGGCCGCACGGCGTCTATCCCCTGCATAGCGCATACGATTACCCGTACGCCAATGCGCCGGCGTACCATCCCCCGGTCTACGTCTATCCGCCGGTGCGTCTCAGCTTCCGCCTGCAGTTCTGGAGCGGGCGCGGAGGACACCGCTGGCATGGCCATCCTGGCTTCCGGCACCACCGGTTCGGCGGATGGCGTGGCGGCTGGAGGCGTTGAAGCCGCAAGCGCGCGTGAATGAAGCGCACCCCATCACGGTGGAGTGCGCCGCCGGGATTGAGCCAGCTTAAGCCCGCACCCGTCTCCCATAATCGTGGGAAATACGCGTTGCGCGAGCGCCGCCACTGCACCAATCCCCTCCAAATATCGGATAATCCCCTGACCAATAGTTACAACAGGGAGACATCTTGAAACACGCTTTCACGCGCCTGCTCGCACTGGCCCTTTTCGCCTTTACCACTGCGGCCTTCACCACCGCCGCCTTCGCCGCCAAGGACCCGGCCGACCTCGAAGACACGGAAGAGCATCCGGAAATTTCCCGTTTCCCCGGCTTCTACATCGATAACAGCAAGCACAACGACTTCAATGAATTCCAGTTCGCCATCAAGGCCGACCCGGACGACGGCGAAACCAAGGAAGGCAAGTACTGGTTCGTCGATTACATCCTGAAGGATGGCGTGCGCCAGCCGAGCACCGTTGAGCTGATCAGGAACTACGAGAACGCTTTCAAGAAGGCAGGCGGCAGCCTCGTCAAGCGCCACGGCGAAGTGGCCGTGTTCCGCGTGCCGCGTGCCGGCGGCGAACGCTGGGTGCAGATCAGCGTGGACAACGGCGGCTACCGCTACCAGCTCCATATCGTGGATGTCGCGAACATGGTGCAGAAGGTCGAATTCTCCGCCGGCGACATGGCCGCGGCGATCAAGGCCAACGGCTTCGTCGCGCTCAACGGCATCGTGTTCGACACCGCCAAGGCCAGCATCAAGCCGGAATCGGAAGCCTTGCTCGCCGAAGTGGTGGCGCTGATGAAGAACGACAGGCAGCTCAAGCTGTCGGTCGAAGGACATACCGACAATGTCGGCGACAAGAAGTCCAACGCCGACCTCTCGCTGCGCCGCGCCGAAAGCGTGGTGAAGTACCTCGGCAGCAAAGGCATCGAGCCGGCACGCCTCAAGTTCAGCGGCAAGGGAGATACCGCGCCGGTGGCGGACAACCGCACCGAAGCAGGCCGGGCCAAGAACCGCCGGGTGGAGCTCGTCAAGTTCTGACCTGCTTGTCTGTTTTGGCATGAAAAATGTCGAAACAGGCAGTTCACCGTTTCCCGTCCTCCGTCCACACTGGCGGCACAGGGCCATTAGCGAGCGTCCTGTCCCACCATTGAAAGGAGACCGGTCGATGACGAAACGGAACATGAACGAGGACGACCCCCTCGACGATTTCGATGCGCGCCAGATTACGCTCGACGGCGTGACGAAAAAAGTCTACGTGACCGGCAGCGGCCCGGGGGTGATCGTAATGACTGAAATGCCGGGGATCAGCCCGCATGTCGCCCGCTTCAGCCGCTGGGTGCGGGACGCCGGCTTCACCGTCTACATGCCGTCGCTGTTCGGTCGCGACGGCGCCGTTCCCGATGCCGAAGAAGGCGTCGCCGTCTTCAAGCGGGCATGCGTGAGCGCCGAGTTCCGCGCCTTCGCCGCCAATGAATCGAGTCCGGTCACGGCATGGCTGCGCGCATTGGCGCGGCTGGCGCACCAGGAGTGCGGCGGCCCTGGCGTCGGCGCCATCGGCATGTGCTTCACCGGCAATTTCGCGCTCACGATGATGCTGGAGCCGGCCATGCTGGCGCCGGTGCTGTCCCAGCCCACCCTCCCGCTCAACGACCCGGGCGGCATCGAAATGGCGCCCGGCGAACTGGTCGCCGTGAAGCAGCGTCTCGACCGGGAAGACCTGACGGTGCTGGCCTACCGCTTCAAGGGCGACCGCTTCTGCACCGCACAGCGCTTTGCCGCCTATGCCGAGGCACTGGGCGAGCGCTTCGTCGCGCGCGAGCTTCCCGATAGCGCCGCCAACCGCGAGACGCCGCCCTTCTTCGCCAAGGTAGTGGGATCGCCGCACAGCGTCGTCACCGCCCACCTGATCGACGAGGCCGGGCAGCCCACAGTCGCCGCGCGCGACGAGATTCTTGCGTTCTTTGCGCAGCGGCTGGGGCGCCTGGCGCAACAGGAATGAAAAAGGGCCACGTCCGAAAACGTGGCCCTTCATGTATGGCGCGGCTGGCAGGAATCGAACCCACGACCCCTTGGTTCGTAGCCAAGTACTCTATCCAGCTGAGCTACAGCCGCGAGGGAGCGAAGTGTATCACTTC
>NZ_DASRXF010000188.1:0-28455 GCF_035654295.1 Noviherbaspirillum sp. | reverse complement strand
ACGCCCTGGTCGATCGTCTCCGGGTCCTGCTGGACGAAGACGGTACGCTGTGCGTCGAGCCCGTGCAGGCGTGCCACTGCCTGGCTCGCTTCCAGCGTCTGCCGCGCCGGGAAACGCCTGGGCGATGGTGCTTCCGGATCGAATTCCACGCGGCCGTACACGAACATCTCGACGCCGGGCGCACCGTGCTCAGCGCACAGACGGGTGTGATTGGCCGCGCCTTCGTCGCCGAACGCGGGCGTCGCGGGGAGCGCATCGTGCACGGCAAAGTGCTTTTCATCGCCGAACAGCGCGCGCAGCGTGCGCGCGGTCTGCGTATGCTCGAAGGAGCGGTGCAGCTTGTTGTTCAGGTTGGCCACGGTGAAATGCGCGCGGCCGTCGGCGGTGTCCGCGGACGGGCTGACCGTCGCCGCATTGGCCGTCCACATGGGCGAGGCGGAATAGGCGCCGGCCAGGATCACCGGCGCTTCCGGATCGAATTCCACGCGGCCGTACACGAACATCTCGACGCCGGGCGCGCCGTGATCCGCGCACAGGCGGGTGTGATTTGCCGCGCCTTCGTCACCGAAGGCGGGCGTTGCGGGCAGTGCATCGTGCACGGCGAAGTGCTTTTCATCGCCGAACAGGGCACGCAGCGTGCGCGCTGTCTGCGTATGTTCGAAGGAGCGGTGCAGCTTGTTGTTTAGGTTGGCCACGGTGAAATGCGCGCGGCCGTCGGCGGTATCGGCGGATGGGCTGACCGTCGCCGCGTTGGCCGTCCACATGGGCGAGGCGGAATAGGCGCCGGCCAGGATCACCGGTGCTTCCCTGGCGGCACGGGCGATCACATCGGCATCGCTGCCGGTGAAGCCGATGCTGCGCAGCAGACGCAAGTTGGGACGTGCCTGCGGCGGCAGCAGCGCCTGCGCGAATCCGCGCGCAGCCAGTGCGCGCATCTTGGCCAGTCCCTGCAGCGCTGCTTCCTTTGGGTTGGACACGCTGTTGACGTTGTTGTAGGAAGCGACATTGCCGAAGGACAGCCCGGCGTAATTGTGCGACGGCCCGACCAGGCCGTCAAAGTTGAATTCGCGTGCGGTGCTCATGGTTTTCCTTGTTCGTTCAGAATGCCAGGCCGGGCGATAGTTGCTTCGGCATTTCCAGCACGCTGTTTTCGACGGTGGCGACCGGATAGGCGCAGTAATCGGCGGCGTAATAGGCGCTCGGGCGATGGTTGCCGGACTTGCCGATGCCGCCGAAGGGCGCGGTGCTGGCCGCGCCTGTGGTCGGGCGATTCCAGTTCACGATGCCGGCGCGGGCGCGTACCTGGAATTTCTTCCACAGTGCCAGGTCATCGCTGAGCAGGCCGGCGGCGAGTCCGTATTCGGTGGCATTTGCCGCACGCACTGCCTCGTCGAAGTCCGCCACGCGGATCACCTGCAGCAAGGGGCCGAACCATTCTTCGTCCGGAATGCCGCTGACGCCGGTCACGTCGACGATGCCGGGCGACACAAAGCCGGTGCCCTCCTGCAGCAGCGTCATCGGCAGCAGGCTCTTGCCGCCGCGCGCAACGAGCTCGTCATGCGCCTGCACCAGCTTGCCTGCCACCTGCGCCGATACCACCGGGCCCATGAAGGGTGCGGGCGTCTGGTCGAAGCGGCCGATGCCGATCTTCGACGCCACCGCCACCAGCCGCGCGACGAAAGCCCTCCCCTTCTCCGAGTCCTCGACGATCAGGCGGCGCGCGCAGGTGCAGCGTTGCCCGGCACTGACGAAGGCCGAGAAGATCGCGTGGTGCACGGCCGCGTCCACATTGCCCACGTCCCAGGCGACGAGCGCATTGTTGCCGCCCATTTCCAGCGCCAGCATCTTGCCCGGCTGGCCGGCGAACTGCCGGTGCAGCAAGGCGCCGGTCTGGTAGCTGCCGGTGAACAGGATGCCATCGATGCCGGGATGCGCGGCGAGCGCGGCACCGGTGTCGCGTCCGCCGTTGACGAGATTGATCACGCCCTCCGGAAGCCCGGCCTGCTCCCACAGCGCGACGGTCTTGATGGCAGTCTGGGGCGCGTACTCGCTGGGCTTGAACACAATGGTGTTGCCGGCGATGAGCGCCGGCACGATGTGGCCATTGGGCAGGTGGCCCGGGAAGTTATAGGGGCCGAACACCGCGAACACACCGTGCGGACGGTGGCGCAGGACGGCATCGCCGTCGGCCACCTTCGTCAGCGATTCGCCGGTGCGGGCATGGTAGGCCTGCACCGAGATATCGACCTTGTTGGCCATGGTCGTCACTTCGGTGCGCGCTTCCCACAGGGGCTTGCCGACTTCACTGGCGATCAGCGTCGCCAGTTCCTCACCGTGTTCTTTCAGCAGGTCGCGAAAACGCTGGCAGATGCCGATGCGAATATCGGCTGCTGCAGTGGCCCAGGCTTCAAAAGCGTTGCCCGCGGCCTTGCAGGCGGCATCGACTTCCGCCGCCGTGGCAGCATGCCCGCTCCAGGTCTGCAGGCCGGTGGAAGGATCATGGGCGGCCAGCTGCGGGCCGTCGCCGGCGATCCACTGGCCGTTGAGGTAATGGCTATGCATGGGGAGATTTCTTCGGAATGAGCGGCATGGCGCGCACCGCATCGCCGGTGCGGCATGCCAGCAGTTGCTGTTGTTCCACCGTCAGCGCGATGCGGCTGCGGTGGGGATGTGTTTCGGACGTGATCACGCGGAAATCCTGCATGCGTGTGGTCGCTACCAGCGCCGGATGATCTTCGCGTTCCAGCGTCAGGCCGGTGTCCACAATCGCGAGATCGCTGTCGCGCAGCGCGCGCAGCTCGCTCACGCGCGCCTGCAGCACGGGACCGGCATCGAAGATGTCGACATAGCCTTCGAAATACATGCCCTCCTGCTCCAGCAGCCGGCGCGCCGGCGCGGTATCGACATGCACGCGTCCGATCACTTCCTGCGCTTCCTGCGGCAGGTAGGCGACATAGAGCGGATGGCGCGGCATCAGTTCCGCGATGAAGGACTTCTTGCCGAGGGCGGTCAGGTCATCCGCGCGGTCGAACTCCATCTGGAAGAAATGGCGGCCGAGGCTGTCCCAGAACGGCGAGCGCCCGTCGGCGCGCTGGAAGCCGCGCATCTCGGCGATCAGCTTTTCCGAGAACAGGTGCGGGAACTGCGCGATGAACATGAAACGGCTCTTCGACAGCAGCTTGCCGTTGGTGCCATGGCGGTAATCCGGATGCAGGAAGAGCGAGCACAGTTCCGCGCAGCCCGTCAGGTCGTTCGACAGGTAGAGCGTGTCCATGCGGGAGAACACCTTGAGCTCCTTGCTGGAATGCACCAGCGTGCCGATCCGGTAGTTGTAGAACGGTTCATCGAGACCGACTGCGCTCTTGATGGCGCACACGCCGACCACCTTGCCAATGGCGGTGTCTTCCATCACGAACACATAGTCGCGCTGCGGCGGCGCGATCTGTTCCGCGAAGGAGGCGCAGGCGATTTCCAGGCGCTGCCCGAGCGCCTTGCGGTCCGGCTTGAGGGTGGTCATGCCGGACCCGACCTTCTCGGCCAGAGCCATCAGCCCGTCGAAATCCTGTTCCCTGATTGCGCGTACGACTAGCATCGGCGTCCTCACAGTTTCACACACAGCACGGCGTCGCCCGCCGTGACATCGAGCGCGCGCATGGCATCGTCATCGAGGCCAAGCGTTTCCGACAGCTCCGGCGGGGGGCATTGCGTCAGCACGGCGCGGAAGCCGTCTTCCCGCGCGACAGCGACCAGGAAGGCAGTGCGCTCCGTGTCGTCTTCCGCACACGCGGCCACGGTGCGCCGCATCGACTGCGAGAAGGAACGCAGTGCGTTCTTGTGCGCGCGCAGGATCGGGCCGCCGTCGAAGATGTCGATATATTCGTCGGGCTCGAAACCTTCGTCCGACAGGATGCCGAACGGCAGCTCGCCTTCGTCATGCACCTGCCCCATCGCCGCCTGCGCTTCGCCGGGCAGCAGCGGCACGTACACCGGATAGTGCGGCATCAGCTCGACGATCAGCGTGCGGTTGCGTGCGCCTTCGATCATGCGCTCCGCCTCCAGGAAGTCCATCTGGAAGAACTTGCGTCCCAGCGCTTCCCAGAATGGCGAGCGGCCGTTCGCATCGGTGATGCCCGACATCGAGGCGAAGAACTTGTCGCTGAAACGATGCGGCGCGACGGCGGCGAACAACAGGCGTGCGCGCGACAGCAGTGCAGCGCCATCGCCCATGCCGCTCCGGTTGTTCAGGTAAAAGCTGGACAACTGCGAATGGCTGGTGAGGTCGGAGCACAGCGTCAGCGCATGCACGTTGTGGCTGATGTTGAGGTCGCGCGACACCTGGCTCAGCACATCGTTGCGAAAGGCGAAGAAGGTGCCGCTGGAACCGGCGGTGGCGGAGATCGCCGCGGTACCCGCCACTACGCCGTCCGACTCCAGGACGAAAAAATACGCCTCTTCGGTCGGCATGTCGGGCTGCGCCTTGAACGAAGCGATGGATCGCTCCACCGCGCGCTCGATGGTCGCACGCGAGCGTGGCAGCGTGTGCACGCCGGGCGTGGTCACGCTCGACATTGCCTCCAGTGCCGGGATATCCGTGGCGGCGACGGGCCGGACGACGAACATAGGCTTCTCCAATCGATGCTGCATGGATTATTTGTTGGCGGCCAGCACCGCATCCAGCGCGCGGCGCAGGCGCGTCACACCTTCGTCGATCTGCGCATCCGACACCACCAGCGCCGGCAGCAGTCGCACCACGTCCGGCCCGGCGATGAGCAGCATCAGCCCTTCCGCTTCCGCCGCCTTGGTGATGTCCTTGGCCTTGCCGCGCCAGGCGTCGGCCAGCACCATGCCCAGCATCAGGCCGCTGCCGCGCACCAGCGAAAACACTTGCGGGTAATCGCGCACGATTGCGTTCAGCTTGCCGACGAGGTGTTGCGCGGCCTGCTCCACGCGGGACAGGAAAACCGATGTGTTGATGGTCTGCAGCACTCGCAGCGCGACAGCCGCGGCGAGCGGATTGCCGCCGTAGGTCGTGCCGTGCGAACCGACCGAGAATGCAGCGGCGATCTCCGTGGTGGTCAGCATGGCGCCGACCGGATAGCCGTTGCCGAGTGCCTTGGCGGAGGTCAGGATGTCCGGCGTGACGCCGTAGCCCATGTAGGCGAACAGCTTCCCGGTGCGGCCCATGCCGCATTGCACTTCGTCGAAGATCAGCAGCGCGCCCTTGGCGTCGCAGAGTTCGCGCAGGGCCTTGAGATATTCGGGACTGGCGGGCAGCACGCCGCCCTCGCCCTGCACCGGCTCGACCACGACTGCGCACACGTCGTCCGTGATCGCCGCGCGCGCGGCGTCGATATCGTTGAACGGAATGTGCTGCAGTTCGGGCGGCAGCGGCTCGAAACCTTCGGTGTACTTCGACTGCCCGCCGACCGAGACCGTGAACAGCGTACGGCCGTGGAAGGAATTGACGCAGGAGACGATGCGCGACTTGTGCGGGCCGAACTTGCCGTGCGCATACTTGCGCGCCAGCTTGAAGGCCGCCTCGTTGGCTTCGGCGCCGGAATTGCAGAAGAAGGCGCGCTCGGCGAATGTCGCAGCAGTGAGCGCGCGGCCCAGTTGCAGCACCGGCTCGTTGGTATAGCCATTGCCGACATGCCACAGCGTATCGGCCTGCGCGCGCAGCGCTTCGACTACGGCGGGATGGCCATGGCCCAGGCTGGTGACGCCGATGCCGGCCGTGAAATCCAGGTATTGCCTGCCCTGCTGGTCCCACAGGTCCAGGCCCTTGGCGCGCACCGGCAGCATGGTGCTGGGCGCGTAGGTCGGCACCAGCACTTCGTCAAAGGTCTGGCGGGTGACTGGTTCCACCGGGGAAATTGCTTCTCTGTCAACGCGTTGGATCGATTGCATTCCGTGCTCCGTCTGTCTTGGATGATGGAATTATAGGAAGGCGGCGGGGAAAACTCTTTTCAAACTGCGACGCCGACTTTCTTAGGCGGGACGCAGCTTGCGCTGCCGCTCCTCGCGCGGGGTGATGCCGAACAGGGTGCCATAGGCGGTGGAGAAATGCGATCCGGAGGAAAAACCGCACATCAGCCCGACCTGCACGATGGAATGGTTGGTATCGAGGAGCAATTGCCGGGCGCGCTGCAGGCGCAGTTCGAGGTAATAGCGGGAAGGCACGCTGCCCAGGTATTGCTTGAACTGCCGTTCGAGCTGGCGGCGCGAGATGCCGACGAGATTGGCGATATCGTCGGTCGCAAGCGGCTCTTCGATGTTCGCCTCCATCAGCGCGACGGCTTCCGAGAGCTTGGGCTGCAGCATTCCGAAACGCGCCTGCAGCGCGGTGCGCTGGCGGTCGGATTGGGCGCGCACACGATCGATGCACAGCGCTTCCTTGACCTGCGCCTGCACATCGGTGCCGTACAGCGCCTCGATCAGCGTCAGCGAAAAATCGATGCTGGCCATGCCGCCGCAGCAGGACAGCCGGCCGCCGTCGAACTCGAACAGGTTGGGCGTGAGGATTGCGCGTTCCGCCGCTTCGTCCGTCTCGCCGTACAGCGGCCACGGCAAGGCAGTACGCAAGCCGTCCATGACGCCGGCCTGGATCAGCCACAGCACGGGGGCCCCGACCGCGCCCCAGATGGCCGAGCGCTTGCAGGTGTCGACCAGCGCGCGCAGTTGCGCCGGCGGCAGCGGAAAGTATTCTTCGTCGCCGACGACCAGCCCGATATGCCAATACCTGGCCGCGGCTTGGGCTGCAAGCAGCGCCTGCAGCGGAAGCACGTCGACTTGCAGGCGATCCGGGCCGAGCAATCGGGCGGTGACCTGCCACGGCTGCACGACGCCGGCCAGCGAAATGGACGTGCCCCTGCCCGCATCGATCAAGAGCATGCGCAAGGGCGCTTCCTGTCCAAGGCTGGCGAGGCTGTTCAATGACATGGGTTGAAATGAAATGCCTTACATCACCGGCATTGTCATGCAACACGCTCCCGGCACCAAGCCCCGTGCCGGAAATCGGAAAGAGTCCGTCGCTTTGAGGAAAGTCATGCCCGCACCGTCCGGGCCGCGGGCCGCCACTGGCTCACGATCATCCCTGCGATGAGCAGCAGGCCGCCGGCGATGCTGCGCGGGGTCATGACCTCCGCCAGCCAGAAGTAAGCCGCGATCGCGGCGCAGGCCGGCTCGAATGCGTACACGATGGCCGCTTCGTTGGCGCTGGCGTGGCGCTGGCCCCAGGTCTGGAGCGAGATGATGGCGGCGGTGGCGAACACGCCGAGATAAAGCAGGTTGACCAGATTGCCGCGCACCCTTTCCTCGATCGACGGCCAGGCGACTGCCTGCGGTTCGGCCACGACTATCCACGCCGCCGCGCACACCGCGACCGCAATGATCTGGATCGCGGTCAGCGCCATCATGTTGTCCGCGCGCCGGGTCAGGCTCTCCATCAGCTTGACGTACACGCCGAAGCAGAGCGCGCCGCCCAGTGCGAGCGTATCGCCGGCGCTCCATGCGCCGCCGTCCCAGCACATGGCGAACAGGCCGGCCATCGACAGCACGACCGCGATGATGATGCGGTTCTCCGGCATGCGGCCGCCCGCGATGCCGAGCAGCGGCACGATCAGCACATTCAGGCCGGTGATGAAGGCGTTGCGGCTGGCGCTCATCTGCGCCAGGGCTTCGACCTGGAGCATGAAGGCCGCGAACAGCAGCAGGCCGAGGATGGCGCCGGCGGTGTAGTCCTTCCGGCTTGCGTGCAGCAGGAAGGGGGACAGCAGCAGGCCCGCCATCGCAAACCGCAGCAAGGCGATCCAGACCGCGGAAAAGTGTTCCGACAAGTCCTTCATCGCCGGAAAGGTCGTGCCCCAGACGACGGTGACGACCAACAGCGCAAGTACACCCTGGATATGCTTCGGCATTGTTTCTGAACGTAAAGAATTCGGAGGGCGCCTATTGTATCGGTATCGGCGCAAAACGCTTATCGCGCTGCCGCCGTCATCTTGAAGATTGCCTGGGCATTGCCTGCATCGAAGCCGAGATCCAGCTCCGGGGTATCCGGCGCCGGCGCGCGGCTGATGAACTCATAAAAGCTGCCCGGCACCTCGCGGCGAACGATGCCGCCCTGCCCCTCGCGGAATTCGCGCGCGACGGTGTCCGCCCTGAACGCGGTCTGCCGGATGCGTCCGCTCTGCGACACTTCGATGCCTTGTTTCATCGGCCGGCCGAGCGCTTCCTGCTCGCGCACGAGGCGCTCGATATCGTCGACACGATCGGTCACGTGGTTGAAGACGTTGCCCTCGGTGGCGATCCATGCCATCTCGTCTGACTCTTCGCGCAGGATCGCGTAGTCGGCCAGGGCGGGAATATCGTGCTGGCGCGCGAAGCAGGCCTGGAGTTGCGGCAGCAGCGCGGCGGCGTCCTCGAATGCGAGACGGCCGTCGCGCGCCAGTTCATGCAACAGGCATTGCGCGGCGGGCGGCAAGGGGTCCGCCGAGGAGGAGACTACGCGCGTGACGGCTTCCTGGAAAGGCAAAGAAAAGCGCTCGGGATGCAGTTCGCTGACGAAGAATTGCGGCATTTCCTGCGGATTGTCCGCATGCGCGTAGGAGCGGCCTGTCATGCCGATCCGATCGAGCGGGAATACGCCGTTCAGGCGATACCCGAGCGGCTCGAGAATGCGCGTGAACGCCGCCTCGCCGGGCGGCAGCCGGCCATTCCGCATCCAGCGCACGGTGCGCAACGCGCCGTGGTCGTGGAAGACCTTGCCGCCGCGCGCTGCCACTTCTTCGGTGTAGGCCAGGCCGGCGGGCACGCGCTGGAGCAGGTCGAAGAACAGCACCATGTTCAATGCCTGCGCCAGTTCCTTGCGCGACACCCATCCGCATTCCCAGACGCTGAAGCCGGACGGAATGGCCATCAAGCGCATGACGCGGGCCGCCTGGTCCGCTCCGATGGCTTTTTCGACGAGATTGAAGAGATTACTGTTGTGGGATGCCATCAATGGGTCCTTTCGTAACGATGCGGACAGCAGGCGTCCGCCCCGCGCCTGGGAGACAGGCGCGGGCTTGTGTTGGATGGGGAACGAATGCCGCGCGGGCGGTTCAGAGATCGAAACTGATCCCTTGCGCCAGCGGCAGTGCGCGGCTGTAGTTGACCGTGTTGGTGGCGCGCCGCATGTAGGCTTTCCACGCATCGGAGCCAGACTCGCGTCCGCCGCCGGTCTCTTTCTCGCCGCCGAACGCGCCACCGATCTCTGCGCCGCTGGGGCCGATGTTCACGTTGGCGATGCCGCAGTCGCTGCCGCTGGCCGACATGAACAGTTCGGCCTCGCGGATGTCGTTGGTGAACACACTCGACGACAGGCCTTGCGGGACTTCATTGTTCCAGGCGATCGCCTGCTCCAGCGACTGGTAGCGCACGACGTAGAGAATCGGCGCGAAGGTTTCATGGTGCATGATCGCGGTCTGCGCCGGCATCTCGGCCAGCGCCGGCCGCACGTAAAAGCCGTTTTCGCATCCGCCGGGATGCACGCGCTCGCCGCCCGTGACATTGCCGCCATCGCTGCGCGCCTTCGCCAACGCATTCTGCATGGCGTCGAAGGAGGCGCCGTCGATCAGCGGGCCGACCAGCGTCCCCTGCTCCAGCGGATTGCCGATCGGCAGGGAGGCATAGACTTTCTGCAGGCGCGGCACCAGTGTGTCGTAGACGCTTTCATGCACAAACAGGCGGCGCAGCGTGGTGCAGCGCTGCCCTGCCGTGCCGACCGCGGAAAACACGATGGCGCGGGTCGCCAGTTCGAGGTCGGCGCTGGGCGCGACGATCATTGCATTATTGCCGCCGAGTTCGAGGATGCTGCGTGCGAGGCGCTGCGCGCAGGCCTGGGCCACGGCTCGTCCCATGCGGGTGCTGCCGGTGGCGCTGATGAGCGGGACCCGGGGATCGTCGACCAGCGCCTGCCCGCATTCATGGCCGCCGACGCTCAGCTCGGAAAGTCCTTCCGGCGCATCGCTGCCGAAGCGCGACATTGCCCGGTCGAACAGGGCCTGCACCGCGATTGCCGTCAGCGGTGTCTTCTCGGACGGCTTCCACACGACACTGTTGCCGCAGACGAAGGCCAGCGCGGCATTCCACGACCACACCGCGACCGGGAAGTTGAAGGCCGAGATGACGCCGACCGTCCCAAGCGGATGCCAGGTTTCCATCATGCGGTGGCCGGGACGCTCGGAGGCGATCGTCAATCCATACAACTGGCGCGACAGACCGACCGCGAAATCGCAGATGTCGATCATCTCCTGCACCTCGCCCAGGCCTTCCTGCAGGATCTTGCCGGCTTCCATCGTCACCAGCCGTCCCAGCGCGTCCTTGTGCGCGCGCAGTTCTTCGCCGAACAGGCGGACCAGTTCACCCCGGCGCGGCGCGGGCACCTTGCGCCACTGGCGGAAGGCGGCATCGGCGCGCGCGATCTTTTCGCTCACTGCCTGCGGCGTGTCGGCCCGCAACGAGGCGAGGGTTTCGCCGGTGATGGGCGTCCGACTGCGGATGTCATCGCCCTGGTACTTCGACAGGTCCGCCCCCAGGGCGGACAACAGCTTGTGCACGGTCTCCATCCTTCATCCCTTTTTCAAGTGTTCACGCGGCATAGAAGCGGCCGAAACGGTTGGACAGGAAATCGTCCAGCCTTGCCTGCTCCTGCCTGATCAATCCCTTCTTCGGCAGCTTGCCCTGCATCACCAGGTCGACCATCGTGCAGATGCCCGCAGCAGTGGTGACCTGGATGGCCGACAGCAAGTGGCCGTTCACGTGCTGGCTGTAGATTTTCTTGGCGTAGGTTTCCTGCTCCAGCCGCCCTTCGCGCATGCCGCACACGCTCGCAAAGACCAGCACCACGTCCTGCTTGGTGATGGGGATCGAGGATTCCAGCACCTCTTTCAGGATGGGCCGGCGGTCGAGCAGGCCGAGCTGCAGGTCGCGCACCAGCATCTTGATGATATCCCTGTGGCCGGGATAGCGCACCGTCTTGTAGTTCAGGTTCTGTACCTTGCCGGCCAGGCTTTCGCACAGCGTGCCGAGCCCGCCCGAGGTATTGAAGGCTTCATAGTCGACGCCGTCCAGCGAGAAGTGCTCCACCTCCTCCAGCGGCGACACTTCGCGCAATTGCCCGTCGACAATCGCTTCGCAGGGATTGCAGTACTCGTTGATCAGGCCGTCGGTGCTCCAGGTCAGGTTGTATTTCAGCGCATTGCTGGGATAGGTCGGCAATGCCCCGACCCGCATGTGGACGTCGCGCAGCTTGTCGAAGCGGCGCGCGACATCGTTGGCCACGATGGAGATGAAGCCCGGCGCGAGACCGCATTGCGGCACGAAGGCGGTAGAAGCGTCTTCCGCCAGCTGCTTGACGATGCGCGTGCTCTCGACGTCTTCCGTCAGGTCGAAATAGTGCGAACCGGCCTTCCGGGCGGCGCCGGCGATGACAGGCGTCAGGAAGTACGGACAGGCGGACAAGGTGACGTCGTGGCCGTCGATCAGGTCGACCACGGTCTTCATGTCGCCGATGTCGGCATGTGCCGTCGTTACATCGGGGAAGCGCATCGCCGCGACGTGCGCCAGCCGCTGGGGATCACGATCGGCAACCGTGATCTTGTAGTCGCCGGTATGCGACAACAGGTTGAGGATGGCGTCGCCGATCTTGCCGGCGCCGAGGAGGATGAGTTTGGTCTTCATTTTCTGCACTCTCTTGTTGTGTTTGGCATGCAAAAAGTCTAAGGCCGGGCGTTGTCGGAAAATAGCGACCAAAGCGTCGTCGTACTGTATGATTTCACGACGAATCGTCGAAACAACGAGACAAACTGCACAAAATGAAGCCCGCACTCGATGACGTGGACAACAAAATCCTCGCGCTGCTGATGGACGATGCGCGCATGCCGGTGGCGACCATCGCCAAACGGGTGGATATCGCGCGCACGACGGCCATCGCGCGCATCGGCAATCTGGAAAAGCGCGGCATCATTGCGGGCTACGGCGTGCGCCTGAACCAGGAGCTGTATCAGCCGGCGGTGCGCGCCTATGTCGGGATTGCCGTCGATCCGCGCAAGTCGGCGACGCTGGTGAAGCTGCTGGAGAAAATGCCGCAGGTGGAAACACTGTGCGCGGTGAGCGGGCCGGTCGATTACATGGTGACGCTGCGCTGCCAGTCGACCTCGGAGCTCGACCGCATGCTCGACCAGATCGGCGCCACCGACGGCGTGCGCCAAACCTCCACCTCCATCATCCTGACCAAGAGAATTGACCGCAGTCCCGTCTGAGTTTTTCCGGATCGGTTAGACTCGCCCAGATACAGAGGAGCCCTCCATGCACAACATCGCCGAATCCAAGAAGAACCATCTGTGGCGCAAGGTGATCTGGCACACCGATCCCGATGAACATCCGCTGGGCCCCTATCACTCGGCCGAGGTGTATTGCTGCGAAGAGGCGAACGGCTTTGCCGTCTGGTATGTGCGCAAGCTGTCCAAGGACGGCGGACTGGGCGTGCCGGGCACCGACAATGCAGATTACCTGCTGAACTTCTATTCGAAAAACAGCCGCGACGATGCGATCGAACGCGCGGTGCTGATCTCCAACAGCGATCCTTCCGTGGAGAAGGTGCTGCAGAACCTCGACAAGCTCGCGGCAGCCGCGCAGAAGGTATAAGCGTCTTTATCCGTTCGCGCCCATCGTCACGCGGCGCTGCTCGATGCTTTCGAGCTGGACCTCGATCCTGAGCTGGCTGCGCACCGCAATGCGGCCGATCATGCCCGGCCGGAACCTGAGTTTGTTGAAGGTTTCGGCGATCTGCTGTTCAACCTCGTCCGCAAGGAACGAATCCTCGACCACCACCCGGTCGACCTCGCCTTCGTCATTGATGAGCAGCTTCAGGATGGCAGCCTGCGGCGGCAGTCCGGGCACGCGCACCACCATGTCGGTGGCCGTATCCTGCAATATGGCGGGTTTTTCAGTGAGTTCGCTCAGGCGGAAATAATAGGGACCGGTGGGTTGCACGATGGGGACGTCCTCGTGCACGGGAGCCGATGGCAGCGGCGCCTGCCGTGCGGCCGGTCTTGCCGCCTCAGGTGGCGCTTGCGGACTTTCCGTTGCCGGCTTCAGGACGACGGGCAGCACCTTGAGCGGCGGCGCTTCCAGCGGCAGGCCATGCGCCGGCATCGTGCTCGTGGCGACCGTATAGCCCAGTGCGAGGTGGCAGGCGACCGACAGCAGCAAGGCTGCCGGTCGCCAATGGCGTGCGCTTCGAGTGACGCCTGCAGCCATTCCCTGCCGCCATCTCAGTCGTTCAGCGCGCGCCACAGCACACGTTTGGCGCCGCCCGTGCTGCCGGCCGGCGACAGGTTCAGCTCGACCGGGGCGGGCTTGCGGCCGTCGGCGGTAATCGGGTAGATCACCGGCGTTCCCGTAGGCAGCTTGGACACCGTCAAACCGACGATCGGCGAGGTGAACTTGGATGCGCCGGCGACCTGGGTGCTGACGTTGCCGCCGGTCTGGTAGTCGAGCTGGTACAGCCAGCTGTAGCCGCCGGGCTGGCATTCGGATGCCGAGGGCACGATGCTGGCGACGACCAGCGTACCGAAGTAGAGCTGGGGTTCGATTGCCACCCGCTCCCCGGTATCCGGCAGGTTGACGTACCAGCCGAACTTGGTGCTCCAGTCGACCGAGTTGGTGCTGATGTTGCGGGAGGTGCCCGCGTTGCTCACGGTCTGCTGCACCAGGTTGGTGTTGTCGGTGACCGTTGTCGTGCCGTCGTCCCTGATGGCATAGATGGTCTGGCCCGCGCCGTCCGGCAAGTCATCCTCGCCGAGATAACGGCCGGTGCCGAAGAAGACCACCTTCTTGCCGTCCACTTCGCCGACTTCCGGGCCGGCCATGATCGGCTTGCCCGTACCGAAGCTGGCCAGCTTGGTGGCGGTGCCGGCATCCAGGTCGAAACGCCACATGTTGCCGTACAGGTCGCCGCCGTAGGCGCCGATGGCGGTATTGTCGGTGGCGAAATCGGTGGTCTGGATATTGATCCGCGACAGGCCGCTCGGGCTGTCGACCGAGCCCACGTTCGTGGAAATCGTCTTGATCAGCCCGCCGGTGGCCAGGTTCAGGACGAAGATGTAGCCCTTGCCGTCCGCCCCGCCGTAATTGCTGCCTTCGGGGACGTTGTTGTAGCCCGAGGTCAGGACGGCGACCCAGGTGCCGTCGCGCAGCTTGGTGATGAACGGCGTGCCGTAGGTATAGCCGACATTGGCATTGTCGCTGGCACCGAAGTTCCAGAGCGGCCGCGGGTTCGTCGGATCGGTCACGTCCAGCGCGTAGTAGCCGCGGCCGCCCTTGCCCAGCGCGCCGATCAGGACAGTCTTCCACGTGCCGCCGAGATAGGCGTCGCTGACGACGATCGGGCCATCCAGGAAGAAGCGGTGGTTGTTGCTGTACGCCTTGTCGGCCAGTCTCCACATTTCCGGCAGGACAATCGGCGGGACATAGGCCCAGCGCTCCTCGCCGGTATCCGCGTTGAAGGCGTGCAGCATGCCGTCGTTGGAGGCGACATACAGGGTCGGCAGGCGGCCATCTTGCGCGGTCTTGAATCCGCCGTAGCCGGCGTCGGCGTAGTTGTGCGGCGGCGCCTTCACGTAGATCGGCTGCGAGTGGATGATGTCACCGAGGATCTTGCTGCGGTCGCGGAACAGGCGCTCGTAGGTGCCGTAGCCGGAATCGCGGTCCTGGTCCTCGTAACGGTCATGGCCGCGCAGGTAGTTCACCATCAGCGTCGGCGTCGCCGCCGCTTGCTGCGTGGCGGTCCAGTCGTCGTATTGCGACAGCTTGGTCTTGTCGAAATAGGCGAGCTGGGTGGCGGTGAGGCCGCCGGAGCCCTGCTTGAACAGGGTGCGCGTCGTGCCGTCGGCGGTGTAGATGATGCGGGTGTCGCTGTCACCGGTGGTGCCGATCTTGGTCGCGAGCACGCTCGAGGCAGACCAGCTCGGCGCGGTCGAAATGGTGCCGCTGTTCAGGTCGACCGTATAGGCGCTGACTTCGCCATCCCATTGCACGGTCCGGTAGGTCGCGATGTAGATCGCGTTGTCGCCGGTGGTCGGCTGCAGGTTACTGGTTGCCGCCGCCGCGCCGCTGCCGGACACACTTTCGATCGCGTTCAGCGTGGTGAACAGGCCGCCGGACAGCGTCCCCGGGTCCTTGGCGCTGAAATAGGTGCCGCGGCCATTGACCGCCGCATGCCACAGGTCGTCGATCCTGTCCTTGGTGTCGTTGGTGCCGTTGACCGGGTTGGGCCAGTTCTTGGTGCCCTGCTTGATGTCGAAATAATCGCCGGAAGTACTTGTCTTGTAGCCGTCCTGGTAGGCCAGCGTTCCGTTGACGCCCAGGCCGACGGTGAAGGTGGTCATGTGCTGATGCTGCGCCACGTCGTCCACGTTGGCGTCGGTTCCCGACGGCGTGACGTTGTTGGTGCACACGTCTGGCGAGCTGCAGGTGCCCGGCCGCAGGTCGGTGTGATAGTAGTAGTGTGCCACGTCGGCCAGCGTGTTCGATGCCTTGGAGCTGTCCAGCGAGGGGCGCGTGACGCCGGCTACGCCGTCCTGGTCGTTCACGTCGGACGAGCCGTTCATCTGCTTCGGTCCGTAGGAGCTCGATTCGGCATTGGTATTCCAGTAGCCGTCGGTGGAGAGGATGGTGTAGTTGCGCTGGCAGGAATACTGCACCGGGTCCCAGCCCGTGATCTGGCCTGCGTACATCCGCCCCATGCGTGACAGCGCGCCTCGCAGCGGGGTCCAGCCGTCCGCACGGGCGCCATACAGGCGGGTGAACCAGTTGCTGCGATGCGTGGTCGAGAAGGTATCGATCGAGAGGTCGTTGTTGGTGGAACCGGCGCCGGACTCGATGCTGTTGATGAAGAACAGGCCGATGCGGAACCTGTCCTGCTCCAGGGCGGCGAAGGCCTCGCCCACACCCGCCTTCATCAGGAAGGCGCGCTTGCGGTAATAGGAATACCAGTTCGCATAGTTGGTCAGCGCCGCCGCACTGCCCGCCGTGGCCCCCGGCGCGACGATGCCGGATGAAGTCGTCACGACGTCGTAATTGCTGTTGGCCGCACAGGTCGTGCTGTTGGGGTTGGTCTTGTGGGTGGCGTAATAGAAGCCCGACGAGAGCGTGGTCGTGGCGAAGTTGGAGATGCTGACGCTCCTGTTGCTGCCGCTGACCTTGACCCGGGTGATCGCCGGCTGCGTGGTCAGGCCCGCCTGGCTTGTGGGGGCCTTGAGGGTCAGCAGGTTGTCGTCACTGTCATACGAGGCGGTAAACCCGGTCGTGCCGGTCTTGGCATTGATGCTGTCGCGTACCGCTTCGCCGAGGTCGTCGGTGTTGGAGGTGCCGCTTGTGCCGGGCACCGCGGCGGAATTCAGCAGTTCGACCTGGGTGCCGTCGAGCAGCGTGACCTTGACGGAGGACACGTAGTACTTCGAATTGCTGAGCGAACCGAATTCAATGCCTGCGGTGGTCGACGTGACGGAACCCAGCGTGTTCAGGTTGATCGTGCCGTTGGTAGTGACGCCGTCGAACTGCTTCTGGCCGGACAAAAAATAGCCGTCCCGCAGCGCCGAGGTGAAGCTGGCATCCGCATAGCGCGTGCCGTCCGCCTTGATCGGCGGCCGGTAGGTCTGGCCGGGATTGTAGGCCAGCGTGTTGTACTTGTACCACTTGTAGCAGTAGCTGCCCTTGTTGGTGCCGTCGTCATCCGGCATGTTCTCGTCGTCCATCGACCCGGAGTCGTCGAACACGAAGGCGATATTGGGACGGATGGTGGCCGTGGTGGCATTGGCGAGCGGCACGTCGGCGAGATCGGTCGCGGCGTCCGCCGCGCGGAAGGCCATTATTGTGAACAGGCCGGCCGTCAGCAGCGCCGCCTGCAGGGTTTTGTTCGAGATCAGATTGGGATGCATGATCATTTCCTTCGTGACCCGCCACATGTAAGTTCAGTCAAAGCCTCAGCGCGACACAATCGCCTGGATATAGCTCACGTTGTTCTTGTGCCCCTCGATCCGCACCGTGATGCGGTAGAACCCGCGGTTGGCGACGGAATTCCAGGCTCCGGGCTGGTAGGTCAGCATCTGGCGGGCGCCGCCCTTGCTGCTGCCGGTCTGCGCGCTCTCCTCCACGGTACAGCTGGCGCCATTGAGCGCCCCGGTGTTATCGCACAGGCGGTGGATCACATAGGAGATGTCGTTGCCCGCCGCATCCTTGGACAACTTGCGCGCAGCGCCGGCGTTGCTCCAGTCGAACACGGTATACGGCTTGACGCATTTCGAGGGCAGGCTGCCGTTTCCGGTAAGGTCCAGGCAATCCTGGCCGGTGGCGTAGTACCCGCTTGCAGGCACATTGTTTTCGAGGTTGCCGCCATTCGCGCTCAACCAGGTGATCGCTTCATTCACCCCGGTGTCGCCGCTGGTGACGCCGCTCTGCTTGAAGGCGAGATTGCCGGCGATGAGCGTGGATGTGTCGATCGAGCGCACCATGGCGACGCTGGCGAGCGTCATCGCGACAAGCACGATCAGGGCAATGATCAGGACGACGCCTTCCTGCCTTGCTGCCTGCCTGGGCATTGCTGACTTGGCGATCTTCATAAGTTACCCCAGATCACGTTACGCAAGGGAACCACCGTCTCGAATACCTTGTAGCGGTAGCACTGCCAGTCGGACGGGTAGCTCGCGGTGTTGAATACAGCCCAGCTCGACCAGTCATCGACCATCGCCTGGGTGGTCGTATTGCAGGTGCCCGATTCCGGCTTTTCGTACTGCGTGCTGCGCGCAACGAGCGCGATGCGGACCGCCTTGATCCGCCTGCCGTTGGCATTGGTCGGGTTCGCCCAGTCCGCACCGCTGGCATCGACCCAGGCGTTGACGTCCTGGCTGCCGGATGGCGCCACGCCGTACTGCACCTGGAGATCGAAGATTTCGGGCACCGCCGGCTCCGTTCCGTCCTCGTCGGTGAACATGAGCTGGCGGGTCGTGGTATTGACGGAATAGGTGCGCTTGTACAGCGGGCCGGCGGAAGGCGGCTTGAAGCAGGACAGCCGTGCGCCTGTCGTGTAGGCAGGCCAGTTGTTGGTGTTCTGGTAGTTGGCCGGCGGGTTGAACGGGCCGCTGCTGCCCGGGTTGTGCTGAATCTTGAGCGCCTGGTCCTGGATTTGCGTGATCTGCATCAGCGTGCAGCTCCCGGCCTGCGCGACGAGCACCATGTCGCCTACGGCACAGCCCGACACGCTGCCGACATTCAGCTCCGACGACGATTGCGGCATCGTGCTGCGCAGGGAGGTATTTCCCGGCAGGCGGAAAGTGGAGATATCGGGATCCGAAAAGTATTGCGCCGTGAGCGTGTCCGGGCCGGTGCCGCCGTCGGTGACCTTGAGCGAGGTGAAGGAAAGGTTGGAAAGCGGTCCGGCGCCACCGCCGCAAGCGGCGCTGCCGTCGCAGTACGAATAGGTGGTGTTGCAGTTGGCGTAGACCGAGGTATCCATGCCCCACCCGGCCATGCGCGCGTCCTGCTCGATCATGTACAGGGCGATGGCCCCGTTGTTCTGCGCATCGGCACCGGCGGTGACGGTCCGCTTTCCGCCCTCGAAGACGGCGAAGACCTGCATGATGATGGTCATCGAGATCATCCCGATCGCGAGTCCCACCACCACTTCGACCAGGCTGAAGCCTGTGTTGCGACGGTTCATGAAGGCATTCATTTCTTCATCCACTGATTTGGGCAACGACGACGTGCCGATGGGGCGCCGATTCGCCGGGCAGCTGCCAGGTGATGGTGACGGTGACCTGGTTGCCGTTGACGACAACGGTCCGCTTCCCGTTCGGCAGAACGGCGACATCGTCATCTTCCACGGCGAAGTTGCCGAGGTTGGTCCTTGCCGCCCACATGTTGCCGAGGGTCTGGTTCGCCAGGAAGCTGGCATCGACGCGGTACTTGGCGTCCGTCGACTGTTTCAGGTTCACCGCCTGCAGCCCGACGATGGACAAGATGCCCAGCGAAAAAATAAGCATGGCGACCAGTCCTTCGATGAGCGCCATGCCCTTCTGTCCCGATGTTGGAGTCATGCGTTTCATGCCTGCCGTCCTCAGCTGCAACCCTGCGGGTTGTTTGTAAAGTTCAGGGCCGGGTCGCACATGCGGATCTGGCCGCCGGTGGTTATGAAGATCACGTAGCGGCGTGCAGCGGACGCGCTGGCGTTGGTCACGTCGATACGGGTGACATCAAAGCCCAGGTTCTCCGAGGGAATCCTGCCCAGGCCGTTGAAGGTTACGCCGGCCTCCAGCCCGGCACCGGCCGAAATCGCCGTGCCGAAGTGGCCCGTAGGGACCGGGGTGGGAATCGTGGTCGTGCTGATGCCGACCCGCGCATTGGCCGTCGCGTTTTCCGACGTGCGCCGCGCGATCGACTCGGGACAGGTGGCCGTGACGGTCACGCAGCCCACGTTCCAGGCGACCAGGCCGGTACCGTCGGTGAAATCGAAGCGCACCGGCGTGTTGCGCTTGACCGCCTCGACCCTGGCTATCTGCAGTCCGTTCAGCACGGACTCTGCGGCAGCGCGGTTCTGGGAATTCTGTATCCATGCAGTGAATGCCGGTATGCCCATGGCCAGCAGCAGCGAGGTGATGGTCACACCGACCAGCAGCTCGATGATGCTGACGCCGCGTTGCCGTGTGCTTAACATACGCCGCCCTTCTTGATGACCCAGCAGGAGACCGGCGCGGTTCCCCAGCCGCTGGGCAGCGCCGTGGTCGACTTGGCGTTCGCCTGGTCGATGGTGTAGGTGAAACCGTTCATCGTTCCGGTGCTCACGCCGGCGGCCTGCACCGTGAAGGTGGTGGCAGTCAGCGTCGGGCAGCTGTAGGTGAAATCGTCGGCCGCCGGCAACGGGGCGACGGTGCCCGAAGCACAGGCGCCGACATAGGTGCGGTTATCCTGGAAGTACTGCTCGAGTTTCACCCGCATCGACGAGAGGTTGTTGGTGGCCTGCGAAATACGGCCGCGCTTGACGTAGTCGGTGTAGGCCGGCAGCGCCACTGCGGCGAGGATGGCCGCGATGGCGACGGTGATCATCATCTCGATCAGGGTGAAACCGGACTGGCGTGCGAGGGACATGAATTCTTTCTCCGGGGATAGTTTGTGTCTGAATGTTAGTAGAAAGAGGCAAAAAGACATTGCCGCCCGGACAGGCGGCATCTTTCCACCGATCAACGGTAGTGAGTGGTGTTGCCAGGGGGTGTTGCCCGGGGTGTTGCCGTTGTGGCAATGCGGGGCGTCAGCCGCCCCAAAGTGGTGGTTCGGACATGAGCGCGACCTGTTCCCTCAGTTCGAGGATGCGGTCTTGCCAGTAGCGCTGGGTATTGAACCAGGGGAAGGCCGACTGGAACGCAGGATCGTCCCAGCGCCGCGCCAGCCAGGCGGAATAATGCAGGAGGCGCAAGGTGCGCAGGGCTTCGACCAGATGCAGTTCGCGCTCGTCGAACGCGAAGAAGTCTTCATAGCCCGCCAGCAGGTCGGACAGTTGCCGCACCATGTCCGGGCGGTCGCCGGAGAGCAGCATCCACAGGTCCTGGATCGCCGGGCCCATGCGGCTGTCATCGAAGTCGACGAAATGCGGCCCCTTGTTTTCCGTCCACAGGATGTTCCCGACATGGCAGTCGCCGTGCAGGCGCAACATGCGCACCTCCCCAGCCCTGTCGTAACAGTGGCGCACGCCGTCGAGCGCCTGCGCGGTCACGCTGGCGTAGGCGTCGCGCAGCTCATCGGGAATGAAGCCGTTGGCGAGCAGGAAGTCCGCCGGCTCGCGCCCGAAGCTGTCGATCGAAATATCGGGCCGCTCGCGAAACGGCTGTGCCGCGCCGACGGCATGAATGCGCCCGATGAAGCGTCCCAGCCATTGCAGGGTGTCGCTCTGGTCCAGGTCGGGCGCCCGGCCGCCCTGCATGGGGAATACAGCGAAGCGGAATCCGGCGTGCCCGTGCAGGCTGGCGCCCTGCCCGGTCCGGATTGCCGGGATTGCGGGAATCTCCTGCTCAGCGAGGGCATCGACGAAAGCCAGTTCCTCACGGATCGCTTCGTCGCTCCAGCGCTGCGGACGGTAGAACTTGGCCACCACCGGCGGCCCTTCTTCCATGCCGATCCGATAGACACGGTTTTCGTAGCTGTTCAGCGCCAGCAGGCGCCCGTCGGTGCGCAGCCCGATGCTTTCGACGGCATCGAGGACGACATCGGGTTCCAGGCCGGAAAAGGCATGGGAAAAAATTCGGTCCATGGTCGCGATTGTACCCCCGGCACCGCGGGGCGGCAGTGTATGATGCGCTCTTTCTTCCTGCAGCCCGCACCGATATACCATGCATCTCGACGATCCACTTTCCGACAAGGAATTCCAGGAGCTCGACCAGTTCCTGCTCTCCGACCGCTGCGCCGACGACGGCATGACCATGGATTCGCTGCACGGCTACCTGACCGCGCTCGCGATCGGGCCGGAGGAAGTGCTGATGGCCGAGTGGCTGCCGAAGGTGTGGGGCTCCGCCGGCAAGGACGGCCCGAAGTTCAAGACGCCGAAGGAAGCGGAACGGATCACCGCGCTGATCGCCCGCTTCATGAACGAAATCGCGATGACCTTCGAGGTCGCGCCGAAAGAGTTCGAACCGCTGTACTGCGAGCATGAGGTCGACGGACGCACGCTGATCGACGGCGAGGCCTGGGCCTGGGGCTTCTGGGAAGGCATGAACCTGCGCGCCGAGGCATGGGATCCGATCTGGGAATCGAATCTCGCCGACATGATCGAGCCGGTCTACCTGCTGGGCGCAGAGGAAATCGAGGAGGAGGAAATGGCGCTGGTCGACGATCCCGTCAAGCGCCACAAGCTCGCCCTGGAACTGGAGGCGGCGATCCCGCACATCCACAAGTTCTGGCAGCCGCACCGCAGGTCCGCGGTACAGCAGGTCAGGCACGAGGCGCCGAAAACCGGCCGCAACGATCCCTGCCCTTGCGGCAGCGGGAAGAAATTCAAGAAGTGCTGCGGGGCGCAGCAGGATGCCTGAGCATCGCTGACCATCACTAAAAATCACACGCCGTACTGCACCTTCGCGTTCGGCTTGATGTTGCGGGTGGCCGCGCAGATCTGTTCGATCGGCAGTTTCGGCGTGCGGTCAGCTGTCAGCAGCCCGTTCGCTTCCTGGAAGGTATCCGCGAACTGGGTGTAGCAGAAGCCGCTGAACAGCGGCGTCTCGTTCACCACTTCCAGCAGCCGCCGGTAAACCTGGTGGAATTCCTGGTCGCTGTCGGCCAGCGAATAGCCCCACACGTCCTTCACGCCGGGCTCCGGCGTCTTCGCGTAGGTAATGCCGCCGAACTCGGTGAGGATGATCGGCTGGCCGCGATGCGGGTAGCCGTCCAGCGTCAGGATGCGCCCGCCCGGGCGCCGCCTGTCGAACAGCTCTTGCGGATTGACCGCGTAGCGCGCATACAGCCGCTCCGGGTCGCCGTCGTAATCGTGGATGCCCAGCAGATCGGTGGCCGAGGCTTCCCAGCCATCGTTGCCGATCACGGGGCGCGTCGAATCGAAGGTGCGCGTCAAGTGGTACAGGGCCTCCACTGCGTTGCGGTGGGCCTGCGTCGCCGGCAGGTTGGGCACGCCCCAGGATTCGTTGAACGGTACCCAGACGATGATGCAGGGATGGCTGTAGTCGCGCTCCATCACTTCGCTCCATTCGCGCACCAGGCGATTGATCGACTGGTTGGTGAAGCGGTAGGTGGAGGGCATTTCTTCCCATACCATCAGGCCGAGCCGGTCGGCCCAGTACAGGTAGCGCGGGTCTTCGACTTTCTGGTGCTTGCGCACGCCGTTGAAACCCATCGCCTTGGCCAGCTCCACATCCCTGCGCAGGGCGTCATCGTTCGGCGCGGCGAGCAGCGTGTCGGGCCAGTACCCCTGGTCCAGCACCAGCTTCAAGTGGTAGGGCCGGCCGTTCAGCATGAAGCGGTCGCGGTTGACGGCGACCGAACGCAAGGCGGTGTAGGACTTCACCTTGTCCAGCACCTTGTCCTTGTGCCGCAGCGTCAGGTCGACATCCAGCAGCCGCGGATGTTCGGGGCTCCAGAGCAGTTCGTTGCGCGAGTCGTCGATGCCGGGGTCCGACAGCGAGATCTTCCGGCTGGCCTCGCTGCCGATGATCTTGTAGTAGTCGTCGGCCAGCATCTTGTTGCCGTGCCGGATCTTCACTTCGACGAACAGGTCTTCTTCGATGTCGTCGCCGGCGACATAGGTATCGCATCCGATCTCGAAGCCTTCGAAGTGCGGCGTCCAGCGCAGCCGCTGGATGTAGGTGCGCGGCACCCGCTCGATCCACACCTGCTGCCAGATGCCGGTGGTGCGCGGGTACCAGATGGAATGCGGCTCCAGCTGCCAGTCCTGCTTGCCGCGCGGCTTGGCGAGGTCGTGCGGGTCATCCTCGACATACACGGTGACCGTGTGGCGCGTGCCGTCCTTCAGGTAGTCGGTGACGTCGGCGTAGAAGGAACTGTGGCCGCCTTCATGGTCCGCCACGCGATGCCCGTTGACCCAGACGCGCGCCCTGTAGTCCACCGCGCCGAAGTGGAGCAGCACCCTTTGGCCATCGGCCGAGATGTCGAACTCGCGCTGGTACCAGCATGCCCGGTGGAATCCTCGGTCGCCGATGCCGCTGGCCTGCGATTCGGGCGGGTACGGGACGGTGATCTCGTGCGTCCACTGAATGGCATCGCTCGGCCGCCGGTATTTCTTTTCATCATCGAAGGTGAATTTCCACTGGCCGTTCAGGGATTGCCAGTGTTCGCGTACCAGTTGCGGGCGCGGGTATGCATACTCAGCCATGCCGTTTCCTCTCTGCGGACAATACCCGGGTTGGAGTATTTCAATGCATCGCTGTTCCCACCGGAGAAAGAAGAATTGCAGGCGTGCCGCTCAGGCCGCTACCCGCCCGGCCGGTCCGTCGTTCCAGGCCACCGCGTTTTCCCGAACGTAACGCTCGACGGCGGCGGTAAAACTGGGCAGGATCAATCCCCGCTCGCTTGTCAGCGCCGTCATGCCGCGCCCGCCGCCCCGCGTCATGCGGATGGCCGAGGTATCCATGCCCGCTTCGCGGGCGGCCCGCTCGGCAAATTCGTACCACGAAGTCGTCCCCTGATTGGCGAGATGCCAGACACCGTTGACACGGTCGATCAGGAGGTCGAGCGTGGCGTGCGCAAGGTCCGGCACATAGGTCGGCGATATTACCGAATCGCCGCACGCTTCGATGGTGCGTCCTGCGGCAAGGTCGCGCAAGACCATATGCACGAAGTTGTACCTGTCCCAGGGGCCGAAGAAGGCGCTGGTGCGCACCACGAGCGCGTCCGGGAAGGCGTGCATGACGCGCCGTTCGGCTTCGGCCTTGCTCGAGCCGTAGACGCACAGCGGCGACACGCGATCGCTTTCCACGTAGGCGCGCCCCAGGCTGCCGTCGAAGACGAGATCGGACGAGAACGTGACGTAGGGAATGCCGAGCCTGGCGCAGGCCCGCGCAAGCAATTCGGCGCCGGCCGCATTCTCGCGGAAGCAGCGTTCCGACTCGCGCGCCGCATCGGCCACGCGCACATAGCCCGCCGCATTGATCACCGCCCACGGCCGCCGGCTGGCCAACGCCCTCTCCACGGACGCTTCGTCGGCAATGTCCATGTCGGCCCGGGTCAGCAGGTCGTGCGCGAGGCCGCGGTGCGCGCAGACACGCGACAGTCCCTGGCCAAGGGTGCCGGTGCCGCCGGTGATCACCAGCTTGCGATGTGAAGTTTTCATGATGTCGGGTGCGACCGCCACATTCGGCGGCGTGGAGAAGAAACGGTCTTTGCGCTGCCACCAGCCCGCCCCGTCGAGGACAGGATGGTCGAAGCTGCCGGTGGCGGCAAGCGAGGAAACGGCATGGGCCAGCGCGGTCGGCCGCACCGAATTGCCCCGTACATCGAAGACACCGCTTTCATAGAAGCCGTTGTCCTGCATCAGGAGCGAATTCCAGTCGACGCATCCGAACAGCGACCAGACGGTAAGAGCCCGGATGTCGACCCCTTCGCTGCGCACGGTCTGCGCGGCCTGCCACATTTCCCGCAGCCAGCGCAGCTGGTCGTCGCGCGAGCCGCCGAGATGTGCCTCGGTCACGGCGATGGGCAGCCCGTAGCGCTCCCATACTTCACGCAGCCGTGCCGCGGGGCCGGTCAATCCGTCGGCATGGAAGGCACGGGTTGCGTGCACATCCACATAGGGCACCCCGTCCACCCGGAACGGCTCCGGATAGTCGCGCTTGCGGCGGTCGAGGAAGCGCTCGCTCGTTACGTAGTGGTTGATGCCAACGATGTCGGGGATGCACGGCTCGTCAAGGAAGCGCGCCATGTGCCGGGGAGTGAAGCCGGCCTTGAGGAATTCTCCGTACCAAGAGTGCGCGGGCCCGATGCGGCCGCACAGCAGGTCGAACCCCAGCCAGCGCCGTTCGTTCTCGTAATCCGCCTGGTGCTGCAGATCGGGCAGCGAAAAGGTCTTGCCCATGTCTTCCGTCTGCACCAGGAGCGCCGCCGGATTGATGCGGCGGATGGCTTGCATGGACAATGCGACGCCCAGGCACTCGTGGTACAGCGCGCGCAGCATGGTGGGGATGTCGCGGCCGTGCGGATACCAGTGGCCATACAGGCCGCTGAAGCGCGCGGTGGTCAGCGGCTCGTTGACCGGGGTGTACATCGATATCCAGGGATAGCGCCGTGCGACGCGCTCGGCATGCCGGGCAAGCAGCGCCGGGAATTCCGGATCGAGGAGGCTGGTGTAGACCGGCCCGCTGCCATGGTGCACAAGCCCGGCGATGGGGGCGATGCCCAGCTCGCGCAGCCGTGACAGCCGCTGGTCATGCCAGTGCCATTCCTCCTCGTCCGGGTGGGTTGGCGACACCGCTTCCCACAGGACCGGATAGCGCAGCGTCCGGATGCCGAGGGCGGCAATGGCATCGAGGTCCTCGATACGGTGCTTGTGTCCGGTTTCGGCAAGCTGGTCGCGGTAGCGGTCGCCGATGCGGACAACAGTGCACTCGACGCCGCCCCACAGCGCCAGCGGAGCCATCGCCGGATGCGTCGGGGAAGAAAGGACACGGGAAGAGTTCATAGGCAGGCAGAAATTCAGAAAGGAACGGGACGACAGGCCAGGTGCGCCTGGCGGGCTGGGCCTGGCCAGTAATGCGGGATGACAAGGGCTGGATGACCCTGTTCGTATTCGTGATTCTCTGGCCAGGCTTGTCGATTGAACGTACCGTGCTGACCGGGCGTGCCGGGAATTGTTCCCTTGATAAGCAGACCCTACTGAGCCATGTCATGGAAGGCGCTTGAGGATGGCGCGCGGCGTTGCGTGGCAGCAAGCAAAAAAGCCGTCCGGGGCCGGGGGCCAGGGCGGACGGCGGATGTCGATGGCAGGAAATTCAGCGCGGCGTGACGGAAACGCGCACGCGCATGCGCTCGCCGGGATCGTAGGGCATGACGGTCGAATAATGGCGGCCGTGATATTCGTACGTCACCGCATAGCCGTTGGGGCGGCTTTGCCAGTTGTCCACCATGCGGCATTGCTGGACCGGCTGATGATCGGTCATTACCGCGCCGTCGCGGTTCTCCATGCGGTCGCCGACGATCGCGCCGGCGATCGCGCCGGCTGCGGTCGCTGCTGTGCGTCCGCTGCCGCCACCCACCTGATTGCCGATGATCCCGCCGGCGAGGCCGCCGATGATGGAGCCGCCCATGCCACGCTGCTGATGGCGTTGCACCGGGACGTATTCGGTGCGGCATTCCTGCTGCGGATAATTGACCTGTTCAAGCTGCGGCGTCACGCTCAGTACGCGCGCAAAGTCGTCATAGTCCGCCGCCGACGCAGCAGACAGCGTGCAAATGGAAACGAGGGAAACCAGCAGTCCCGCTCGCGCCTTGTTCATGTGTTCCTCCCGAAAACCGCCACTTGCTGTGGCAGTCGGTTAACGCGGGGAGGATGCAAACGAGATACAGCAGATGTGTAACGAAGTGTATCAGCGCAGGCCTGGCATCAGATCGAGGTATCGCGCTGCACGCCCGCCGCCCGGGTGAGCTGCACCAGCAAGGCTCCCTTCACCATCGACAAGGCGAGGTTACTGCCCATGCGAAATCCCTGCATGGCAGCCTCGTCCATGAGCGCAAGCACTTCCTCGTGCGCAAGGTTGTGATAATCGGCGCGTGCATAGAGCACTTCGCGATTCCTGGTATTGATGTCGTTGGCTATCTCTTCCGGGGTCATATTCCTGCTCCTGCCAGTCTGTTTTGGACAGCTTCAGGGTCAGAGTAAGCTTGGATTTCAGACAACATCCTGCGGTAACCGCTGTTGCGCGCGCGGCTCTATTGTCGTAGCTCAAGCATCGTGAAAAGACAGTTGCGAACGGTCACGACAGACCGGCGGCCGCGTGCTCAGGCGGCAGGATTATTGAAGACTTCCTCTTCAACGCGATAGTCGTCCGCGCAGGTCTTGCTGCAGAAGCGGCGCACATTGTCGAGCGGCTGGTTGCAGTACCAGCAGGCTCCCTTCGGCTTCAGGTCGGCGAGGCTCCCGGACGTTACCGCCTTTGGCGTTCCGGCAGGTACAGTGGGTTCGTCATTCTGGTCTGCATCATTCATGATTCAGCCGCCGTCAAAGAGGACTGGGGCAGGCTTGCGCAGAGTGCGGAGCAAGCCCGGACGAGTTGAGAAGTATGGCAAAAAAACCGGCGGCGTGCTGAAAAAAACTGGCAGCGCTTGCGGTGAACGCTTACCCTCCGTTCAGCCTTTCCCCGGCGCGATCAAGCACCGTTTTACTGATGTTTCCACACTGAACTTTTTCGCGCCGCGCCGCGTCAAAGAAGGCCATCAAGAAACACCCACAACATAACGCGACGCCCGGGAGGTAGTGTGTCAGCAGTTCCAGAGTCAGAAAATTCGGTTTCCAGCGTCAGTACGCCCAAGCCGGAGGCGTTCGAGATCCGCGAAGGGGACTGGAAGGCTTATCTTCGATGCATCGCTCGCTGCAAGGACGACAAGAGCATCGTCGAGCGCTATGGCAGCGTTTCCGAATACAAGCGCGCCTGCGCCCTAGCCTATCTCGGCAAGCGGGCGCAGCTGCATGGCGGCGTCTGCAGCACGCGGCATCCGCACATCATGACGGCGCAGTTCATCAACGACCTTGAAGCGAGCAACAGGACCATCCGATACAGCCGCTACCCCTGGCTGCGCTCGCTGATGAACCTGCTGGCCGAGATCGAACAGATCCAGGACCAGATTTCCACGAACAACGTGATCACGCTGGTGCCTTCCAGCAAATAAGCGGCCAAGAAAAAAATGCCCGCCTGC
>NZ_DASRXF010000187.1:0-5269 GCF_035654295.1 Noviherbaspirillum sp. | reverse complement strand
GGCGCGCGGAATTCCCGCCATTCCGTCACCAGCACCAGCGCGTCGGCGCCCTCGACCGCCTCCCACGCATCGCGCGTGAAATGGATGCGGCCGGGGCCGTGCGCCGTCTCCAGCACGCGTGCCGCCTCCTCGCCGGCCGCCGGGTCGCAGGCGCGTATGCTGCAGTAGGCACCGAGGAGCTGGTCGATCAGCGCCAGGCTCGGCGCCTCCCGCATGTCGCCGGTGTCCGGCTTGAACGACAGCCCCCACAGCGCCACCGTCTTGCCCTCCAGCCGGCGCGCGCCGCCGTAGTGCGCACAGATCTTCCGGTACAGCGCGGATTTCTGTTTCTCGTTGACGGCGTCCGTCGCCTTGAGCATGTACGGTGTGCATCCGTATTGCAGCGCGGTCCTGGCCAGCGCCTTCACATCCTTGGGCAGGCAGGAGCCGCCGTAACCGATGCCGGCCTGCAGGCAGTGCGGGCCGATGCGCGCATCGGCGCCGATGCAGCGCCGCACCGCGTCGATATCCGCCCTCACCGCTTCAGCCACGCAGGCGAGTTCGTTCATCAGGCTGATGCGCGCGGCGAGCATGGCGTTGGCGGCATACTTGCTCAGCTCCGCGCTGCAGGTGTCGATCTCGATGAGCTGTTCGCGGTGGCGCAGGAAAGGGATGTACAGCTCGCGCATGATGCCGGCCGCTCCCGCATCGTCACAGCCGAGCACGATGCGGTCGGGGTGCATGAAGTCGTGCACCGCGGAGCCTTCCTTCAGGAATTCAGGATTACTGACCACGCTGAACGGAATGTCGGCATGGCGGGCGGCCAGCTCGTGCGCGATCGTCTCGCGCACCCTGGCTGCCGTGCCGACCGGAACGGTGGATTTGTTGACGACCACCACGGGCCGGCGCAGGTGCCGTCCAACCAGGCGCGCGGCGTCGAGGACGTGGGTCAGGTCGGCGCTGCCGTCTTCGCCGGCAGGCGTGCCGACCGCGAGGAAAATGACTTCCGCATGCCGAATCGCCTCCTCGTGGCCGGTCATGAAGGCGAGCCGCCCGGCGCGGCGGTTGCGGGCGATGAGCTGGGGCAGGCCCGGTTCATGGATGCCGACCTTGCCCTGGTTGAGCTGACCGATCTTGTGCGCGTCCACGTCCACGCAGGCGACCGCATTTCCCACTTCGGCAAGGCAGGCCGCGGTGACAAGCCCCACGTATCCCGTGCCGATGATGGAAATTTTCATAGCGCCCTCATGAAAGCGTGCATGATCGACCCGCGGACGACGCTTACCGTTCCTCCATTTGCAATCCGTCAAAAGAAAATGCCGGGAAGGAAACGCTTCCTTCCCGGCATCACGTACGGCGTTGGAAAATCAGGAATTCGGCTCGTAGCGCGTGGCTTCCAGTTCCGCGCGCGTCGAGCGTTTGCGCAGGCGGATATTGAGCATTTCCACCACCACCGAGAATGCCATCGCGCTGTAGATGTAGCCCTTCGGGACATGGTGGCCGAAGCCTTCCGCGATCAGCACCACGGCGACCACCACCAGGAAGGACAGCGCTAGCATCTTGATGGTCGGATGCTCGGACACGAAGCGGCCGATCGGGCCGGCGAAGAACATCATCATGCCGACCGAAACGATCACGGCGGCGATCATGACGGCGATCTCGTCCACCATGCCCACCGCGGTGATGATGGAGTCGAGCGAGAACACCAGATCGATCAGCATGATCTGCAGCACGATTCCCTGGAAAGTGTTCTTCACCGTCGCCGACGCCGCCCCGCCTTCCGCGCCTTCGAAGGTTTCGTGGATCTCGCCCACGCTCTTCCATAGCAGGAACAGGCCGCCGGCCAGCAGCACGAGGTCGCGTCCCGAGAAGTCCTGGCCCACGACGCTGAACAGGGGCTGCGTCATGCCCACGATCCACGACAGGGTCAGCAGCAGGCCGATGCGCATGAACATCGCGAGGAACAGGCCGAGGCGGCGCGTGAATTCCTGCCGTTCCTTCGGCAGCTTGTCCACCAGGATGGAGATGAAGATGATGTTGTCGATGCCCAGCACCAGCTCCAGTGCGGTGAGGGTGAAGAAGGCAATCCAGATTTGCGGATCGGAGAGGAGTTCGATCATGGTTTTCCTTATTGAAGTTCGGTTTCTCGAAGCCCAGCCTTCCGGTTTGGACTTTGAGAAAGCGCCTCGGTTTTCACGGGCTCAAAAAAACCGGGGGTGGTATGAGCACCCCCGGAAGGCAACAGACTTGCGTCTGCTCTCGGTTGAGGAAGCTTAATCGTTGCTTGCAAAGCCCAGCAGGTGCAGCAGGCTGGTGAACAGGTTGAAGATCGACACGAACAGGCTCAGCGTCGCCATGACATAGTTGGTTTCACCGCCGCGCACGATCTGGTTGGTCTCATACAGGATCATGCCGGACATCAAGAGCACGAATACCGCCGAAACCGTCAGCGACAGCGCCGGAATCTGCAGGAAGATCGCCGCCAGGCCGGCCAGGAAGGCGACCAGGATGCCGACCATCAGGAAACCGCCCATGAACGACAGGTCGCGCTTCGTTACCAGCGCATAGCCGGACATGGCGATGAAGATGGCCGCCGTGCCGCCCATCGCCAGCATCACCGTCTGCGTGCCGTTGGGCATGTTCAGGTAATGGCTGATGATCGGGCCGAGGGTGTAGCCCATGAAACCGGTCAGCGCAAAGACCAGCGCCACGCCGAGGCCGCGGTCGCGGTATTTGTTGACCAGGAACAGCAGGCCGAAATAGCCGACCAGTGTGATCAGGATGCCGGGATGCGGCAGCCTCAGCGCGGCCGACACGCCGGCCGTGATCGCCGAAAAGCCCAGCGTCAGGGCCAGCAGCATATAGGTATTGCGCAATACCTTGTGCGCCGAGACGTCGAGGACGCTCGTCGCGGTACCGGAGCCGAAGCCACGGTTGCGCAGGGTGTTGATACGGTCATTCATGATGGGGTCCTTTCCGAGATAGATGCCAGACAGTGGAGTTGCGGTGAGGCGTTGCACTTCGTCACATCGGAACCTCCTGTTATCGACTCATGCATGTTAAAAGACTTGCCAACATCGAAAAAGCGAAGATAATGTGAAAATTACTTCGTAAATCCAGAACAATGAAAAACGTCTCCCTCAATTACCGCCATCTCTATTACTTTTGGGTGGTTGCCAAGGAAGGCAGCGTCACACGCGCCGCGGAAAGGCTGGATGTCGCGGTGCAGACGATCAGTGCCCAGCTTGCCCTGCTGGAACAGTCCGTCGGCAAGGCGCTGCTCGCGCCGCAGGGGCGCAGACTGGTGCTTACCGAGGCCGGCCGGGTCGCGCTGTCCTACGCCGACCAGATCTTCCTGCTCGGCGAACAGTTGCAGGATGTGCTGGCCGAGACCGATGTCGGCCAGACCATGCGCCTGACGGTCGGCCTGTCGGACTCCTTGCCCAAGCTGACCGCGTCGCGCCTGCTGGATGCCGCGCTCAAGCTGCCGCAGAAGGTCAAGCTGGTCTGCCACGAAGACGATTTCGAATCGCTGCTGGGCGAACTCTCGGTGCACAAGCTCGACGTCATCCTCACCGACCGCCCGGTGCCTTCCGGCACCACGCTGCGCGTCTTCAGCCACCTGCTGGGCGAAAGCGAGACCATGCTGTACGGGGCGCCCGCGCTGGCAGAACAGTACCGCACCAATTTCCCGGCCAGCCTGAAAGGCGCGCCGCTGCTGCTGCCCACGCGCAACCATGCGATTCGCGGCCGTCTCGACCACTGGTTCGAGACCCACGATGTGCGCCCCGACATCGTCGGCGAATTCGACGACAGCGCACTGCTCAACACCTTCGGCCGTACCGGCCTGGGCATGTTCCCCGCGCCGTCGGCGCTGGCCTCCGCAGTCGAGGAACAGTTCGGCGCCGTCCCGGTGGGCGAGCTCACGCATGTGCGCGAGCAGGTCTATGCGATTTCCAACGAGCGCAAGATCAAGCATCCCGCGGTCGACGCAATCCTCACGGCAAGCCACGTGAGCGTGTTCGCCCATTGAACTTGGCGCGCCGTCCCGCTTCATATAGCGAAGGACGGGGGCGACATGGCAAGGATAATCAGGCATTGGCATGCGGTTCTGGTCGCATGCATGTTATGTATGGCAGCGGAAGCGGCAGCGCCGGCAAAGGAAACAGCGCTTGAGTTGCCGGCGTCAGGCAGCGCCGCGAAGGCGGACGCAGGCTCGGTCCAGTTCATCGGCAACGCGACCGTGCTCATCCGCTACGCCGGCTTCACCATCCTGACCGACCCCAATTTCCTGCACAAGGGCGAGCATGTGCACCTGGGGTACGGACTGAAGTCGCAGCGCCTGACCGATCCCGCCATTCCCCTGGACAAGCTGCCGCCGATTGATCTCGTCGTGCTGTCCCACATGCACGGCGACCACTTCGACCAGCTGGTGCAGGAAAAACTGGACCGCAACATTCCCATCGTGACGACGCCGGAAGCGGCAGGCGCGCTGGCCGACATGGGATTCAAGAACCGCCACGCGCTCGCGACCTGGGATGCGCTGGTCGTGCGCAAAGGCGGGGCCAGCCTGCGCGTCACGGCCATGCCCGCGCGCCATGGGCCTCCGGGCGGCGCTGCGCCGCTGCCGGAGACGATGGGATCGATGCTGGAATTCAGCGGCGGCGGCAAGGCGGGCTACCGGATCTATATCAGCGGCGACACGCTGGTCTACGAGGATCTCGACGACATCCCGCGGCGCTATCCCGACATCGACCTCGCGCTGCTCCACCTCGGCGGCACGCGCATCCTCGGCGTGATGAAAGTGACCATGGACGGCAAGGACGGCGTGAAGCTGTTGCAGCTGGTGGCGCCGCACCACGCCATCCCCATCCACTACAACGACTACGACGTGTTCAAGTCACCGCTCAGCGAGTTCGAGAGCGAGGTCAAGGCGGCGGGGCTCCAGGGCAAGGTCACCTACCTCAAGCACGGCGACATCTACCGGTTCAAGCCGGCGAACCGGCGCTAGACGATGTGGTGTGCATGGCGGGTTTCGCTGCGCTCTACCCACCCTTCTATGATGCGTTTGAAGTCAAGTCGTTTTGCAAATTCATCCGTGTCGTTTTTGCGTAGGCCGTCGGCCGTCATGGCCGACGGAACCGGCGTGGTGTTTCTTCATCGGTCGTCTCGCTTCATCGGTTCAAGCTCTCGGTCATCCTTGCGTGAGACTTCGCGTCTCACCACCTTCTATCCGCTGGTCCTTGGCCCAGCCCAATCCTGCATGCGCGTTGCGCGTCGGTGACCTCGA
>NZ_DASRXF010000186.1:0-26605 GCF_035654295.1 Noviherbaspirillum sp. | reverse complement strand
GAGACGGCGCTGATCCTGATCGACCTCGGCCGCGGCAAGAACCGCATGGGCGCCTCCGCGCTGGCGCAGGTGATGCAACAGATCGGCAACACGGTCCCTGACGTCGACAGCCCGGAAGACCTGAAGGCATTTTTCTCGGCGATCCAGCAGCTCATGGCCGAGCGCAAGCTGCTCGCCTACCATGACCGCTCCGACGGCGGCCTGTTCGCCACGCTCTGCGAAATGGCCTTCGCCGGCCGCACCGGCGTCTCGGTCAACCTCGACATCCTCACGATGGAAGGCGAACACGCTTCCGATTCGGGTGAGGCCAAGAACTGGGCAGGGCAGGTGGCCGAGCGCCGCAACGACATGACGCTGCGCGCGCTGTTCAACGAAGAACTCGGCGCGGTGATCCAGGTGCGTGCGGAACAGAAGTCGGATGTGATGAACGTGCTGCGCTCGTTCAACCTCGGTGCATGCAGCCACATCATCGGCAAGCTCAACGACCGCGATGCGATCGAGTTCACGCGCGACGCCAAGGTCGTCTTCAACCAGCAGCGCGTCGAGCTGCAGCGTCTCTGGAGCGAAACCAGCTGGCGCATCGCGCGTCTGCGCGACAACCCGGCCTGCGCCGACGCCGAATACGATCGCATCCTCGATGCGTCCGACCCGGGCATGACGCCGAAGCTGTCCTTCGATCCGCAGGAAGACATCGCGGCGCCTTACATCGCCACCGGCGTCAAGCCCAAGGTCGCCATCCTGCGCGAGCAAGGCGTCAACTCGCATGTCGAGACGGCGTACGTGATGCACAAGTCCGGCTTCACCGCGGTCGACGTGCACATGAGCGACCTGATCGCAGGACGTGCGAAGCTGGACGATTTCAAGGGCTTCATCGCGGTCGGCGGCTTCTCCTACGGCGACGTGCTGGGCGCCGGCGAAGGCTGGGCCAAGACCATCCTGTTCAATGCCAAGCTGGCGGAACAGTTTGCCGGTTTCTTCAACCGCGGCGATACCTTCGCGCTCGGCATCTGCAACGGCTGCCAGATGATGAGCAACCTCAAGTCCATCATCCCGGGTGCCCAGGCATGGCCGAAGTTCACGCGTAACAAGTCGGAGCAGTTCGAGGGCCGGTTCGCGATGGTCGAGGTGGCGGATTCGCCGTCGATCTTCTTCGCGGGCATGGCCGGTACCCAAACCCCGATCGCGGTCGCGCACGGCGAAGGCTTTGCCGATTTCTCGCAGACGGGCAGCATCGGCGAAGCCCTTGTGGCCATGCGCTGGATCGACAACAAGGGGCAGGCGACGGAAGCCTATCCGTACAACCCGAATGGATCGCCGCAGGGCATCACCGCCGTCACCACGCCGGACGGCCGCTTTACTGTCATGATGCCGCACGCTGAACGCGTGTTCCGTACCGTGACGCATTCCTGGCATCCGGATAGCTGGGGCGAGTACTCGCCGTGGATGCGCATGTTCCGCAATGCACGGAAGTGGGTGGGCTGAGGCGGAGGCATCTAGCACCCGTCGTTCCCGCGAAGGCGGGAACCCAGTGTCTTTCTCTGGTACGACACTGGATTCCCGCCTTCGCGGGAATGACAGCCGAAAAAAAGGCGCTCCACGGAGCGCCTTTTTGTTGATGCGTTTAAACCCTTACTGGATCTTGGCCTTCTTGCGCAGGTCTTCCTGGTAGGCCTGCAGCTTCTTCTGCTGCAGCGATTCCGCGATTTGCGGCTTCACTTCTTCCAGCGACGGCAGCTTGGCGGCGCGTACGTCTTCCAGCTTGATCACGTGGTAGCCGTACTGGGTCTTGACCGGGGTCTCGGTGATCTGGCCCTTCTGCAGGCCTATCATTGCATCCGAGAACGGCTTCACGAAGGAGGCCGGAGATGCCCAGTCGAGGTCGCCGCCATTGGCAGCGGAGCCCGGATCCTTGGACTGCTTGGCGAGGTCTTCGAACTTGGCTCCGCCTTTGAGCTTCGTGATGATCGCCTTGGCTTCATCTTCCTTGTCGACCAGGATGTGGCGTGCGTGGTATTCCTTGTCACCGGCCTGGGACTTGAACTTGTCGTACTCGGCCTGGATCTCGGCATCCTTGACCGGATTCTTCTTCAGATAGTCCTGCACCAGCGCGCGGATGGCGATCGACTGGCGGGCGATCTCGACCTGGTTCTTGACGTCGGCCGAATTGGACAGGCCCAGCTTGTCGGCTTCCTGGATCAGGATTTCACGGTTGATCAGCTCTTCCTTGACCATGGCGCGCAGCTGGGGGGAGTCCGGCTGGCCCTGTGCTGCAAGCTGCTTGATCATTGCGTCGGCGCGCGAGGAGGGCACAGGCTTGCCGTTGACCACTGCAAGGTTTTGTGCGATAGCGGGCAATGCGACGGCTGCGACGAGCAGCACCAGCAGGCGAGCGGGTTTCAGAGTCATTGTTCGTTCCTAGTTACGAGGGATGAAAGGTTGTCAATGCGGCGCGCTATTTCTCTACTTCTGACGGCGCCAATGCGATGATGTTGAGGGCGTGTATATCGCTGGTCATCATGTCACGGAGGCAATCATACACCAGCCGATGGCGCGCCACGCGGTTTAACCCATCAAATCGGTCGGAAACAATGCGGACACTGTAATGTCCTGCGCCCGAGGCGGCGCCTGCATGTCCGGCATGCAGATGCGAGTCGTCGACCAGTTGACATTCGAGCGGTGCAAAAGTTGCGGTCAGCCGGCTGCGCATTTTTTCGATACGTTCGCTCATTGCGGATCCTTCACATGTTTGGACAGGAACACGCTCTGTGCGATGACGAAGGCGATCATGAGGCCGGTAAACCCGAACAGCTTGAAGTTCACCCAGAATGCGGTGGGGAAGGAGTAGGCAACGTAAAGGTTGACCAGTCCCATTGCGCCGAAGAATCCGGCCCAGGAAAGGTTGAGCCGCTGCCACACCGGGTCGGGCAGGGCGACCTGCTTTTCCATCATCATGCGGATCAGGTTCTTGCCGAACACGGTCTGTGCGACGAGGAGCGCCGCGCCGAAGCACCAGTACAGGACGGTCGGCTTCCACTTGATGAAGGTTTCATTGTTGAAATAGATGGTCGCGCCGCCGAACACGGTGATGATGGCCAGCGACACCCAGAGCATGCCGTCCACCTTGCGCCCGCGCAGCAGCAGATAACCGATCTGCGCGAAGGTGGCGAGGATGGCGATTGCTGTCGCCAGCATGATAGGCGCCTGCGCTGTGGTTGCCGCGCCGGAGGTGAAGCCGGCCAGATATTGCTGTGCCAGCGACTGCGCGGCTTCCGGATTGCCTTCGCCCCACTTGAACATGGCGAAGAAGAGGATGACCGGGAACAGATCGAATAAAAACTTCATCGGGACAGGCCTTCGATTTATTTAGGTTCAAACCGCAGGGAAGCGGAGTTGATGCAATATCGCAATCCCGTGGGCGGCGGCCCGTCGGGAAAGACGTGGCCGAGATGCGCGTCACAAACATTGCACAGGATTTCGGTGCGTATCATGCCATGACTGCGGTCGATGCGCTCGGACACATTGTCCGGATCGAGTGGCTTGAAATAGCTCGGCCAGCCGCAGCCGGAGTCGAACTTCGCGTCCGATTCGAACAGCGGCGTGCCGCAGCACACGCAGGTGTAGATGCCGTGTTCATGGTGGTCCCAGTACCGGCCGGTGAAAGCACGTTCCGTCGCGGCATGCCGGGTGACCTGGTACTCGATCGGGTCGAGCTGGGCCCGCCACTCGGCGTCGGTCTTTTCTACTTTGTTCGTCATGATGAGCAACTCACTTCCAGTTGGCTTGCCCAGTGGGGCGGGAGGTCGGCGTAGGCTTCATTCTCGGGTTGTTCGTCGAAGGGCTTCTCGAGAATCCTGAGCAGATTGTCAACTTCCGAAAAATCCTTATTTTGCGCTTTTTCTATCGCCGTTTGTGCGAGGTGGTTCCGCAAGACAAATTTCGGGTTCACCGCGTTCATCGCTGCGCGGCGCTCCGCGTCCACGCTGTTTTCCTGTTTCAGCCGGCGCCGGTACGACTCGGCCCATGCGTCGAAGGCAGGGCGGTCGATGATGAGGTCGCGCACGGGCTCGTCGGAGGCGGGGTCGTCGATCTTCAGGTCGCCGAGGCGCCGGAAGAAAAGCGTGAAGTCGACATGGTTTTCCTGCAGGAGCGAGAACATGGCATCGGTCAGCGCGCCATCATCGGGCTGCACGGATTTCAGGCCCAGCTTTGCGTGCAGCAGCGCTTCCAGCTTCTGCTCGTAGACCGGCTTGTAGACTTCCAGCGCAGCATGGGCGTCGTCGACCTCGCCGATCAGCGGCAGCAGTGCCTGGCCGAGGGCGAAGCAATTCCATTGGCCGATCCGCGGCTGCATGTGGTACGCATAGCGTCCCTGGTGGTCGCTGTGGTTGCAGATGTGGCCGGCATCGAATGCGTCCATGAAACCGAAGGGCCCGTAGTCGATGGTGAGGCCGAGGATCGACATGTTGTCCGTGTTCATCACGCCGTGCATGAAGCCCACCGTCTGCCATTGCGCAATCAGCTCTGCGGTGCGGCGCGTCACTTCCTGCAGCAGCGCCTTGTACGGGTTGGGCGCTTCGCGCAGCGCAGGATAGAAATTATCGATCACATAGTCCGCAAGAATCTTCAGCTCCGTCTTGCGATCCTTATAGGACCAGTGCTCGAAGGAGCCGAAGCGCACAAAGGTCGGTGCCATGCGCGTGGCGATGGCGCCGGTTTCCGGCGTCTCGCGCATCACGGGCATGTCGGTGCCCACCACGCACAGCGCGCGGGACGTTGGAATGCCGAGCGCCGCCATCGCTTCCGAGCAGAGAAATTCCCGGATCGACGAGCGCAGCACGGCGCGGCCGTCGCCCATGCGCGAGTAGGGCGTGAGGCCCGAGCCTTTCAGTTGCAATTCGAGGCGGCCGGTGGGATTGTCTTCGGTAGGGTTTCCCGCCGGTACATCGCCAAGCAGGATGGCGCGCCCGTCGCCAAGCTGGCCTGCCCAGACGCCAAACTGGTGGCCGGAGTACACCGCTGCCAGCGGGATGGAGCCGGGCAAGACACGGTTACCCGCAAACGCCTCGACAAAGCCCCTGCTATGGAATTCAGACGGGTCGAGATTGATCATCCGCGCGGCAGCAGTACTGGCGCCGACCAGGTGGGGCGCTGGCACGGGCGTCGGACGCAGTCGCGTGTAAAAGTCGCCGGGCAATGCGGCGAAAGAATTTTCAAACGGCAGGCTATCCGTCGCATGACGGATACTGCCGGTATCGGGAGCATTCATGTCGTTTCCTTGCTGCGCCGGGCAGGTCTGTGTCCGGGGGATGAGGGAGTGCGGGTGCGCGGCGCTGCCTGTTCGGGAAAGGCGACCTCGCGCAGCGCGTCGGGCTGTTTGATCGATATGCGGCCATATTTGGTCTGAATCAACCCGTTTTGTTCCCAGGTTTGCAGCAACTTGGAGATACTCTGGCGCGACTTGCCGAGCAGGTGGCCGAGTTCCTCTTGCGTCAAAGGCACTTCACGCATGCCGGCGCTTGCATTACCCCGGGCCGGTTTCAGATGCGCAAGTTCGAGAAGGCGACGCGCAAGCCGCTGCGGCAGCGGGGCAACCGCGGCCTCTTCAACGAGGTCGAAGGTGGCCCGCAGGCGCAGGCACAGCATTTTTGCAAAGCGCTCGTAGATGGCGGGGTAGGTCTCGAGCAGCCGTTTGAAATCCGACTTCGCATGGAACAGCACGATAGTGGCTCCGACCGCATAGCCGTCGTGCGAGCGCGGCAAGCCGTCGAACAGGGAAATCTCGCCAAACCAGCTCGGCGCGTCGAGTATGCCGATGGTGGTGGCTTGCCCGTCCGCCGTCGTGCGCGTGAAACGCACCGAACCGCTGGCGATCGTATAGAAGCCGTCCGCTTCCGCGCCGCGCGCATGCAGCAGCGCACCGTCTTCGAAGGCCTTGATGGCGCCGCATGCGGCGGCGTCCGCGATGACATCGTCCGGAAAGCCGGATAACCACGATTTTCGCAGCAGTTCGTTTTTATCGACCTCAGGCACGGGTGGAATACGCATCGAGATTGTTAAGAAGTTGACAGTCTTGTGCAGTGCGTTATGCCGATACTGCGATGAACAAGCAGACCTGCTCCGGACAAGATTCAGCAGGCATTCATTTTGACAGAGAAGAGGAGACCCCATATGAACGCCCCTGAAAAGCTCGCGATCCCATCGCTGCAAGACCGGGTTTCCGAAGAGGAATGGCAGACGCGCGTGGACCTTGCCGCGTGCTACCGGCTCGTCGCCAATTTCGGCTGGAGCGACCTCGTGTTCACGCACATCACCGCGCGCGTGCCCGGCGAGGAAGACCGGTTCCTGATCAACCCCTACGGCATGATGTTCGATGAAATCACGGCGTCCTCGCTGGTGAAGATCGACCTCGACGGCAACAAGGTGGAGGAATCGCCGTTCCCGGTCAATCCCGCCGGGTTCACCATCCATTCCGCCATTCACGCAGTCCGGCACGACGCGCAGTGCGTCCTGCACACGCATAGCGTGAACGGGGTCGCGGTGTCGGCCCAGAAGGAGGGCGTACTGCCGATTTCGCAGCAGTCGATCTTCGTGCTGTCGAGCCTGGCCTATCATGGGTACGAGGGCGTCGCCCTGAATGCGGAAGAAAAGCCGCGCCTGGTGGCCGACCTCGGCGACAAGAACTACCTGATGCTGCGCAACCATGGCCTGCTCACGCTGGGCAGGACGATCGCCGACGCCTTCGTCAACATGTACATCTTCGAAGCGACCTGCATGATCCAGGTGCGGGCGCAGGCCGGAGGCGGGGAGCTTGTTCGCATCCCGCAGGCCATCGTCGACGGCGCGCAGCAGCAGGCCAAGACGGTCACCAAGTCGCAGGGCGGGATGCTGGCATGGCCGGCGCTGCTGCGCAGGCTCGACCGCATCGATCCCTCGTACCGCACCTGAGACGGTACGTTCCCATCCATTCCGCCGCCGGCAGCCCATGCTTGCCGGCGGATTCGTCACGCCCCAACCACCCTCATCACGGAGACAACCATGAACGCACGCGCCAACTTCAAGGACATGCAGGAGAGCACCGCGGAAGACTGGAAGATCATCGCCGGCGAATTCCAGCCCTATGCGGCGGCCTTGCCCGACCGCGTCCTTGCCCACCTGCGCCTGCTCGACGGCGACTGCGGCGGCTTCCCGGTCGACCGCCTGACCCACAGCCTGCAGACCGCTACCCGCGCCTGGCGCGACGGGCGCGATGAGGAATACATCATCTGCGCCTTGCTGCACGATATCGGCGACACGCTGGGCAGCTACAACCATCCCGACATCGCCGCCGCCATCCTGAAACCCTTCGTCAGCCCCGAGAACCATGCGATGGTCGAAAAGCACGGCATCTTCCAGGGCTACTACTTCTTCCATCACCTCGGCATGGACCGCAACCTGCGCGACCAGTTTGCCGGCCATGCACTGTACGACCGCACGCTGGAATTCTGCGAAAAGTACGATGCCCCGGCCTTCGACCCGGACTACGACACCCTGCCGCTCGACTTCTTCGAGCCGATGCTGCGCCGCGTAATGGCCCGCCCGAAAAACACGATCTATAAAGCGGTCGTCGAATGAAACGTCGCGCGGGTGACATTGGTGCGTCGCACCATCGAAAATCATTGACGCTTTTCGTACGGTCGTTCAAAAATCACACCTAAAATTAGTGGCATTACTCTAACCACAATCCAGGAGGCAGGATGTCGCAGTACCCGAAGAGCCCATTGATGGGCCAGATGATGGACCAGCCTTTGCTCATCTCGAGCATCATCCAGCACGCGGACCGCTATTTCGGCGGCAATGAAATCGTATCCCGCCGCGTGGAAGGAGACATTCACCGCTATACCTACCGCGACTGCCACAAGCGTGCCCGCCAGATGGCTAATGCCCTGGCCGGCCTCGGCGTGAAGATGGGCGACCGGGTGGCGACGGTGGCCTGGAACGGCTACCGCCACCTTGAGCTGTATTACGCGATTTCCGGTTCCGGCGCGGTGATGCACACCATTAACCCGCGCCTGCATCCGGAACAGATCGCCTACATCGCCAACCACGCGGAAGACCAGTACCTGTTCTTCGACCTGACCTTCCTGCCGCTGGCTGAAGCTTTCGCCGCCCACTGCAAGACGGTCAAGGGCTACATCCTGATGGCCGACAAGGACCGCATGCCGGCGGATTCGAAGATCCCGAACCTGATGTGCTACGAAGACCTGATCGAGAAGAGCTCCGACCAGTACGAGTGGCCGCTGTTCGACGAGAACTCCGCGTCCAGCCTGTGCTACACCTCGGGCACCACGGGCAACCCGAAGGGCGCGCTGTATTCGCACCGCTCCACCGTCCTGCATTCCTACGCATCCACCATGCCGGACGCTCTGAACGTGTCCGCGCGCGACGCGGTGCTGCCGGTGGTGCCGATGTTCCACGTCAATGCCTGGGGCTTGCCGTATTCGGTGCCGCTGACCGGCGCCAAGATGGTCTTCCCCGGCCCCGCGCTGGACGGCAAATCGGTGTATGACCTGTTCGAGCAGGAGAAGGTGACCTTCTCGGCGGGCGTGCCGACAGTGTGGCTGGGCCTGCTGAATTACGTCGGCCAGAACAATCTCAAATTCTCCACCTTCAAGCGCACGGTGATCGGCGGCTCGGCCTGTCCGCCGGCGATGATGAAGGCATTCCGCCACCAGTACGGCGTCGAAGTCGTGCACGCCTGGGGTATGACCGAAATGTCGCCGCTGGGCACCGCCTGCACGCTCCAGAGCAAGCACCTGGACCTGCCGGAAGATCAGAAGCAGGCTGTGCTGGAGAAGCAGGGGCATGCGATCTACGGCGTCGACATGAAGATCGTCGGCGACGACGGCGAGGAACTGCCGTGGGACGGCAAGACCTACGGCAACCTGCTGGTGCGCGGCCCGTGGATCATCAACAGCTATTTCAAGGGCGAGGGCGGCGACGTGCTGCAGGACGGCTGGTTCCCGACCGGCGACGTGGCCACCATCAGCCCGGACGGCTACATGCAGATCACCGACCGCAGCAAGGACGTGATCAAGTCGGGCGGCGAATGGATCGGTTCCATCGACCTGGAAAACATTGCAATGGCTCATCCGGCAGTGCAGCAGGCAGCCTGCATCGGCGTCTACCATCCGAAATGGGACGAGCGCCCGCTGCTGGTGGTGGTGAAGAAGCCGGGCGCCGAGGTGGCCAAGGACGAGCTGATCAAGTTCTACGAGGGCAAGATCGCCAAGTGGTGGACGCCCGATGACGTGGTCTTTGTCGATGCGCTGCCGATCGGCGCCACCGGCAAGGTCTTGAAAAACCGCATTCGCGAACAGTTCAAGGAGTACAAGCTGCCGACTGCATGAAAGAGTTCGACGGGTGTGCGGCGCACACCCGCGCAACGCCTGGAAAAGTTGATGTACAAAAACAGAAGCTAATCAGCCATCGTTTTATAAATAAACCCACCAAGGAAAAGAGAGACAGATGATGATGAAGATGCGCCCCCTCGTTTTGGCATTCTCCGTGGCAGCAGCATTTGCAGCACCGGCGGTTCAGGCTGACACGATCAAAATCGCGATGATTGAAACGATGTCGGGGGCATTTGCGCCCATCGGCCAGAACCAGCTCAACACCTTCCGCATGTTCACCGAGATGGCCAACCAGCAGAAATGGGCCGGCAACCACACCATCGAAGTGGCAGCGTTCGACGGCAAGGGCAGCCCGCAGGAATCGCTGAACCAACTCAAGACCGTGATCGACCAGGGCTACCGCTATATCGCCCAGGGCAACGGCTCCGGCGTGGCGCTGGCGCTGATCGATGCCGTCAACAAGCACAACGAGCGCAACCCGGGCAAGGAAATCGTCTTCCTCAACTACTCCGCCATCGACCCGGACTTGACCAACAGCAAATGCAGCTTCTGGCATTTCCGCTTCGACGCCAACTCCGACATGAAGATGGAGGCGCTGACCACCTACATGGCCAAGGACCAGGAGTTGAAGAAGGTCTACATCATCGGCCAGAACTATGCGCACGGCCACCAGGTCACCCGCGCCGCGAAAGAATACCTGAAGCGCAAGCGCCCGGACGTCCAGATCGTCGGTGACGACCTGCACCCGATCGCCACCGTGAAGGACTTCGCACCCTACGTCGCCAAGATCAAGGCATCCGGCGCCGATGCGGTGATCACCGGCAACTGGGGCGCTGATCTGGCGCTGCTGGTCAAGGCAGCGAAGGACGCCGGCCTGACCGCCAAGTTCTACACCTACTACGGCGGCACCTCCGGCGTGCCGACCGCCATGGGTGGCTCCACGGCAGGCCTGGTCAAGCAGGTCGCCTACTGGATCCCGAACAACGAATCCTTCTCCGGCAAGGAAATCGTCGAAGCGTTCAAGAAGAAGTACAACGACGACTTCTACGTCCAGGACATCTACACCTTGGTGCAGATGGTCACCAAGGCCGCCAAGGACACTAACTCGGTGGACCCGGTGAAGCTGGCGTTCGCCATGGAAGGCATGAAAGTCAAGGCGATCAACGGCGACGTCGAAATGCGCGCCAACGATCACCAGCTGCAGCAGCCGCTCTACATTTCCACCTGGGCAAAAGTGGACGGCAAGAAGGTCAAGTACGACCAGGAGAACACCGGCTATGGCTGGAGCATGGATCAGAAGATCGAAAGCTACGTAGCCACCCAGCCGACCTCGTGCCAGATGAAGCGTCCGGCACGTCCTTCCTAATCCATCCACTGATGGTCGCGGTGCGGACCGAAGCGGTCCGCACCGTAGTTCGCTGCGGCGCAGCGAAAGAAAATCAACAAACCTGAACACGCAGCGGGCGGGGCAGCCCCGTCCATGCTGCGGTGCTGCGAGACGGCCCGTGAGAGGCTGCCGCAGTGGCGTGCTTTTGGCGACTTTGCGACGACTCAAACGAACCACGCGTGAAGGGAAAAGACATGGCCAATACAAGCTAGATGAGTGCTTTACACTGGGTATAAGCCCCGATATGCTGTAAACCACATAACACTCATAAGGAAGAGACAAATGGCTACTCAATTCAAGACGTTGATCATCCCGCTTTCGTTGGCCGCCGCGTTTGCATTGCCTGGAACGGCAAGCGCGGAGACGGTGAAGATGGCGTTCATCGATCCCTTGTCCGGCCCGTTCGCGCCGGTCGGCCAGGGCATCCTCAAGAGCTTCCAGTACATCGCCGAAAAGGCGAACAACGAGAAGTGGGCCGGCGAGCACAAGTTCGAGATCGTCGGCTTCGACAACAAGGCGAGTCCGCAGGAATCGCTGTCGGTGCTGAAGACGGTCATCGACCAGGGCTTCCGCTACATCATCCAGGGCAACGGCTCCGGCGCGGCACTGGCGCTGATCGATGCTGTGAACAAGCACAATGAACGCAATCCCGGCAAGGAGATCGTGTTCATCAACTACGCCGCCGTCGATCCCGACCTGACCAACAGCAAGTGCAGCTTCTGGCACTTCCGCTTCGACGCCAATTCGGACCAGAAGATGGAGGCCATGACCTCCTTCATCGAGAAGAATCCGAACGTCAAGAAGGTCTACATCATCGGCCAGAACTATGCGTTCGGCCACCAGGTGACCCGTGCCGCGAAGGAATACTTGAAGCGCAAGCGTCCGGATATCCAGATCGTCGGCGACGACCTGCATCCGATTGGTCAGGTGAAAGACTTCTCGCCCTACGTGGCGAAAATGAAGGCCTCCGGTGCCGACACCATCATCACCGGTAACTGGGGCGCCGACCTCGCGCTCCTGATCAAGGCCGCGAAGGATGCCAACCTCGAGGCCAATTTCTACACCTACTACGCCTCCACCACGGGTGTGCCCACCGCAATGGGCGCCGCCGGCGCGGAGCGGGTGAAGTATGCCGGTTACTGGAACGTGAACAATGAAAAGTTCACTGGCAAGGATATCGTCGAAGGCTACAAGAAGAAGTACAACGACGACTATTACGTCCTCGCGACCTATACCAGCCTGAACATGCTGGGCAAGGCGATCATGCAGGCCAAGTCGACCGACCCGGTCAAGGTGGCTTTCGCGATGGAAGGCATGAAGATGACCAGCCTGAACGGCGAGGTCGAGATGCGCAAGCAGGACCACCAGCTGCAACAGCCTATCTACATTGCCACTTGGACCAAGGTCAACGGAAAGGACGTGAAGTACGATCAGGAAAACACCGGCTACGGCTGGAAGACGGACGTCAAGTTCGACACGCACGTCGGCGCACAACCGACTTCGTGCCAGATGAAACGCCCATCGGCTCCCTGATCAGTTTCCGAACGGCAGCGTGACGGACTTCCGCCACGCTGCTTTTTTACGGGTAAAAAATAGTACGGTCGTACAAGAATTCAATTCTAGGTAGTAAGTCATAGGGGTGCCCTCGTGGAGTTTACTTTAATCACGCTGCTAAACGGTTTGAGCTACGGGCTCCTGCTGTTCATGCTTTCCTCCGGGCTGACGCTCATCTTTTCGATGATGGGTGTGCTCAATTTCGCGCACGCGAGCTTCTACATGCTCGGTGCCTATTTCGCCTATGCGATCAGCATCAAGATCGGCTTCTGGCCGGCGCTGATCATTGCGCCCTTGCTGGTTGGCGTCATCGGCGCAGTGGTGGAACGCTACGGCCTGCGTTCGGTGCACAAGTACGGCCACATTCCCGAACTGCTGTTCACCTTCGGCCTGTCCTACGTGCTGGTTGAAATGGTCCAGCTGATCTGGGGCCGCGCCGCCGTGCCGTACCCGATTCCGCCGGAACTGGACGGCCCGCTGTTCACCCTGTTCACCACCACCTTCCCGATGTACCGCGGCTTCATGATGCTGATCGCGGTGCTGATGCTGGTGTCGATCTTCCTGGTGCTGACCAAGACCCGCATCGGCCTGGTGATCCAGGCCGCGCTGACGCATCCGGAAATGGTGGAGTCGCTCGGCCATAACGTACCGCGTGTGTTCATGCTGGTGTTCGGCGGCGGCTGCGCGCTGGCCGGCCTGGCCGGCGTCATCGGCGGCAATGCCTTCGTCACGGAGCCGGGCATGGCGGCGACCGTCGGCAGCATCATCTTCGTCGTGGTGGTGGTCGGCGGCATGGGCTCGCTGGCAGGCGCCTTGCTGGCCTCGCTGCTGATTGGCTGCCTGCAGACCTTCGCGGTGGCGCTCGACCACTCGATCATGACCCTGTTCACCGCCTTCGGTGCCACGATCACGCCGGAAACCTTCGGCTATCCGGTACTGAAACTCACCATTTCCCAAGTTGCACCGATCATGCCTTACCTGCTGCTGGTGCTGATCCTGATCTTCAGGCCGCGCGGTCTGATGGGTACTCGCGAGGGCTGATCCGATGAATACGATAACAATGACCAACACCATGACTTACAAGCCCATGAACCTCGGGCGCTGGATCGTGTGGGGCCTGTTCGCCCTGATCCTGATCTTCGCGCCGATGGTGTTCAGCTCGGGCTCATCGATCTCGCTGCTGTCGCAGATCGGCACCGTGATGATCTTCGGCCTGTCCTACAACATGTTGCTGGGGCAGGGCGGCATGCTGTCCTTCGGCCACGCGGTGTACTCGGGTCTGGGCGCCTTCTTCGCCATCCACGCGATGAACCTGGCCTCGGCCGGCAAGATGTGGATGCCGGTCACCATGATCCCGCTGGTGGGCGGGCTTGCCGGCATGTTCTTCGGCATCCTGTTCGGCTACGTGACGACCAAGAAGTCGGGTACCACCTTCGCCATGATCACGCTGGGCATCGTCGAGCTGGTGTTTGCCTGCTCGCTGATGTTCCCCGAGTTCTTCGGCGGCGAGGGCGGCATCTCGACCAATCGCGTGTATGGCGAAAAGTTCTTGGGCATCACCTACGGTCCGCAGATCCAGGTGTACTACCTGATCGCGTTCTGGCTGTTCATCAGCACCATAGGCATGTTCGCATTCACGCAAACACCCTTGGGACGCATCATCAACGCGGTGCGCGACAACCCGGAGCGCGTCGAGTTCATCGGCTACGACACGCAGTGGGCGCGCTACCTGACGCTGATCCTGTCCGGCTTCTTCGCCGGCATCTCGGGCGGCCTGTCGGCGATCAACTTCGAGATCGTCACGGCGGAAAACGTCAGCGCGCTCCGTTCCGGCGGCGTGCTGCTGTTCACCTTCATCGGCGGCGTCGGCTTCTTCTTCGGCCCGATGATCGGCGCCATCATCGGCGTGTTCCTGTCGGTGATGCTGTCGGACTTCACCAAGGCATGGCAGCTCTACCTGGGCGTGTTCTTCATCGTCATGGTGATGTATGCGCCGTTCGGCGTGGCCGGCATCATCATGCTGAACCTGCGGGTAGCCAAGTACGGCAAATACCGCCGGATCTGGCCGCAGCTCTGTGCGGTTTCCGCCATGGCCCTGGTCGCCCTGGTCGGCCTGATCATGGTCGTGGAAATGCTGTACCACCTGACGCTGGAATCGGCCAACGGCACCGAAATGAAACTGTTCGGCTTCATGGTCGATACGGCCGCGGCGACGCCATGGGGCGTGGCGCTCGCCATACTGGCGATCGGCGCCGCCGGCTTCTGGCATACAAGGAAATCGTTCAAACACGCGTGGGGCGAAGTGAATACCGAAATTGAAGACATGATCCGGAGGGCAGAAGCATGAGCAACCTGTCCCTCGAACTCAAGGATGTCCGCAAGAGCTTCGGCAAGTCCGAGATCATCCGCGGCGCCAACCTGCAGGTGCCCAAGGGCGAACGCTTCGCGATCATCGGCCCCAACGGCGCCGGCAAGTCGACGCTGTTCAACCTGATCTCCGGGCGCTTCCCCGTCTCGGCGGGCGACATCAAGCTGAATGGTGAAAGCATCCTCGGCCTGAAGCCCTTCGAGATCAATCGCAAGGGCCTGTCGCGCAGCTTCCAGATCACCAACATCTTCCATCGGCTGTCGGTGTACGAAAACCTGCGCTGCGCGGTGTTGTGGTCGCTCGGTTACAAGTATTCCTTCTGGCATCGCCTGAACGGCCTGAAGGATGCACACGAGCGCGCCGAGCAAGTGCTGGAACAGATCGGCCTGCGCCGCCGACGCGACACCCAGGCCGGCCTGCTGACCTATGCCGAACAGCGCGCGCTGGAGATCGGCATCACCATCGCCGGCGGCTGCGACGTGATCCTGCTCGACGAACCGACCGCCGGCATGAGCCGTTCCGAGTCCGACGCGGCAGTGGAGCTGATCCGCAAGGTAACCGTCGGCAAGACGCTGCTGATGGTGGAGCACGACATGAGCGTGGTGTTCGGCCTGGCCGACAAGATTGCGGTGGTGGTGTACGGTGAGGTGATCGCCTGCGACACCCCGGCCAACATCCGCAACAACGCAAAGGTGCAGGAAGCATATCTGGGAGGACATGCTCCCGTGGAGGCGGCTTAAATGGCATTACTGGAAATCAAGAACCTGCACGCCTTCTATGGCAAGAGCCACGTGCTGCACGGCGTGGACATGAGCGTGGGCGAGGGCGAAATCGTCAGCCTGCTGGGCAGAAACGGGGTGGGGCGGTCGACTACCGTCAAGTCCACCATGGGTCTGGTCGACGTGGAAGGCTCGATCAAGTTCAAGGGCGAGGAAATCACCGGCTTCAAGGCCTTCGAGATTGCGCACAAGGGCCTTGGCTACGTGCCCGAGAACCGCGACGTGTTCCCGACGCTGACCGTGGCGCAGAACCTGATCCTGGGCGAGAAGAAGGGCAAGAAGTCGCGCTGGAGCATTGATGACATGTACAAGATGTTCCCGCGCTTGAAAGAGCGCGAGAACACGCCGGCCGGCGTGCTGTCCGGCGGCGAGCAGCAGATGCTGACGCTGTGCCGCACGCTGATGGGCGACCCCGACCTGATCATGATCGACGAGCCGACCGAAGGCCTGGCGCCGAAGATCGTGGAGCTCGTGGCCGAGTACCTGAAGGAACTGAAGAACCGCGGCATCTCGGTGCTCCTGGTGGAGCAGAAGCTGGCGATCGCGCTGGAGATCTCGCAGCGCGTGTACGTGATGGGACACGGCTCCATCGTGTTCGAAGGCACGCCTGACGACCTGCGCCACAACGCCGCCATCCGCAAGGAATGGCTGGAGGTGTGATGGGATTCATCGGCCCGGATGTCGTCCTGCGCAACCCGGCGTATGTGCACGAGAGCGCGCACCTGTACGGCAAGGTGACGGTCGAGGAGCATGCGTCCATCTGGGCCAATGTGGTGGCGCGCGCCGAGCACAAGCAGATCGTGATCGGCGCGTACACCAACATCCAGGACTTCGTGATGCTGCACATTGGCGACCGTACCGACACCATCATCGGCAGCCACTGCTCCATCACCCACCATTGCACCATCCATGGCTGCACCATCGGCGACAACTGCCTGATCGGCATCAACGCCACTATCATGGACGGCTGCGTGATCGGCGAGAACAGCATCATCGGCGGCCATGCTTACCTCAAGGAAGGCACCATCGTCCCGCCCAATTCCATCGTCATGGGCGTACCGGGCAAGGTCACGCGCACGCAGAACAACTTCGTGCGCAACCGTCTCAATGCCTACGCGTACTACAAGAACGCGCTGGCCTATGCGTCCGGCAATTACCGTGCGTGGGACGAGTCGTCCTTCCCGCTCGAAATGATGGCGGAAATGCAGCGGCTCTCGGCCTTGCTGGCCGGCGAGGACGCTGTCTAGAAGCCTGGCGGAAAGCATGGCCGGCGGCAGATTCCAGGCCGCCGGTTTTTTTTCTTGCAAAATAATACGATCGTTCTTTTTTGCGGTATATTAAGCGCTACAACACAACCAGCTTCACGCTCCCCACACAATCCAATTTAAAAGGAAGAGATATGACTGCCGAATACAAGGTCAATGGCGCGGTTGCCGTCATCACGCTCAACAATCCTCCGGTCAACGGCCTGGGCCACGCGACGCGCAGTGCGATTGTGGAAGGCATGAAGCAGGCCCAGAATGACGATGCCGTGAAGGCGATCGTGATTACCGGCGCCGGCAAGGCATTCTCCGGCGGGGCGGACATCAAGGAATTCAATTCGCCCAAGGCGCTCGCCGAGCCGACCCTGCACACGGTTATCAGTGTGATTGAAAACGCCACCAAGCCGGTGGTTGCCGCGATCCACACGGTCTGCATGGGTGGCGGCCTGGAGCTGGCGCTCGGCTGCCATTACCGTGTCGTGTCCCCGGGCGCACAGATCGCGCTGCCGGAGGTGAAGCTGGGCATCCTGCCGGGCGCAGGCGGCACGCAGCGCCTGCCGCGCGTGGTCGGCCTGGAGCTGGCACTGAACATGATCGTGTCGGGCACGCCGGTTCCGTCCGAGAAGCTGGCCAAGACCGCGCTGTTCAACGAAGTGGTGCAGGGCGACCTGATGGAAGCGGCGATCGCTTTCGCCAACAAGGTTGCCGACGTGCGTCCGCTGCCGAAGGTGCGCGACATCAAGATCGATTACCCGAATTACGAAGGCTTCCTGCAGTTCTCGCGCAATACCGTCAAGGCAATGGCCGGTCCGTTCCCCGCACCGCTCAAGTGTGTGGAGGCGGTTGCCGCCGCCGTGACCAAGAAGTTCGACGACGGCATCAAGTTCGAGCGCGACCTGTTCGTGGAACTGGTGCAGACCACCGAATCCAAGGCATTGCGCCACGCCTTCTTCGGCGAGCGCGCCGCCAGCAAGATTCCGGATGTGCCGGAAGATACGCCGACGCGCCAGATCAAGTCGGCGGCCGTCATCGGCGCGGGCACCATGGGCGGCGGCATTGCGATGAACTTCGCCAATGCCGGCATCCCGGTCAAGATCCTCGAGATGAAGCCGGAAGCGCTGGAGAAGGGCCTGGCCACCATTCGCAAGAATTACGAAAACACGATGAAGAAGGGCAAGCTGACGCCCGAGAAGTTCGAGCAGCGCGTCGGCCTGATCACCGGTACGCTGTCGTACGACGACATCGCGCAGGCGGACATCGTGATCGAAGCCGTGTTCGAGGATATCGGCGTCAAGGAGCAGGTGTTCAAGAAGCTGGATGAAGTGATGAAGCCGGGTGCGATCCTGGCCTCCAACACCTCCACGCTGGACGTCAACAAGATCGCCAGCTTCACCCAGCGCCCGCAGGATGTGATCGGCCTGCACTTCTTCAGCCCGGCCAACGTGATGAAGCTGCTGGAAATCGTGCGCGGCGAGAAGACCGGCAAGGACGTGCTGGCTACCTCGATGGCGCTGTCCAAGAAGATCAAGAAGACCGGCGTAGTCTCCGGCGTGTGCGACGGCTTCATCGGCAACCGCATGATCGAACAGTACAGCCGCCAGGCAGGCTTCCTGCTGGAAGAGGGTGCGCTGCCCGAGCAGGTGGACAAGGCGATCGAGAAATTCGGCTTCGCGATGGGTCCGTTCCGCATGGGCGACCTCGCCGGCAACGACATCGGCTGGTACATCCGCAAGCGCCGCTACATCGAGAAGCCGGAAGTCACCTACTCGAAGACCGCCGACCTGCTGTGCGAAATGGGCCGCTTCGGCCAGAAGACTTCCGCCGGCTGGTACGACTACAAGCCGGGTGACCGCAAACCGTATCCGTCCCAGGTCGTGAACGACATGATCGTCAAGCACTCGGCCGACCTCGGCATCGAGCGCCGCAAGATCAGCGACCAGGAAATCGTCGAGCGCCTGGTATACGCCCTTGTCAACGAAGCAGCCTACATCCTCGAGGAAGGCATCGCCCAGCGCGCGTCTGATATCGACATGGTGTACCTGACCGGCTACGGCTTCCCGGTGTTCCGCGGCGGCCCGATGTTCTACGCCGACACCGTTGGCCTGCAGAATGTCGTCATGGCGATGGAAAAGTATGCGAAGGGCCGCCACGGCGAGGCCTGGAAGCCCGCACCACTGCTGGCGAAGCTGGCAGCCGAGGGCAAGACCTTCAACTGAGCCGCCTGACCGCAGCATGCAAAGCCCGGAGTATCCTCCGGGCTTTTTTTTCGCTGTCATTCAACCAGGCAACTTTTCCATCCCTGAAGCAATTCCCGTTACTTGCTAAGATAGATTCATGCAGTTGCTGCATCGGACGAAACATGCAACGTCCATGATGCAGCTTTGTCCAAGGGCACATTTGAAAAGCAAAACAAGGCGCGCATGCAAGCACACGAACCCGCCACCATTCTCATCGTCGACGATGAGGAGCGGAACCGTAAATTGCTCGAAGTTTTCATGCAGGCAGAGGGATACCGGACTATTTCGGTGGGCGACGGCAGGGAAGCGGTGGCCGTTGCCTCACGCGAGCGCCCCCGCCTGATCCTGCTCGACATGATGATGCCCGGCATGGATGGCTTCGACGTTGCGCGCGCGTTGAAGGCGCGGGCAGAACTGTCCGCCATTCCCGTCATAGTCGTGTCTTCCCTTGACGATATTGCCTCCCGCCGCAGGGTCTTGTCGGCCGGCGCCGACGAGGTCGTCAACAAGCCTGTCGATCGCTGGCAGCTGTCCCAGCACGTGGCCCGCCTCCTGGCCGCGGCGGACAAGGAACGATGAGCCAGCGCGGCGCGATTCCCGGCCACGCCAATCGCCTGCTGGCGATGACCGGCAGTATCGTGCGGGCTGCGGTGCGCGCCGATTCCCCTGACATGCTGTATCGCGAGGCATGCCATATCGCGGTGGGCTGCGGCCTGTTTCATTATGCGTGGGTCGGGCTGGTCGACCCCGCCGGCGGGCGCCTGCGCCGGCTTGCGCATGCCGGCGCCGCAGGCGGTGCCGAAGATTTGCCCGAACTGGACGGTATCGCAGCGTCGCTGCGCGAACACGGACAGGACTGCATCTGCATGGACCTGTCCGAGCAAAGCTTTTCCCGCCACGGCGTCGCCGCGGTGGCAGCGGTGCCGCTGCGGGAAAACGGCCGCACCGCCGGCGTCTTCATTCTGTGTACCGTGCGCCGCGGCCTGTTCGACGAGGCGGCTGTTTCCCTGCTGCGCGAGGCCGGACAGGACATCTCGTTTTCACTCGAGCACATGCTCGAGGAGCAGCGACGCCTCGCCGCGGAATCCAAGCTGTATTACATGGCCTTCTACGATGCGCAAACCGGCTTGCCCAACCGCGCCCTGCTGGAGCAGAAGCTGCCGCCGCTGGCGGGGAACGGGGCGCCTGTGGCGCTGCTGGCCATCCGCCTGCAGCGCCTGGACCGCGCCCAGCACCTGTTCGGCAGGCTGGCCATGGATGACGTGCTGCGGCTGCTCGCACAGCGGCTGGAGGCATTGCGCGGCGAGGGCATCCTGGCGCAGGTGGGACAGGACGAGTTCGCGCTGGCCTTGCCCGGACTGGATGACGCCGGCCGGATCGAGGCGATCGCGGGCCGAGTGCTTGCCGCGCTCGAGGAGCCGGTCCGGCTCGGTGAGCGCGAAGCATTCCTCGGCGCCAGCGTCGGTGCGGCAATCTACCCGCGCCACGATGCCGAGATCGGGCGCCTGCTGCGCCGCGCGCGGGCCGCGTCGGACCATAACGGCACCGAGGGCGGCTTTCGCATGTACAGCGAGGAACTCGACCGCGGTGTGGAGCAGCGGGCGCGCACGGAGGCCGAACTGCACAGGGCGCTCGAGCGAGGCGAGTTCCAGCTCTACTACCAGCCTCAGCTCAGCCTGCGCACCGGCGCGGTGGTCGGCGTCGAGGCGCTGTTGCAATGGCAGCATCCGCAGCGCGGGCTGGTCGGGCCCGGCCAGTTCGTCCCACTGCTCGAAGAGTGCGGCCTGATGCCCGCGGTCGGCGGCTGGGCCTTGCGCCAGGCATGCCGGCAGGCGCGCGCCTGGCAGGAAATGGGGCTGCCGCCGCTGCGCATGGGCGTCAACCTGTCGGCCTTGCAGTTCCGCCTCGCGCAGCTGGCCTCGATCGTGCGCGGCGCCCTGGACGAGGCCGGACTGGCGCCCGAATACCTGGAACTGGAACTGACCGAAAGCCTGATCCTGGAAAACGTGGAGCAGACCATCCAGGCCATGCATGAACTCAAGCAGCTCGGCGTTCGCCTGTCGCTGGACGATTTCGGCACCGGTTATTCCTCGCTCAGCTACCTGCGCCGCTATCCGGTGGACCGGATCAAGATCGACCAGTCCTTCATCCGCGACATGCTGCTGCACGCCGGGAGCGCGGCACTGGTCCGCAGCATCCTGGCGATGGCGTACAACCTCGGCCTGGAAACGATCGCGGAAGGCGTCGAGACCATAGAACAGTTCGAGTACCTGCGCCGGCAGCCGTGCGACGAAATGCAGGGTTTCCTCTTCAGCCGGGCGATTCCCGCCGCGGAAATTGCATGCATGCTGTCCGAGGGGCGCAGGCTGCTGTCGGCCAGGGCCGCATCGGACGGCCAGCGCGGCGTGCTGCTGGTCGACACGGATGTCGAAGTATTGGATCGTTTGCGCAGCGTGCTGACCGGCGACGCCTGGAATGTGATGATCGCCGCGAGCGCGGAGGAGGCGTTCGCGCTGCTGGCCGCGCACCAGCCCGGCGTCGTCGTGTCCGGCCTGCGGGAGCCGGGCGCCGCATTCCTGCACCGCGTGCGCCGCATGTACCCGGACACCGTCCGCATCTTCCTCTCGGGCAAGGCAGATGCGAGTGCCGTGATCGACGCGGTGAACCGGGGCGAGGTGTACCGGGTGCTGGAAAAGCCGGTGGAGCCGGAGCGCTTGCAGGCGTGCATGCGCGATGCGATCCGCCGCCCGGGCTTGCAGCCCGGAAGTAATTTGCCCGGAGTTGATCCTGATCATGGCGCGGACCCCGATGCAAACGCTCCAATAACAAATTGATTCGCATCAAAAACGACAGGAGCAGCATCGTGCAGCAAGTGAGTGGAAAACCGCAGGAAACCACGGAAATCCTGGTGGTCGAGGACAGCCCGACGCAGGCTGCCAAGCTGCGCTTGCTGCTGGAGGAAAAAGGCTACCGGGTACGCGTTGCCGCGAACGGCATGCTGGCGCTGGAGGCCATCCGGCACAGCCGGCCCGATGTCGTGCTGTCGGACATCATCATGCCGGAGATGGACGGATACGCCCTGTGCCACGCGATCAAGTCCGATCCGGCCACGCGCAGCGTGCCGGTAATCCTCGTGACCTCACTCATCGACCGCAAGGATATTGTTCGCGGCCTCGAATGCGGCGCGGACAATTTCGTGCGCAAGCCCTACGCCATCGACTACCTGCTGGTCCGCATCGAGCAGGTGCTCATGAACCGGCGCCTGCGGCAGGATGGCGGAGAGCCCGCCGGTACGGCAATCTACCTCGATGGCGAAAAGTACACGGTCAATGCCGAGCCCCGGCAGATCCTCGACCTGCTGGTCTCCACCTACGAGCAGGCGGTGCTGGTCAATGAGCAGCTGCAGGCGCGCGAACGCCAGGTCAACGAACTCAACGTGCGCCTCGGGCATCACGCCGCGCAGCTGGAAGCGACCAACCGCGAAATCGCGCGCCAGAACGGGGCGCTGGAGCAGGCGAACCGCATGAAATCGGAATTCCTTGCCAATATGTCGCATGAACTGCGCACGCCGCTCAACGCCATCATCGGCTTCTCGGAAGCGCTGCGCGACGGCTTGATCGGGCCGCTTTCGGCGGCCCAGCAGGAGGCCGCCGGCGACATTTACGACAGCGGCAAGCACCTGCTCCTGCTGATCAACGACATCCTCGACCTGTCCAAGATCGAGGCCGGCAAGATGGAGCTCGAACTCGAGGCGACCGACCTGCAGGACTTGCTGCAGAATGCGCTGACCGTATTCAAGGACAAGGCGCTCGCCGGGCAGATCCGGCTGCGCCTGGAGATGGAAACGGTCGGCCCGGTGCTGCTGGATCGCCGCAAGACGCGCCAGATCGTCTACAACCTGTTGTCCAACGCCGTGAAGTTCACGGGCGCGGGCGGTTCGGTCACGCTGCGCATGTGCAGCCGCGCGCCGGACGACCTGCAATCGATGCGGCTGGTGGGCGAGAAGGGCGCCGACCCCGGCGTGCCGCGCTATCTGGCCATCAGCGTCATCGACACCGGCATCGGCATCAGCGAGGAAGACCTCGGGCGCCTGTTCAAGCCCTTCGTGCAGCTCGACAGCGGCCTCGCCCGCAAGTACGAGGGAACCGGACTCGGCCTGGCGCTCGTCAAGCAACTGGTGGAACTGCACGGTGGCGTCGTGACCGTCAGCAGCCAGCCGCAGCAGGGCTCCGAATTCACCGCCTGGCTGCCGTGCCGGGAAGCGAGCTCCTGAGCCGTTTCTTGCCGGTCTTGCATGCCGCTTCCTGAAGTCGGCGGCAAACCTTCTCCCGCCATTGTTCTCCTGTCAATCCGTGCCGCTTGGCACGGCATTGCGCCTGCACGCATGAATTCCGCATCATTCCTCCAGTAAATCATTCTTTCCGGAACTTTTTCTCCCCGGAAAACTCTTTTAGGCATGGACCCGGAGACGCCGGGTTGCATAAGACGAACAACAAGGTGCCTGCTGCCGCCGTGCTACACACCCACGGCTGCAGTACGAGCGGCGTATCCGAACCATCCATGGAGTTGCAATTGAAAGCTTCCGCGTATCCTTCCCTTCTCGTGCTGTCCCTCATCCTCGCCGCGTGCGGCGGAGGCGGGTCCGGCGACGCCTCGACCCCGGCCGCGACCGTCGCCCCGGTTGCCACGGAAGCAACACCTTCCACCAGCGGCGGCAGTCTTGCCGTCGCAGCGCCGTCCGACACGGCGGGCACCCCGGCGGCCCCGGCCGCACCGAGCAACAATACGACGAAACCGGCAACCGATACGCCGGCCGCCCCCGTAACACCGACGACGCCAACGAACCCGGCCACTCCCACGACGCCCACGGCACCGACAACGCCGGCAGCGCCCGAGCTGGTCGAATACTATGGCGACTCCACCGTCTGGGGCTATCGCACCCACACCGGCGGACAGGTCTCTGTGCCCCCGCCGGTCGCTTTCACCGCGGCGCTGCCCAACCCGGCGGCATTCACGGTACGCAATGAAGGCGTGAGCGGCTCCACCGCCTGCGGCCTGCTCAACGGCACCGACGGCCGCCATCAGCCATGGGCGAGCCAGATGGCCGCATCCAAGGCGCGCTACGTGTTCGTCAACCATGCGATCAACGATCAGTGGACCTATGATCTGAACACCTACAAGGGCTGTCTGCGCTCGCTGGCGCGCACCGCCAAGCAGTACGGCAAGCAGATGATCTTCGAAACGCCGAACCCGACGCGCGACGACGTCGGCATCATGGCCAACGCCATGAAGGAAGTGGCGGCGCAGGAGGGCGTGCCGGTGGTGGACCAGTACAAGTACCTGAGCGAGTACCTGAACGGGCAGAGTGCCTATGCAATCGTGCCCGACGGCCTGCATCCGACGGAGGCGGTGTACGTCATGAAGGGCAAGTACGCCGCGAGCGTGTTCACCAGCCTGTTCATCAAGTAATCGATTTCATTCATCTCGGGCCCCGCAGTGCGATGCATTGCGGGGCCTTTTCATTTGCGGAGCGTGCCGACCTTCGCGGCATCTCAAGAAACCTGCTCCGGGAAGATGAGCACCATCAACGTCATGTTGCAGCCAGGGATCGATACTGTGCGGCATGCCACCTTTGTTTGCTCAACCTTCCACAGGGACTCTATGATCAAGTCGATCGAAGGCGTTCGTGGCCTTGCCGCATTGCTGGTCGCGCTCTACCACTTGAAGATCGGAAGCGAATACTTCTCCCTCATCCGCAACGGCTATCTGTTCGTGGACCTGTTCTTTGTCCTGAGCGGATTCGTCATCTGCGCCGCCTACGGCGATGCCATGCGCAGCGGCGCCGACCTGCGCCAGTTCATCTGGCGCCGCATCGGCCGGCTCTTTCCCTTGCTCGTCTTCTCGACCGTGGTGTTCGTGCTCGGTTCCAATGCGATCGTCCTTGCGAAGAAGCTCGCGGTGTCAGCCGGTCACGCGGGACTGCTGAACAATCCCGGTGCGCTCGAATATCTCGTGCCCACCGCCGGCGAAATCCTGGCCACGCTCACGTTCACCCACTCGCTGGGGCTCTTCGACGAACTGATCCTCAACACGCCGAGCTGGAGCATCAGCGTCGAGTTCTATACCTATCTGCTGTTTGCGCTGGTCTGCCTGCTGCTGACCGGCGCCGGCCGCATCGTCCTGCTGGCCGTGCTCAGCCTGGCGGGCTTGATCATTTCCGCGTGGGCCTCGGTCAACATCCATGACTGCATCGCGGCGAAGGGATGCCTGTCGCTGACCTACGATTTCGGGCTGGCACGCAGCATTCATTCATTCTGCCTCGGCGCGCTGGCGTTTTATTCCAGCCGCATCCTCAAGATGAACATTCCGGCGATACAGATCACCGTGATGTTCGCCCTGTTCCTGCTGCTGACGCTGGTCGATTACGTCTCGATCGCCGCCTTCGCATTCCCGGTCGCATTCGCCGCCCTGGTGCTGAGCCTGTCGAAGGACAGTGGCCCGCTCGCCGACGCGCTCAAGCCCGGGCTGTTCCAGGTCCTCGGCCAGCGTTCGTATTCGATCTACCTGATGCACATGCCGCTGCTGCTCATCTTCGAAAACCTGACCAAGCGCGTGTCCGGGCTGGTGTCGAGCATTACCGTCCTCGTCGCCTATGTATTGGTGCTGTACGTCATTTCAGGCTGGACCTACCGCTTCGTGGAGGCGCCGATGCGCGATTGGTTCAACCGGCTCGTGGTCCGCAAGCCGGCGGTCGCGGGCGGAGCGGGTTCATGATGGTTTCCGGCCTGCGCTTCATCTTTCTGCCCCTTGTCCTTGGCATGGCGATGGAAGGACACGCTGCCGGGGTGGTGATCGAATACTACGGCGACTCGACGGTCTGGGGCTATCAGTCGCAGAGCGGAGAGCGCGTGGCGAAACCGGCGCCCGCGGTGTTCGCGGAAAGCCTGCCGGACCCGCGCCGGTTCGAGGTCAGGAATGAGGGTGTCAACGGCAGCACGGCCTGCGACCTGCTCAACGGTACGGACGGGCGCCACCCGCCGTGGCGCGAACAGATGGCGAAATCGAAGGCACGCTATGTGTTCGTCAATTTCGCCATCAACGACCAGTGGAAGCATGACGTCGACAGCTATACCGGCTGCCTGCGGTCGCTGGCGCGCGTCGCCCGTTCGCAGGGCAAGCAGATGGTCTTCGAGACACCGAACCCCACGCGCGACAGCGGGCCCGACAGCCTCGATGTCTACGTCAACGCCATGCGCCGCGTAGCGGCGGAGGAAGGGCTGCCGGTCATCGACCAGTACCGCTACCTGACCGAACTGCTGAACGGGCAGGGCGTGCAGGCCCTGTGTCCAGATGGCCTGCATCCGTCCGAGCGGGGGTATGTGTTGAAAGGGCAGTTTGCGGCGAAGATGTTTGCGCGGTACTTTCTTGAAAAGTAAGCGGCGCATCATGGAATCGTAGGGTGGGCAAGCGGGCAGCCGAGGATGGCAAGGTGGGTTTCGCTGCGCTCTACCCACCCTTCTATGATGCGTTTGAAGTCAAGTCGTTTTGCAAATTCATCCGTGTCGTTTTTGCGTAGGCCGTCGGCCGTCATGGCCGACGGAACCGGCGTGGTGTTTCTTCATCGGTCGT
>NZ_DASRXF010000185.1:0-6639 GCF_035654295.1 Noviherbaspirillum sp. | reverse complement strand
TTCCCTCGAAATACCCTTGCGCAGTCATGCCGACCCCGACAAGTGCCTGCGGCGGGCGACGGTTGCGCCGCCACAGGCCGCCGAAGGCGCCGTCCAGCGCGTGGTAGTACTCCCCGGGATCGGAAGCCCATGCGCGCGTGCCGCCTTCAGCCCGCCGCACCTCGAGGACGTCGGGAACACTGGTGCTGATGCCGATCTTCCAGTAAAAGCCGTTCCCGCCGAGATAGACGAGCTTCCCTCCCCCGTCGATGTAGCCTTGCAGCGCATCCAGGGTTTCGGTGGTGTGGTACTCGGGATGGGTACCGGTGAGGACGCAACGGTAATCCTGGAGCAAGGCGCCGCCTTCGCGATGGAGGTCGTGGTCGGTAAGGACATCGAACTCGATCGCCGATGCGCGCAGCCAGTCGACGATATGCATGTCCGCTGACAGGTGCCGGATGCCGGATCCCTTCAAGTCCACGTAGCAGATATAGCCGGGACGGTCGGTGAGCACGGGGCGGCGCGCGCTCGAGTGAATCACCCCGCTTCCATCCCGGTGGCGATCGTAGGTCGAATAGCCATACTCGCGGTGCTCGGCAGGATGGTGCGGATACGCTCCCCAGTCGGCGCGGCGGGCGCGGTAGGCGTCATCGAAATTGGCGCGGTCGAAATTGGCGTATACCTGGTAGGTGAACGTCGGAATGAGCAATGCGACGGGCTTGCGGGCGGCCGCCTTGGGCGGCAGCACATACAGCGGGATGACATCTTCGCTGCGCCCGTAGCGCAGGCGGAAGCCGTAAATGCCGCTGGGCAGATCCTGCGGGATGGTGGCGATAAAGTCGGTCTCCCATTCGCAGTCGTACAAGTCATCCTCGTGAAAATGGATGGCGGCATAGTCGCGCGGCGCCCGGGTCCAGTTCATCTCCCGCCCGGACCACCGCGAGCCGCACACGGCACGCGTGGGCAGGTTCACGACCCGTCCCGCTGCCCTGCGGGCACCGCGGTCGGTCAGGGCCTGGCCCGAGATGTCGGCGGAAAAGTCCCACCAGTGCGCTACGTCCACGTTGTGCGCCAGCGCGCCTTCCAGGTCCAGCAACTCGGGGCTGTCGACGGCCGAACCAAGGATGGCGGGATCCTCCAGCCTGCCGTTGAAGAAGCGCGCATACTGCGCCGACCCCGCATCCCAGCCGGCAGCGAAAACCACGCGCTGCAATGCCAGGCCGGGTGGCAGGCCTCCCACCACGGTCTTGTGGACCGCTGCCCCGTCTCTCCGGTGGAGCGGGGCCTGGTGGAAGGAAACCCTGGCGCCGTCGCTCACGATCCGTAACTCGTACCACTTTTTCCTCTGCATCGGCGCGAGCGTCAGCTGCAGGCCGGACGGCAACGCGAGCTCCGTGCCGCGCGCGGAAACCGAGATCGACATCGACAGCGGCTGCTGCATGACGAGCGCGGCGACCGTCTGGCTTGTCTCGTCCAGCAGCCAGGGCTGCACGCGCACGGAGAAGGTCCATGCGCTGCCAAGCCTGGTGCCGTCCGGAATGTCCACCACGCCATACGACCCGGGCCGGACCTGTTGCGTTCGCGACGGATATGAACCGTTGAACGGCGCGGCGATTTCACGGTACCGGACGCCGGTGCTGTTGGGGTTCGGGTCGGCGCTCAGGATCTGGACGAAGTCGACGTCGTAGGCGCCGTCTTGATCGCAGCTCACCTTGACTTCGACCTGCTCGCCCGGGCGTGCCGACGCCCTGCTTGTGTATCCGATGATAGGGACCATGCTTGTGCTCGGTTGATTGAACGGAAATTCAGCTGCGCGCGGTACTGCCTACACTGGTGCCCTCGGCAAAGGTGGTGCGATTGTGGCGCGTCAGCTTCAGGCTGATGACGATGGCCGTCACGAGGGCGAGGACAATGACGCCGCCGTTGAACATCATGGCACCGTTGAGGGAACCAGTCATATCCTTGATGTAGCCGTTGATCCATGGGATAACCGCATTGGAGGAAACGCCGATGGCCGCCACCATTGCGATGCCGCTTGCCGCCGTACGTCCCTTGAAGATCATCGGCGGCAGCTGCCAGAAGGACACCATTGCGCAGAAGGCGCCCGCGGCGGCCAGGCAAAGGCCAAGCATGATCACGTAGGGGGAAGCCGACAGCGCCGGAATGACCGTGCCCAGTGCCGCGACCGCAATCGGGCCGCTCACATGCGCCACCGTGGTGGGCTTACCCTTGAGCCAGAAGCCGTAGGCAAGCATGGCGAGGGCAGCGGTCGCGAACGGCGAGGCGGAAATCATGCCGACCTGGCCGGTCGTCAGGTTCCCGCCCAGCGCGGATTTGAAACCGGCGACCATCTGTGGCAGGAACCAGAACAGGATGGAGAAAGTGACGTTGATGCCGAAGAAGACGAAGCCCAGCGCCCACACCTTCCCGTCCGCCAGCGCCTTCAGAAAGCCGTGATCGCTGGCGATTGCCGACTTTTCTTCGTCCGCCAGGGCGTTGCGGATCACGCTCTTTTCCGTGGCCGTCAGCCACTTTGCCTCGTCCGGCGTATTGGTCAGGATAAACGGCAACATCAGGCCGAGCGCCACGGGAACAAGTCCTTCGATGATCAGCATCGCACGCCATCCGGAATAGCCGAAGACGGCCGCGTGGTCGATCAGGTAGCCGGAGACCGGTGCGCCGACGACGAATGCAATGGGCGCCGCCATCATGAACATGGCCACGACCGACACGCGTTCCTCGCGCGGCAGCCAGCGCGTCAGATAGTAGAGAACCCCCGGGAACAGACCGGCCTCGGCAGCGCCGAGAAGGAGCCGGGCCGCGTACAGATGGGTTTCGTTCTGGATCAGGCCGGTGGCGGCGGAACACAGGCCCCAGGTGATCATGATCCGGGTAAACCAGATGCGCGGCGAGGTCCTGTGCAGAAGGATGTTGCTGGGCACCTCGCACAGGATGTAGGTCAGGTACAGCAGGCCCGCGGCGAATCCGTACTGCGCGGCGGTCAACCCCAGCTCCTTGTTCATCGTCAGGGATGCGTATCCCAGGTTGACCCGGTCGATGATGCACATGAAATACATGAGCATCAGGACGGGGGTGATTCTCCAGGAGATCTTGCGCACCAGATCCTGGGACAAAGCGGTAGAAAATCCTGTATTCATCATCGCTCCTAAAGGGACGGTTAGGCAGTCGGCCCGCGTTCGACGGCCGCTCGCTGGGGGTCAAGAGGCCATTGCACTGTTGAGGGCGGCCGTGAAACGGTCGAAGAGTTCGTTGATCTCATCCTCCGTAATCACGAGGGGAGGCGAAAAAGCACAGACGTTGTTCGCAAGCTTGCGGAAGATCAGGGCATGCTTGTTTTCCGCAATCGCGTGTACCTTCTTGACCAGTTCGCCGCCGGGATCGCCAGCCGTGCCCCCGGCAGGCCGCAGCTCGACCGCCCCGACCAGGCCGACGCAGCGGGCATGCCCCACCAGGGGATGCTCCTGCAGCGCCAGCAAGCGCCGCTTGAACAGCTCGGCCACGCGCCTGACATGATCCAGAATATTACGTCGTTCGATGATATCGAGTACGGCGAGCGCAATGGCGCAGCCGACGGGATGCCCGGCGTAAGTCGCTCCATGGGCAAAGTAACGCCCGTTGCTGTCGCTGCCTTGCGTGATCCGGTCCACCAGCTCTTGCTCGAGAATGACGGCGGAGAGCGGGAAGTAGGCGCTGGTCAGGCCCTTGCCCATGACGATGGCGCGGGGTTTGATGCCCATCGTGTCGCTGCCGAACCAGTCTCCCAGCCGGCCGATGCCGGTAACCACCTCGTCAGAGAAGAACGGGATGCCGAAACGCTGCAGCAGTTGCTGCACTCGCTCGTAGTAGCCGGCAGGCGGGATCACCACGCCCCCTGCCCCGCCGACCGGTTCTGCCAGGAAGCCGGCGATGGTGTCCGGCCCCTCGGATTCGATCAGGGCGCGCAGCTCGCTCACCATGCGCTGGCAGAAGTCGTCTTCCGACTCGCCAGGCAGGGCGTTGCGATAGTAGTGGGGATCGGCGGTATGCAGGAATCCGGGAAGGGGAAGATCGAAGCCCTTGTGGTTGCCTGCAATGCCGGTCAGGCTCGAAGCCGCCAGCGTGGCGCCATGGTAGCCATTGGTGCGGGAGATGAACTTTTTCTTCTGCGGCAGTCCGGCCGCGTTGTTCGCATAGCGCACGAACTTGACGAGGAAGTCGTTACCCTCGGAACCGGTGCAGGCAAAATAGACCTTGCCCTTGCCGATGGGCGACCTGGCAAGCAGCCGCTCCGACAACGTCTCGGACGGGACGACGGATTTTCCACCCAGCGTGTGGTAGTAAGGGAGAATCTTGAACTGCTCTATCGCTGCCTCGACCAGTTCGGGATCGCCGAAACCGAGGCTGGCGCACCACATGCCGGAAGCAGCTTCAAGCAGAGGACGGCCGGCTTCGTCGTACACCCAGATACCCCGGCCGCCCTTGATCAGCTTCAGGCTTGCGCTGTGCTGCAGCGCGCGAAGGTCTGCGAATCCGTGTAGCGTGGCCGAGGTCGCGCCGATGGCCGCGATCGAATCGTTTGCGTTCATGTTGGCACCTGACAAATAAGCGGTGGATGGGACACGCCCGTCACGACCGTGGACGGTAGGACGGATGCCTGCGGAAAGCACTTTCGGGTCGAGACCGGCGGCCGACGGGAAGACAGCGGGAACAGCTGCATGCCTGGCGGACGAACAGTACCCCGCCCTGCCCTATCGTTCCGGTGCCGGGATTGAACCCCGGGAGCAAGCAATAGGGGACGCAAGCAAGCGAGCTTTCGCATGGATTCACCTTTAATCATTGTTTTACGATGCGACCTCCGGCAAACGCCGGGCGCACGGATTATCTGGTTTATCGGAAGCCTCGCGGCAGTCACGATACCCGGCGAATGAATCGAAAGCGTGTCGTCCTCAACTCTGAAAATGCACTACCATCCGGCGCCACGGGCAAAGCCCGCGCTGGCATCCTGATCGTATTTTGCTTCCCGTGTTTTCGCATTCGTTGTCCGCCGGCCCGGCGAAATCCGCGTCGGCCTGGGGACGTTCATTCGTGATTCGTGTTGCAGCAGAACCATGCTAGCAACAGGAAGATCGCGCAGTAAGGCACAAAATTCTCACCCGGGCGGTCTAAAAATGTTTCCACAGCCGGCTTTGTTGGACAAAAAAAGTCACCACTGCGCGGACCGGCGCCGGGTAGGCGCCGGCGGGGCTGGATAAGGGGAAAACGAGTGTGTATGCGGATTACGGGAAAGGAAGCTTCAGCTTCATCACGAAGCGCGACACCAAACGACCAGCGGAGGCTCAGGCGTCCTTGAGATTGTCCATCAACCACTCCCGCAGCCGCACGATGCGCGGTTCATTCTCGCGATCGCTCCTGGTAACGAAGTAGTAGCCGCCGATGCGCGGCGCTTCGGGGACCACCTGCTGCAGTCCGCCGCGCGTGTTCTGCACGTTGAACACATCCGGGAAAAGTCCCGGGCCCTGATCGCGGTGCACCGCCTCGAGCACGGCGGTGGACACTCCTACGCGCGGCCCGTTCAAGTGGCCGCAATTCTTGATGCCCAGCGCATCGAACCAGTTCTGCCAGTCCTCTTGATAGCGCTCGTGGATCAGGGGAACGGACAGCAAGTCCTTGGGCTGGCGGATTTCCGGATGCTTTTCCACCCATGCTCTCGACGCGACAGCAATCAGCCGCGGCCGCAGGACCAGGTGGTTCGACAGATCACGTGCGGTAGGACAGCCGTAGCGCACCACCGCATCGACCTCGTTGTCGAAGAAAGACGGCGTCTGCTCGGTGGGCAGAAGGGAGATCGCTACGCCCGGCAAGGCTTCCTGCAACGAGCCCAGTCGCGGCAGAATCCAAAAGGTGGCGAAGCCGGGCGAGGCCCAGATCCGCAGTTCCTGGGATTGGCGCGAAGGCTTGATCTCTTCGGTTCCTTGCTCCAGAAGCTTGAAGCTTTCTGCGACAAAGGTGTAGAGGCGACGTCCCTCCGCCGTCAGTTCGGTGCCGCGCACCGTTGTCGATACCAGCTTCACGCCGAACCATGCCTCGAGCTCCTTGATCTGGCGGACCACCGCGGTATGCGTGACGCACAGTGTCTCCGCTGCGCGCCGCAGGCTGGTGGTCTGGCCCAGTACATAAAAGACGCGCAAGGCGTTCAGCGGTGGCAGTCTCATGTCGTGCTCAAGTCGTCAGGTTCGCCGGCTGCAGAGTTCGCAAGAGGGGTGTGAGGTGGTCCTGCCGGAGGAAGGAAACCATCGGCGGCACCGCAACGCTTCGCACCTTTCCTCCCGGCCTGACACGGGCAAAAATGGTACCATGCCGCACAGTGCGCTCCTCGGCGCGGCGGCGGGCCGGCGCGTCATTGGAAATCCCGGCCGGCGGCCGCCTCGCCGAGGCGATGACGGTGCCCGGCCGCGGACCGTCATACCGGGATCTTCCGTCCCCTTCAAACCAAACCACTACGCAGCAATCCGCACAACCGTCCGCCCCTTTACGCGGCCCGCAATATAGTCGTCAAAGCATCCGGGCAGCTGGTCGAAGTCAATGAGGCGCGTGACGGCAGCAAGATGGCGCGGCTTGAGATCGGTTGCAAGGCGCTCCCAGACACGTCCGCGCATGGGA
>NZ_DASRXF010000184.1:0-12636 GCF_035654295.1 Noviherbaspirillum sp. | reverse complement strand
GAAGAATTTCAGGCGGTCCAGAAAGTGACTCATGGTTTCTCCATACGTGCGCCTTTTTCGAGGCGCCTTGTTGTAACTGCTTTGGCTCTGGGTGAAGTCTACGTAGCCACCCTCGGCCTTCCTATTCGCAAGAAGTCGGTTTGCTGCCTGCGTTGGTATTAGGTGGGATAGTTCTTTTGGACTATGTCGTGTTCCGGGGTGCATGGTGGGTTTCGCTGGCGCTCTACCCACCCTACCGTCCTTTATAAGGAGCCGTCAGTGGCCATCGTCCATAAAGAACCGTCGGGTGGGTAGAGCGAAGCGAAACCCACCATGTTCATAAAGGACTGTAGGGTGGGTAGAGCGAAGCGAAACCCACCAGCGCATCGCATCAGCAAGGCATCGGCGCGTTCTTCCGCGAGTAGCACCACCACGTAATGGCAATGCAGGTAACGTAAAACGCAATAAAGCACCACAGCGCCGCAATCGGCCCGCCGGTCATGGCGATCGAGGTGCCGTAGCTCTTCGGAATGAAGAAGGCGCCATAGGCCCCGACGGCCGAGGAGAATCCAAGCACTGCGGCCGCTTCCTTGTTGGCGTCCACGATGGCCTGCGCTTCGGCACGCGCGCCCTTGCCCGCCGCCGCGCGCTGGCGCTCGGTCATGAAGATCACCGGGATCATGCGGAAGGTAGAGGCGTTACCGACACCCGTGCCGGCGAACAGCAGCATGAACATCCAGAAGAAGCCGTTGAAATGGCCGGCCGATCCGCCGTCCGGCAGGAAGCTGATGACGCCGATCACGGCCAGGATCATCACGATGAAGGTCCAGAAGGTGACGACGGCGCCACCCAGCTTGTCGGAAACCCAGCCGCCCGCCACGCGTGCCAGCGCGCCGACGAGCGGCCCGAGGTAGGCGTATTGCAGCGGGTTCACGTCCGGGAATTGCGACTTGATCAGCATCGGGAAACCGGCGGAGTAGCCGATGAAGGAACCGAAGGTGCCGATGTAGAGCCAGCACATCAGCCAGTTGTGCTTGCGCTTGAAGATCACGGCCTGTTCCGAGAACGATGCGCTGGCGGAGGCCAAGTCATTCATACCGAGCCAGGCAGCCACGGTGGTCATGGCGATGAACGGCACCCAGATGAAGCCGGCGTTCTGCAGCCACATCTGCTTGGTCTCGCCTGCCTTGGTCCAGGTTTGCGGATCGCCGCCGAGCGCGCCGAAGATGCCGGCGGTGATCACCAGCGGCACCACGAACTGCACCACCGACACGCCAAGGTTGCCCAGGCCGGCATTCATGCCGAGCGCGTAGCCCTTCTGCGCCTTCGGGAAGAAGAAGCTGATGTTGGCCATGGAGGAGGCAAAGTTACCGCCGCCGAAGCCGCACAACAACGCCAGCACCAGCATGGTCGGATAGCCGGTGTTCGGGTCCTGCACCGCGAAGCCGATGCCGATGGCGGGGATCATCAGCGATGCGGTCGAGATGGTCGTCCACTTGCGGCCGCCGAAGATCGGCACCATGAACGAGTAGAAAATGCGCAGCGTCGCGCCCGACAGGCCGGGCAGCGCGGCCAGCCAGAACAGCTGGTTGGTGCTGTACTGGAAGCCGATGTTGGGCAGGTTCACCACCACCACGCTCCACACCATCCACACGGCGAAGGCCAGCAGCAGCGCCGGGATCGAGATCCACAGATTGCGGTTGGCGGTCGATTTGCCCTTGGATACCCAGAAAGTCGGCGTTTCCGGCTCCCAGTGGCTGATCAGGTATTTGCTCACGTTGTTCTCCTCTTATCGAATGTGACAGCTCATGCCGCCTTGGCGAGCGGCACGGGAACGTCGGACACCTCCGGCGTTCCCCGCTCGGGTTTGAACGAGAAATGCATCCACACCAGCGATACGCAAACGGTGCCGTACAGGAGCATGAAAGCGCTGGAACGGATGCCGGTCAGGTCGACCAGGGCGCCGAACATGATCGGCAGGATGAATCCGCCGAGGCCGCCGGCGAGGCCGACCACGCCGGACACCGCGCCGATGTTGTGGCTGAAGTCGTCCGAAATGAACTTGAAGACCGATGCCTTGCCGATCGCGGTGGCGACGCCGACCACGAACAGCAGGAAGGTGAAGAACCAGGCGTTGATGCCGATGTTCATCGTCATGTCGCCGTTGACGGTCTTGACCACCATCGAAGTCTGCGGATAAGACAGCAGGAAGAACGCCACCCAGCACACCCACATCACATACCAGGTGACCTTGTAGGCGCCGTACTTGTCCGAGATCCAGCCGCCGAGCGCGCGCAGCACGCCGCCGGGCAGAGAGAAGCAGGCGGCCAGCAGCGCGGCCAGCTTCATGTCGAAGCCGTATTCGGAGACGTAGTACTTGGTCATCCACAGCGCCAGCGCCACGTAGCCGCCGAAGACCACGGAGTAGTACTGGCAGTAGCGCCAGACACGCGGGTCCTTCAGCATCTTCATCTGTTCCACGAAGCTGACGTTGGAAGCGACGACATGCGACTTGTCGGTGTAGCTGAAGAACCAGAAAATCAGTGCCGTCGCCAGCATGGCGATCGCATAGACCTTGGGCAGGAATTCCCAGCCGAAGGCGGCGATGATCGCCGGTGCGACGAACTTGGTCAGTGCCGATCCGGAATTGCCGGCGCCGAAGATGCCCATCGCCAGGCCGCGGCGTTCCGGCTGGAACCAGCGCGCGACATAGGGCGTGCCTACCGAAAAGGATCCGCCTGCCAGGCCGACGAAGAGGCCGAGCACCAGGAAGTGCCAGTACTCGGTGGCGGCGCCGATCAGCCAGATCGGGAGCACCGTCGACAGCATCAGCACGAACAGCACGATCCGGCCGCCGAACTTGTCGGTCCAGATACCCAGCGGCACGCGCACCAGCGAACCGGTCAGCACCGGTGTCGCCGCCAGCAGGCCGAACTGTGTTTCGTTCAAGCCCAGTTTGGTCTTGATGGGAATGCCAAGGACGGCAAACATCATCCAGACCGCAAAGCAGATGGTGAAAGCGAACGTGCTGCTCGCCAGTACCGAAACCTGCCTGCCCTTCATACTCGCAACGTTGTCGGCCACGACATACCTCCCTCGATGATTGACGCGATGTCGGAAGGTTACGTGGGCAACAGTCAAGGCACTATTGGCCGGAGGGGTATCCGGCAAAGGCAGTCGGCTTAGTCCGGTCGTTCGAAGGGGATAGGCGCGGAATCGCGCGGATAGTCAGAAAGGACTAGGGGATAACACGCCTTCCCGGGCATTTTTGACCAGGATCAAGGAAGGTTTCTTGCCAGAAATCTAGGATGACGCACCGATTCTGTCCCCCGAACTCCGCAAGAGAAATCCATGAGCGCAAGTACCCTGGCGAGCGGCCCGCGCATACAAGCGGCCGAATCCGCGCAGCGCATGCTGAAAGTGGGCGGTGTCACGCCGTTCACCGCAACCGACTACCCCGGCAAGCTCGCCGCGGTTATTTTCGTGCAGGGCTGCCCGTGGGCATGCGGCTACTGCCATAACCCGCACCTGCAGCTGCGCCTGCAAAAGAGCCCGCTGCAGTGGAGCAAGGTGCTCGGCCTGCTTGAAAAACGGGTGGGACTGGTCGACGCCGTCGTCTTCAGCGGCGGCGAACCCACGCTCGATCCGGCGCTCGGCAGCGCGATCAAGGATGTGCGCAAGCTCGGCTTCCAGATCGGTCTGCACACCGGCGGCTCCTACCCGCAGCGCCTGCGTGAAATCCTGCCGCAGGTGGACTGGGTTGCGCTCGACATCAAGGCGCCGTTCGCGCAGTATGAAAAAGTCACCGGCATTGCCGACAGCGGCCTGCAAGCGCTGGCCTGCGCAGAGGCGGTGCTGGCCAGCGGCGTTGATTACGAATTCCGGACGACGGTCCATCCTACCTTGCTGTCGGAAGAGGACATCCTCGACATGGCCCGCACACTGGCGGCGATGGGCGTGAAAGACTACACGCTGCAAAGCTTCCGCGCACAGGGTTGCCGCACCAAGGAACTGAAGGCAACCGCGGTGGCCGGCTATCCGAGCGACGGGCTGGTGCAGCAGGTGTCGGGTATGTTTGAGAAGTTCAGCTACCGCCCGGCCTGACCCAGCGCACACTGCCCTGCCCGCAGCCTGCTACATTGGTGGTATCGGCAATGACAGGAGCGCGGCATGGCAGTCCAGCTCGACCATATCCTCGTACCTTCCGTCAACAAGATCGCCGCGGCAAGACAGCTTGCCGGGCTGCTTGACGTGCCCTGGTCTGAGACCCATATCGGGCCGTTCTCCGCAGTCTTCGTCAACGACGGACTGACCTTCGACTTTGACGAATGGCCGGAGCCGATTCCGTTGATCCACTTCTGTTTCCGGGTGAGCCAGGCGGAATTCGATGCGATTCTCTCTCGTATCCAAGCCGCGGGCATTTCCTACCGCAGCAACGTCCACGGTCCGATCGATTACACGGTGAACACCGCGCATGGCGGCAGCATCGTCTACTGGAACGTGCCTGACGGGCATCAGTGGGAAATGCTGACGGTGAGTTATGCGCGTAGGCCCTGACGGAAAGGACCGGCAATGCGCGTACTGGTGAACATCGACGTACCGGAACTGGAACCGGCGATACGCTTTTATACGGCCGCACTTGGGCTGACGCATAGCCGTACCATGGACGGCGAGGTGGCGGAGTTGACCGGCGCGAACACCGTCATCTACCTGTTGCAGAATCCACCGGGTTCACGCTTCGCCGGCGGCGTGCCGGAGGGACGTGATTACGGCCGGCACTGGACACCGGTGCACATGGATTTCGTGGTGGAGGATGTGTTCGCCGCGGCTCAGCGTGCAGAGGCTGCGGGCGCGGTGCGCGAGAGTGAATGCGTGGAATGGAACGGGTCGTCATGCATCAGCTTTTCCGATCCGTTCGGGCATGGGTTTTGTTTGATTGCGTTCGAGGCGGGGACGTATGCGAATAGCGAACCGTAGGGTGGGTAGAGCGCGGCGAAACCCACCTTGCCATCCTCGGCTGGTCGCTTGGCGGGTTTCGGTGACGCTCTACCCGCCCTACCGTCCCTTATTCAGAACCGCAGGACGCACACAAAGAACCGTAGGGTGGGTAGAGCGGAGCGAAACCCACCATGCCAATCCTCGGCTGGTCGCACGGTGGGTTTCGCTTCGCTCTACCCACCCTACATTCCTTTAATGCCTGCTCAATCTCCGCCGAGCAGCGGATCAACCAGCAACGCATCGATCAACCGCGCGAACCCCGTCCACGGGTCTGCATTGCACACCCCCACCGGGTCTTCCGTCACACTTCCGTCGTCCCGGTGCAGATGCCTGTCCGTCCCCGCATGCACAGGCGCGGTATCGAGCCGCAGCTCCGCCTCGCCCCATGTCCAGTGCACGGAGAACGCATCGACGCTGAGGTAGCGCACTTCCATCATCAACCCGGTATCGAAGGACAACAGCAGCGCGTCCTGCGCCATGCGCACCGGTTCAGCCAGCCGCGCAGCGAAGGCATCCTCGATCCTTTCCTGGAACATGAGATGCAGGCTGACCGCATCTTCCGTCTCCGGCGCCTTCCCGCCGTAGCGCACCATCATTTCCTCGCGCAGTTGCTGGCGCCCCTGTTCGATGATCTGCGCGCCGAGCCAATGCTCGTAGGCAGGATGCTCGCCCACCTCTCCGTCGCGGATGCGTTCGAGCAGCTGCGCCTCTTCGTCGACGCCGTACTGCTTCAGCAAGGCCTTGCGCGATTCGCGCAGCCGGTACAGCGTCCTGGCATACAGGGCCTGCATGGCCACCGGGTCCATGCCTTCTTCTTCGTCAATGCGTTCGTCGATCATGGCGTTCAGTGCATCTTGCTGTCGTGGCCACCCTGCTTCGGCTGGTTGAGCATCTGGAGGGTGATCTGTTCAAACCGGTGAACGCCGCCGCCCTCCTTCGCAGCGAAAGCTTCAGCGTCGGACTGCGTGGCGAAGGTGCCGAAGGTGGGGCCCATCGACCCCTGCTTCTTGCTGCCGACCACGTAATAGGCCGACTTCGCATCGATCCAGTGACCGTTCGGTTGCGCCCAATCGGCCTTGCCCATGTCCTGCACGAACACGCCGGCCACCGCGCGCTTCTGCTCGGGAGCGAGCAGCATGCCAAACAGTTCGAGGATGTCGCAGAAGAATTCCGGGGCGCCTTCCTTGAAGTGGATCTGCGCCTTCGGGCCGGGGTAATCCTTGAGCACCATGCCGTCCAGCGCGCAGGCGGTGCCCTGGTCCGGTTCGATGGCGGCGAGCTGTACCACTTCCTTGCCGCAGGCGGCAAGCAGCGCGACCGCGGCGATCAGTAAAGGCTTGCGCAGCGCGGTGAGGCGGGAAGATGTTGCTTTCATTTGAATCTCCATCGTGCAATCAGGAAGGGGGCGGTGATCCAGCCGCACATGATGGCGGTAAGGATCGCGGGATCGGTCAGTCGCGCCGGCATCACGGTGGCAAGTCCGTACATGGATTGCACCTGCTCGGAGCTGAAGATGTTGAGCAGCCGGAAGATGTCGGCCGGGTTGAGCATGAGCAGCGCGCCGAACACGCCGCTGCCGAGGCTGCCGTCGCTGACCACGAGCGCGCCGGTCAGCACCAGGTCGAAGATCAGGACGAAGAAGAACCACAACGCAATCGCGATGCCGGAGGCGCGCATGCGGTCGGACGACAGCACCGACACCAGCAGCGACAGGCTGAGGAAGGCCATGCCCATCAGGATCGCGGACAGCACGAAGCCGGCGTAGTGGTAGACGTCCGCCGTGCTCAGCTGCGATGCCATCGGCAACAGCCCTGCCCCGAAGCCGGCCAGGGTGGACACGGCAAGCGCGCCGGACAGGCCGATGTACTTGCCGAGCAGGATTTCGGAACGGGTGATCGGCATCGACAGCAACAGTTCCATCGAACCGCGCTCGCGCTCGCCGACCACGGCGTCGTAGCCGAGGATGAGCGCGATCAGCGGCACCAGGTAGATGACCAGGCTGACGAGGCTGGCGATGGTGACGTCGATACCGCGGAAGCCGACCGTGCCTTGCTGCGCCGTGCCGAAATAGGCGATGGCGAGCGCGAACAGCGAAAAGATCAGCGCCACCGACAACACCCACAGGTTGCGGATGCGGTCGCGGAATTCCTTGCCGGCGATGATGCGCACCTGGGCGCAGTCGAGGAACTTAGGCATGATGGCCTCCATAGCCGAGGAACAGGTCTTCCAGCGAAGGCTCGCGGATGCTGATGTCGCGCACCGCATGCGCGAGCGTGGACAGGACTTGCAGCACCGCCACCTTTTCCGAGGGCGGGCAGGAGATGCGGGCCACATCGTCGGCCACGCGCATCTCCAGTCCTTCGGCGCTGGCGAACGCGCCGTGCACTTCCTGCTGGTAGCCGGGATGCAGGCTGACTTCGATCACCGAGGGCAGCACGAGCTGTGCGCGTAATTGCGGGATCGTGCCCTGCGCGGCCACGCGGCCGGAAGACAGGATCACCAGGCGGTCGACCCGCTCCTGGATCTCGGCCAGGATGTGCGAGGTAATGACGATGGTGGCGCCCATGCCCTGTACTTCGCGCAGGATGCGGTAGAAATCGTGGATACCTTCCGCGTCGAGCCCGTTGGTCGGCTCGTCGAGGAAGATCAGGTCGGGGTTGCCGAGCAGGACTTGCGCAAAGCCGAGCCGCTGGCGCATGCCTTTGGAATAGCCGCGCACGCGACGGCCGGCGGCGGCGCCGAGACCGACGCGTTCCAGCAGCCCTTCGCACTCCCGGCGCGGTACGCGCTTGAGATCGGCGAACAGGCGCAGGACTTCCAGCCCGGTCAGGTTGTCGTAGGTGACGAAGTTTTCCGGCAGGTAGCCGATGCGGCGCCGCACGTCGCGAAAGCCCGCGCCTGCGGTGGAGACGCCGTGCACGCGCACGTCGCCGCCCGAGACCGGGATCAGGCCCAGCATCAGCTTGAACAGCGTGCTCTTGCCCGCGCCGTTGTGACCGATCAGCCCGAACATCTCGCCCTGGCCGACCGTCAGGCTGACACCGTCCAGCGCCTGCACGTCGCCGAAGCGCTTGGTGACTTCATTCACCTGGATGGGGACGCTTGTCATTCCATTTTCTCCAATCCTCGTTCAAGGGGCGCATGCGCGGGTGTTTGTCCACCACGCTGGGCGCGCGCAGCACCGGGAACTGCCGCGCGACGAAGCGCAGCGTCTGGATCGCCGGGCTGGTCAGCACCAGTTTCAGCAAGGGATACTGGCCGTTGAGCCGGTCCACGACATCGTTCGCTTCGTAGGCGACATCGCCCTTGCCGTCGCCGTCCTGGTCCCAGCCGCTGTAATTGCTCCAGTAATTGCCGCGCGCCTTGCCCCATTCGACATCGCGCGATGCCACGTATTTGATCTGTTGGCGGTTGTCGATGAAATCGTTGCCGTCGACCTTGTTGTTGCCGGAACCGGCCGAGAGGTGCACGCCGACGTCGTTCCCCGTGACGAGGTTGGCGCGGACCGTGTTGTATTCGGCGTCGTAGATGAAGAAGCCGCGGCCGTTGCCGGCGACGATATTGTTTTCGACGATCGAATCCTGGATCGTGCGCAGCATGATGCCGTGGTCGGCGTTGCTCCAGGCGATGTTGTTGCGCACGGTGAGGTTGCGCACTTCCATCAGCGCCAGGCCGCCGCGGTTCATGTACACCTCGTTGTTTTCCCACACGCTGTAGTGGGTGTTCATGTAGTGCGTGCCGTAACGCAGGTGGTGGATGCGGTTGCCGCGGAATATCGATTTCTTGGACAGGTCGACGTAGATGCCGTCGCGGGCATGGCTGATGTGGTTGTCCAGCACGTGGGCGTTGGCCGAGTTGTACAACTGGATGCCGTTGCCGCGCGCCGCCATCTGCAGGTCGCGCCGGCCGACGATGGTATTGCGCTGGATGCGGGCGTCGTCGGCTTTCTCGATCCAGATGCCGAACAGGTTGTACACCACATCGCAGTCCTGCACCGAGGGGCGGTGCGAGCCGGGCTCGAAGTAGATGCCGGAGTTCTGCCCGGTCTGGTCGATGCCGCTGTCGCGCACGATGAGACCCTGGATGGTGACGTCGCTGGCGCGCACCCGGATCACGTCCCCGGAAAAGCCGCCGCGGATGGTGGGCCGGCCGATGCCGCGCAGGGTGAGCGGCTTGTCGATGACGAGACGCTCGGCATAGTCGCCGCGTGCCACCTCGATGGTATCGCCGGCGCTGGCGGCCTGGATGGCGGCGGCGATCGAGCCGCCCGCCTCCACCTTCAGTACCGCCGCGCTGCACAGACCGGCTGCGCCCAGGGTCAGGGCCAGGATTGCCGTCTTGATACCACGTTGACACTCACCAGGCACGTGCCTACTCCTGCCGCGCGCTCATCTGCGCCGCTTTTTCGGACAGGTTGCGCCGTACGCTTTCCAGCGGAATGAAATAGCCCTTCGCATCGATCGGCGTCAGGGGCAGGCCCTGCTTCTCGCGCTGCTTGCGTTCCTTTACCAGCGGCGGGCAGGCATGGTCGTCGTAGTACATCACCATGCAATCCAGGCAAAGCAGACATTCCTTCTGGTCGATATTGCCCTTGGCATCAATGGCATGCGAGCCGCAGCCGGCCGCGCAGGCGTGGCAGGTCTGGCATTCGCTCTTGCGCTTGAGGCCGAACAGGCGGAACTTGCCCGGAATGGCAAGGCCCGCGCCCAGCGGGCAGATGTATTTGCAATAAGGACGTTCACTGAGAATGGAGATCGCGAGAATCACGCCTACAAAGACCGCGAAGGGCCACGAACGGTTCCACACACCGACCAGGAAGGTGGTCTTGAACGGTTCGACCTCGGCCAGCATCTCGGCGGTTTCCATCGAATAGAAGGACACCAGCACCAGGCCCGCGAAGAGGACGTACTTCACCCATTTCAACTTGTCATGCAACGGCTTGGGCAGCAGGCGCTGGAAGCGCTTCAGCCCCAGCCATTGGCCGGCCTTGAAGGCCAGGTGCTGCAGCGAGCCGAAGGGGCACAGCCAGCCGCAGAACAGTCCGCGTCCCCACAGCACGATGGTGACGATCATGAACCACCAAAAGATGAAGATGAACGGGTCCGAGAGGAACAGCTCCCATTTCCACTGGTGGATCAGCGAGTGGAACCAGGTCATCACATGGGTGATGCTGGGCTGCGCCTTCAGGAAAAAGCCGATGAAGCCGACGCTGGCGATCCACAGCACGGTGCGCGGGATCGAAATCAAGGGCTTGTGCTTGCGGTTGGAGGCGCGCACGAGACGGTCGCGTTGCGAGTACAGCAAGGCGGTGGCGGCGAGGATCAGCGAGAACAGCACGATCTCGGCCGTGCGCGCCTTCCAGATCGCCTTCCATGCCGCTTCCTGGCGCTCGACATGCGGGCGGCCGCCTTCGAGGTAACGCGCCGGCAGCCAGTATTCGCGGTCGAAGTGGGCGAAGGTGCGGGTGCCCTTCTGCGTATCGATCTTGTTAGCGAGGAAACTCAGGTCCCAGGGCCATGCGGGATTGAAATCGGCCGAGCGCAGGATGAAGATCGCCGATTCCTTGAACTCCGGCGTGCCCGCGGCGCTGAGACGGTACAGGTTGAAATAGTCGGTATCGCGGAAGGTGAACGAGGCCGGGTCTTGCCGCACCTGGATGCGGTCGTAGATGCCGCCGCGCACGAAACCCGATCCCTTGAACGAGGTCTGGCCGTTGGCAACAATGAAAATCGCATGCTCGTTTGGCTTCAGGTCTTGCATCAGGCTGGCGTAGCCGTATTCGCCGAGGACGCTCTTGCCGATGGTCGGCACGTTGAGGTAGCCGAAGTACAAATCGATGTAGGGCGTGCCGTTTTCGATGCCGCCGGCATCCTTCGGGTCGACCTGCAGGTGCCCGATGCTGCCCTCTTTCACCAGCGCGGCCCAGTCGAGCTTTTCATCGATGGCGGTGAAACGTGCGGGCGCGCGGGGCGCGGCCTTGATGATGCCGACCTGGCGCGCGATTTCGTACGCGCTGCGCGAGATGGCCTGGTTCTCGGCGATGGCGGTCACGGTGGCGCCGCTGATGCCGTCGAGGCCGGTGACGCCGCTGCGGCCCTGGCCGATTTCCAGTTTGGCATCGGCTGCCTTGCCATGGTACTGGCGGATGAAGGTGACCAGCGCCGATTCGGGAATGCCGGCCAGCAGGATCGGTTCGGAATGCTTGAGGATGCGCACGCCGGCGATCTTGCCCTGCGTGTCCATGCCGATCAGGGTGACAAGCGGCTTGCCGGAATACGCCGGGATGTCGACGATATCGGTCGACAGGAAAACATAGCCTACAAGGCGCTTCTGTCCATTGTCGTTTGCATAGGCTTCGACATACGAGGGCCTCCCCTTGCGCTTGGAAAATTCCTGGGCCCCGGGCAAGACGTCCGCGCAGGGCGCTTCGGCGCACAGGTCCGGGCCGTTCATCAGCGCGTCGGACAGGACGGTGTCGTACATGGATGCCGCCGATGCAGGCGGCAAGGGCAAGAGGACTAGCAACGCTGCCACCAGCACGAGCAGGTGCGGCAGCCAGTGCGCGCGGTCAAGCGTGGATTTCATAGGCGGACAAGTCCGGGTTCGCGATGAACCCGCTGCAAAAAGTGAAGCCCCGGCGGTTGATGTCAGGACAGGAAAGATGCTGCACCGCGCGCCGGGGGAGCGCGGTGCAGTGTTACATCAAGCCTCTACCAGGAAGCGGCTGCGCATTTCGAGGTGCAGCGCGTGGCAGAAGTGGGTGCAGTAGATCCAGAATGCGCCCGGCTTGTCAGCCTTGAAGGTCACCGACTTGGTTTCCTGTGGGTTGACGATGAAGTTGATGTTGTAGTTCGGGATGGCCAGGCCGTGCGCCAGATCCTCGATCTTGTCGTGGTTGGTCAGGGTGAGGGTCACTTCGTCGCCCTTCTTGACGCGGATGATCGGCAGGCTGAATGCCGGTGCCTGCGAGATCATGCGCACGTTGACCTTGTTGCCCTTGCGCTCGACGCCCATGTTCTCCGGCGTGACCTTGTTCGCAAAATCGTCCAGGTTGTAGATCTTGCGGGTCTTCACCACGTCGCGGCGCACGATGATGCCGTCGTGCGGTTCCGGATATGCGGTGTGGTCGGCGATCAGGCGCAGTTTCTCGCCGCTGATGTCGATCAGCTGCTCGGTTTCCGGGTGCAGCGGGCCGACCGGCAGGAAGCGGTCCTTCGAGAACTTGTTGCCCGAGTTGAAGTACTTGCCGTCCGCTTCCTTGGTCTCGCCCATCGATGTGAAGCCGTGGCCGGGCTGATAGTGCACGTCCAGGCGGTCGACGACGTACTTGGCGGATTTGTCACCCTTGGCGAAGGCAATCGCCTTTTCGATGTTCCATTTCACGAGCTGGCTGTCGAGGAACAGCGAGGTGTAGGCATTGCCCTTGTCATCAAATGCGGTATGCAACGGACCAAGGCCAATTTCCACTTCGGCGACGACAGCATCGCGCTCTTTCGCCAGCTCGCCGGCGAACCATTTGTGCACCAGTGCCAGTTCGATCACGGTGCCGGTCGGCGACAACTTGCCGGCGCAGACGAAATACTTGCCGTCCGGACTGGCGTTGACGCCGTGCGGGTTCTTGCCGACAGGAACGTAGCAGGTCACGGCAGTCTTCGGATC
>NZ_DASRXF010000183.1:0-11339 GCF_035654295.1 Noviherbaspirillum sp. | reverse complement strand
CGACTCCACGCCATTGACCTTGATCGAGCCGCTGCGCGTGCCGGTCAGGCCCATGATCGCGCGCAGCGTCGTGGTGCGGCCGGCGCCGTTGCGGCCCAGCAGCGTCACCACTTCGCCGGGTTTCACTTCCAGGTTGACGTCATGCAGGATGTGCGACTCGCCGTACCAGGCCTTGAGGTTTTTGATTTCGAGTGCCGCGGTTGCCATCAATGCGCTCCTTCCAGTGCGCCCGAGGTGGTGCCCATGTAGGCTTCCATCACCTGGGGATTGCCGGATACTTCCTGATAACTTCCTTCGGCAAGGACTGCCCCGCGCTGCAAGACCGAAATCTTGTCGCAGATGCCCGAGACCACGCTCATGTTGTGCTCGACCATCAGGATGGTGCGGCCCGCGGAGACTTTCTTGATCAGTTCGGTGACGCGGTGCACGTCTTCGTGGCCCATGCCCTGGGTGGGCTCATCCAGTAGCATCAATTCCGGTTCCATCGCCAGCGTGGTGGCGATTTCCAGCGCACGCTTGCGTCCGTACGGCAGGTCCACCGTGGTCGTGTCCGCGAACTTCTCCAGGTCGACTTCAGCCAGCAATTGCATCGCGCGGTCGTTCAGGCTGCGCAGCGTGATTTCGCTCTTCCAGAAGTGGAAGGAGGTGCCGAGCGTGCGTTGCAGGCCGATGCGCACGTTTTCCAGCACCGTCAGGTGCGGGAAGACCGCGGATATCTGGAAGGACCGGATGATCCCCTGCCGGGCGATCTGCGCCGGGGCGGCCATGGTGATGTCGCGCCCGTTGAACAGGATCTGGCCCGATGTCGGGACGAGAAACTTGGTCAGCAGGTTGAAGCACGTCGTCTTGCCGGCGCCGTTGGGGCCGATCAGTGCGTGGATATGGCCGCGCTGTACCTTGAGATTGACGTCGTTGACGGCCGTGAACCCCTTGAACTCTTTGGTCAGGCGGCGCGTCTCGAGAATCGCATCCGTCATTGTGTCTCCTTGTTGCTGGTTATCGGGCAAAGCTTCGCCCTCAGTCTGTCGGCTGCTGTTATCGATGAGCTGCTGGTGCGCTCAGTACGCCGCGGTATAGATGGCCAGCGCGTCCTGTTCGGTCATTTCGCGCGGGTTGTTCACCAGCAGGCGCGTCTGCAGCATGGCGTCGGCGGCGAGCCGCGGAAGATCCGCCTGCGTGATGCCGACCTCGCGCAGTCGGGTTTCGATCCCGGTGCGTTGAGCCAGCAGTTCCATGTGCTGGATCAGCAGCGCGGTCTTGGCTTCGGCGCTGCCGGTACACCCCGGCACGGCGATCTCCGCCAGTTCGGCGTAGAGGGTCGCGGCCATGGGGGCGTTGAAGCGCAGTACGTGCGGCAGCACGAGTGAATTGGACAAGCCGTGCGGGACGTGGAAGATACCGCCGATCGGATAGGCAAGCGCATGCACGGCCGCAACCGGCGCATTGGCGAACGCTTGTCCGGCGAGCATCGCGCCCAGCAGCATGCCTTCGCGTGCGGCGCGGTCGCTGCCTTTTTCGAACGCAGGCATCAGGTTGAGAGACAGCAACCGCAGCGCTTCGCGCGCCAGCATGTCGGACAGCGGGTTCTTGCGATGGCGGCTGGTATAGGCTTCGATGGCATGGACGATGGCGTCGATGCCGGTCGCCGCGGTCACTTTCGGCGGCAGGCCGACGGTCAGTTCCGCATCGAGGATCGTCAGGTCCGCATACAGGTTGGGCGATACGACCCCGGCCTTGGTGGTGGCGCCGGTGGTGACGATCGAGATCGGCGTGACTTCCGAACCGGTGCCGGCCGTGGTGGGCATCTGGACCAGCGGCAGGCGCGGGCCGGTGACATTGCCGACGCCGTACATCGATGACAGCGGCTGGTCGGAACCGGCGAGCGCGGCAATCAGCTTCGCGACGTCCATGGAGGAACCGCCCCCCAGGCCGAGCACGATGTCGACCTCGGCTTCGCGCGCGCGGCCGGCGGCAGCAAGCACGACGTCTTCCGGCGGATCGGCGACCACGTCGTCGATGACGGTGACGTTCCAGCCCGCTTCATGCAGGCTGAGCAGGGCCGGGGTCAGGATGCCGCTCTTGTGCAGGAAGCCATCGGTGACGAGGCACAGGCGCTTCTGCGCAAAACGCTCGCGCAGGATCGCGCCCAGGCGCGCGGCCGCGCCATATTCGACGACGATGCTGGGCACGGTCCGGAATTCGAACGGGTTCATGTTTGTCTCCTCCTTAAACCTGCACGCAAAGGTATTTGATCTCGAGGTACTCATCGATGCCGTAGCGCGAGCCTTCGCGGCCGAACCCGGACTGCTTGACACCGCCGAACGGTGCGACTTCGTTCGAGATGAGGCCGGTGTTCAGGCCGACCATGCCGTACTCAAGTGCTTCCGCCACTCGCCATGCGCGCGTGATGTCGCGGGTATAGAAATAGGCAGCCAGACCGGATTCGGTGTCGTTGGCCATGGCGATGGCTTCGTTATCGTCCTTGAAGCGCAGGACTGGTGCGACAGGGCCGAAGATTTCTTCCTGCGCCACGCGCATGTCCGGCGTGACGTCGGCAAGAACGGTGGGCTGGAAGAAGGTGCCGCCAAGCGCATGGCGCTGGCCGCCGGTAACGACGCGGGCGCCGCGCTCCCGGGCGTCGTTGACCAGGGTGACGACTTTTTCGAGTGCGGCATCGTCGATCAGGGGGCCTTGGACGACATCCGCTTCGAAACCGTTGCCGACCTTGAGCGCGGCCACGCGCTCGGACATCTTTTGGACGAACGCGTCGTAGACGCTGTCGTGGACAATGAATCGGTTTGCGCAGACGCAGGTCTGGCCGCTGTTGCGATACTTGGCCGCGACCGCCCCGTCGGCGGCAGCATCAAGGTCTGCGTCGGCAAACACGATGAACGGCGCATTGCCGCCGAGTTCCAGTGAAAGACGCTTGATGGTGGGAGCGCATTGCGCCATCAGGATGCGGCCCACCTCGGTGGAACCGGTGAACGACAGTTTGCGCACGACCGGACTCGCGGTAAGCACGCCGCCGATTTCACGCGCGTCGCCGGTGAGCACCTGGAATACGCCTCCGGGAATGCCCACCTGTTCCGCCAGGGCGGCGAGTGCAAGCGCCGACAGCGGGGTCTGCTCGGCGGGTTTGACGATGATCGAGCAGCCTGCGGCAAGTGCCGGCGCGACCTTGCGGGTGATCATCGCGGCCGGGAAGTTCCAGGGTGTGATCGCGGCGCACACGCCGACCGGCTGCTTGAGCACCACGATGCGCTTGTCCGACTGCGGATGCGGCGCCACGTCGCCATCGACACGCTTGCCCTCTTCCGCGAACCATTCCACGAACGAAGCCGCGTACTGGATTTCGCCCCGCGCTTCGGCCAGCGGCTTGCCCTGCTCCGCCGTCATCAGCGTGGCCAGATCGTCGATGTTGGCCAGCATGGCGTTGAACCAGGCGCGCAGCAAGCCGGCGCGCTCCTTTGCGGGCTTCTTCTGCCATTCGCGCTGTGCGCGTTCGGCGGCGTCGATGGCGCGGGCGGTTTCGGCCGCGCCGAGGGATGCCACGTGGGCCAGCAGCTCGCCGGCGGCGGGGTCGTGGACGGGAAAGGTGACGCCGAGGTCGGCAACTATCCACTTGCCGTCGACGTAGGAACGATTTTTAAGCAGACCCGGATTGCGCAGGAACATGTCGTCTCGCTTTTTTGGTTTGCGCGTTCCGCATACGGAACACTGTTCTGTGTATAGGACATGTTAAAAATTGTTTTTTTATCCGTCAAGATTTTTCTCCAGCACGGTCGTTCGCTTTATTGGTTCGAAAATGCGGGAATGGGCTTGCAGCTGAATGAAAAAAGCGGCCGCCCTCATGCGCCTGCCGGCTCTGCTATGCTCTTGTCCTTTCTCCGGGCGCACCATGCGTCCGGCACAACCGATTGCAGGAGTAATCAAGGAATGAGCGCGCAAACCTGGTGGCTGTTTGTCATGATGACCTTTGTGGTCTCGGCGACGCCGGGACCGAACATGATCCTGGTGATGAGCCATAGCGCGCGTTTCGGTTTTCGCGCCGCGCTAGCCACCATGTGCGGCTGCATGACCGCCTTGCTGGCGATGATGAGCCTGTCGGCGGCGGGGCTGGGTGCGCTGCTGCAGGCGTTTCCCTCGGTGTTCGATGCCTTGCGCTGGGCGGGAGCGGCCTATCTTGCGTATCTCGGCATCAAGAGCTGGCGGTCGCCGGTGCACGACGGTTTGCAGCCGGCGTCCGCGGCGGAAGAACCGGCAAGGAAAGCAGGCAGCCTTTATCGCGAAGGATTGCTTGTTGCTGCCAGCAATCCCAAGGCCATTCTCTTTGCGGCAGCATTCTTCCCCCAGTTCATCCGCCCGGAATTGCCGCAACTGCCGCAGTTCGCGATTCTGCTGGCGACCTTCTCCGTCATCGAGATCGGCTGGTACCTGGTGTATGCCGGCAGCGGCCACCGGCTCGCGGCCTATCTGCGCCGCGCTCCGGTGCTGAAGGCGTTCAACCGGCTGACGGGCGGTGCATTCATCGGCTTTGCCGCGCTGATGGCGGGCGCACGCAACTGACGCGCCGCCGTCCTTATTTTTTCGCCGGCTTCGATGCCGGCGTTTTTTTTGGCGGGGCCGGCTTGTCTCTCTCGGACTGGTCCAGGCAGAGCAAGGTGTCGGCGTAAGACATGAAGCGGCTGAGGTAATCGGGCGCGATATCGCGCATCAAGGCCAATGAACGCAGCACCAGCGCGTGGGAATTGATCGGCCCGGCGTTTTTTGGGGCTTGGCCGAGTGCCTGCGCGACCTGTTTGTCGACGCTCAGCTTTGCCCAGGTGTTCCTGAAATTCCGGATCGTCTTCAGTTCGGGACGCGGTGCGATGGCGGCCTGGGTGCTGTCCGCCGCGTGCTGCTCGAGCTGGCGCACCAGCGCGCGCAGGGGGGCGTGCTGCTCGTCTGCCTGCAAGGTGGCGGCGAGCGCCTGCAGCGCCTTGAAATCTCCGGCGGCGAAATGCCTCTGCAGTTCGCTAGCCGCATGCGGGTATTGCTGCGCGCCGCGGTCGAGAATTTCCCTGGCTTCAACCCGCGCCAGGTCGAAGCGCTCCTTGAATGACGCCAGCACTTGCGCCAGCCGGTCATCGAGCAGGCGCCTGACGCTGCCCTGGTGCTCCGCCGCGCGTTTTGCCAGCACCTCGATGTAGTGCCAGCGCACAGGATCGAAGCGCCGCGCGCCTTCCGCTAGCAGGGAAGCGAGCAGCGCGTCGACATCCGGAGTGCCGTCGACTCGCGCATTCATGAAGCGGAATTTCCGGCATTGGAGGATTTCGGCACGGGCGCCATTTCCACCCGCCGGTTTTGCGCGCGGGCGGCGTCGTCGGTATTCGGCTTCACCGGCTGTTCGGAACCGAAGGCCGCCGCAAAGACCATCGACGAGGGCATGCCTTCCTCGATCAGGGTGCGGGTCACGGTCAAGGCGCGCTGCGCCGACAGCTCCCAGTTGTCCGCGAAGGGGCCGCCGCGGATCGGCCGGTCGTCGGTGAAGCCGCTCACCATCAGCAGTTCATTGCGCGCCGACAGGTAGGCCTGCAGCGGCGTGACGAGGCTCTTCAACAGTTGCCTGCCTTCCGGCTGCAATTCGTCCGAATTGAGTGCGAACAGGACCTGGCCGCTGATGCCGATACGGCCGCCATTTAAAGTAATGCGCCCCGACGCCAGCGGAACCGCCAGCGCCTTTTCCAGGCTCATGCGGCGCTGTTCTTCGAGCTGGCGCTTCTTTACTTCGTCCTGCAGCGTCGAGGTCAGTTCCATCTGGACCGCCACCACCGCCACCAGCACCAGCACGAAGGCGCCGAGCAGGCTGGACATGAGGTCGCCAAATACCGGCCAGACCGGCGCGGCGTGGTCGACGCCTGCGTCAGTGTCTTCCATTACCTGGCCTCTTCAACAAGCTTGGCCTGCGCCGGCAGCGCGCGCAGCTCTTCGACGATTTCGCGTTGCGAAGACATGCTCAGGTCGATGATTTCCCGCGCCTGGGCCACGTAGTACGCAAGCTGCTCATCGCTGCGGGACATGGACTTGTCCATCGCGCCTTCAATGCGCTGCAGGCTGGCGATCAGTTTGTCATTGGCTTCATTGAAGGCCTGCACCGCAACGCCGAAGGATTCGCTCAGGCTGGCGACGTCGACCGCGCTGCTGGTGACCTGCGCCGCGATGTCGGTCAGCTTGCCGGCTTCGGCAGTCACATTTTCGGTGAATGCGCTCGCGGTGCTATTGAGCGCCGCGGCGGAGGATGCCACCATCGCGTCGATCACGGAGCGCTGTTCGGCGGAGGCATGGTTGATCGCGTCGAGCAAGCCATTGAGCGTTTCCATGATGCGGCTGCGCTCCTCGAGCAATTCGTTGTCGCGCGCCACGCTGCCGGAGATCTGCTGGCGCAGCTGGCCGATAACCTCGGCGGCAGCGCGCGGGGCTTCCGAGGCTGTCTCGATCAGGCGTGTGATCGGTGTTTCCAGCGCGGTGCCCAGGGTGGTGAGATGGCTCGCCAGCGCCGCTTGCAATTCGCTCAGCCGCTCGACGGCCGCATTGCCGCGCGCGGCTTCGTCCTCCTTGAGCGCGCCGAGCTCGGCGCGCAGCATCGTGGCCAGCTGCTCCATGCGCTCGCGATGCTGCTCGATCCATTGCGCTTCGGTGGCGATACGGGAGCGCATCAATTCTTCCGCGGTTGTCACGAGACGGGTGGTCTCGGCCAGCACATTGCTGTTGCTGGCCTGCGCCTGCGCCGAGATGTCCTGTGCGGTGCGGACCAGCGTGTCGCAGATCTGCTGTTGCTGTGAAAGTGTTTGCGCGCCGGATTGCTGGAGCTCGCGGGTGAGCGACGCCGCCATGGCTTCCAGCGACTGCGTCCACGCCTGCTGGCGCTGCCGGTCGCGTTCTTCCTGCCCTGCCTGCAGGCTGGCGTAAGTCTCGCCAAGCTTGGCTGCGAGGTTGCCGGCGCGCTGATCGAACGAGGTGTTGAAGGCCTCGAGCGAGCGGCCCATGTCCGCGGCAATGCCGGCACTCGCCTGTTCATGGTTTTTCAGGGCCGCCGCCCACGACGCGGCTGCGCCGGCGGTGGCGTCGCTGAAGCGCGCGGATAGTCCGTCGAGCTGCACCTGCACCGTGCCGGCGACGCGTTCATGCATCGCAGCCGCGTCGCGGGCGATGCCGTTCATCGCGGCTTCTAGCACCGGCTTGATACTGTCGCCGGCAGCCTGTGCGCTGTTGACGAGGCTCTCGCGCAGCGACTTGTCCACGGCCTGCGCCAGGTCGGTGTACACCGTCTTCATGTTGCTATGGAAGGATTCCTGGTTGCCCAGCAGCCGCTGGTTCAACTGCTGGTTCATGCCTTCCATCTGCGTCATCATGGCCTGCAGTTTGTCCACCACCTGCGGCAGGGCCTGGGACTGCTGCTGCAGCGCCTTGAAGGTTTCCTGGCGCTGGTACGCGAGCGAAAAGCGGCGCAGCACGGTGGCGATCCGGGTATCGAGGAGTTGCGATGCCTGCAAGCGCTCGCGGCGGCTGAACGCCGACATCAGGCCCAGCATCGCCGAGGCGGCAACGCCCGCAACCGATGTGCCGAATGCGAGCCCCAGGCCGGCCACCGGTACCGACAGCGCGGAGCGCATCGCCTGCAGGTCGGTCGTTTTTTCCAGTGCAAAGACGGCGCCTTTCAGGGTGACGACCATGCCCAGGAAGGTGCCGAGCATGCCCAGCATGACCAAAAGCCCGACCAGGTAGGGCGTGAGCGCGGGCCCGGGCAAGGCGGCCCGGTCGCCCTCGATGCGCAGGCGCACCGCATTCTGCAGCGAGAGGTGGATCTTGCCCAGCCAGTCGCCGAGGTCCGGCAGGTTATCGGGGATGGCGGCCAATGCGGAGCTCAATGTGGAGGTCGCCTGGCGGAACTGGCGCAGTTCGTGCGCGCCGAACACATAGACGCCGCCGATGACGGCCGTCATGAGCGTGGCCAGGAAGCTGGAGTCGATGAAGCCGACGCCTACCCAGATGATCGCGACGAGGCCGAGGATGAACGCGGCGGTAAATAGATGTTTATTCATTGCGTTTCTTGTCTGAATGCTTCGATGAGTCCCATCGTCGGCTGCAGGCGAAGCTCCACTTCGGCCAGCAGCAGCATTTGCATGTCGCTGCAAAAGCGTGCCAGCCAGCCGCCTGCCTTCATCCAGGCGGCGGGATTGTCTGCCTGCTGTGTCTCGATGAGCTTTCGCTGATGTTCCTTGAACAAGTGTTCAAAACGCTTCTTGAGAAGCACCGGCACCTTCGAGAGCAGTTTGTTCTCGCGGTCGCGCAGGATCTTTTCGAGCGCCACGTCCAGTTCGGCGAGCTTCCGCAGCCTGGGCGATGCCTTTGCAAGCGCGTCCCGGACATTGACTCTCAGGGGCTGGATGCTGAGCTCCATGTCGCGTTGATGCGCTTCATAGAACCGGCGGTACGGCGCGTAGGCCGAGGCGGCATTCGCGGGCAGCTCGGGTTCCGGAGCGGGTAGCTTGATGTGCGTCCTGCCCGGGTTGGACGAACAGCTCTTTGTGATCGAATTGATCAGGAAGGCCTGGATGCGCCCGAATTCGTCACTGGCACCTGTCAACGCGGCGGCTTGCGCCCCGGGCTGCATTTTTGGAAAGTTTGCCATGCCGTCGGCATGCACCGCCGACAAGGTGATCGCATCGGCGAAGTGAACCCACGCGCCCAGCTGCTCCGCAAATGCCTCTCCCGGATCGAGGGACTCCACCAGGGACAGGTCAGCGAGACAACGGATCAGTTTCGAGCTGTGGAAATTCGTACGCGGTAACGCTCGCGTCATAGGCGGGTGCAATCAAAGTCGAAAAAGGCAGGGGGTCGTTCACGCCGCTATCCGCATGAACACTCGTTTTGGTCCTGCTCTAGCGAATTTGAGCCACTTCCGGCGATCATCTCATGGCACACAAAAACCGGCAATTATAGCGTGGTGATGTAGCGAACTCAAATGAGACACCGTGCCGGAGAGTCAAAGCCGCTGGCAGAAGCCCTGCGGCAGTTCGTCGCCGAAGATGGACAGCACTTGCAGGAAGCTGGCTTCCGGCTCTGCATGCAACTGCAGGCGCACGCCGGTGGCCGGGTGCGGGAAGGCGATACCGGTGGCGGCGAGCATCAGCCGGCCTTGTCCGAATCGTTGCGCGAAATAGCGGTTGTGCCGCCCGCGTCCGTGGTTGGCGTCGCCGATGATCGGGTGGCTGATATGTTTCATGTGCCGCCGCAGTTGGTGCTTGCGCCCCGTTTCGGGATAGAGCGCGACGAGGCTGTAGCGGCTGGTGGCATGTCCCTCGATCGCCACGGGGATTTCGGTGGTCGCAAGGCGGCGGTATCGGGTGCGTGCCTCGCGTGCAGCCTGCGGCTCGTCCTTGCGCCGCTTGTCTTCCGGCTCGTCGCGCAGGGGATGATCGATGACGCCCTGCTCCGGCGTCCAGCCCCGCACCATCGCGACGTAGGTCTTGCTGACCTCGCCGGCCATCATCGCCTTGCCCAGCGTGCCCGCGGTGTGCGGATCCCGGGCGAAGACCAGCAATCCGGAGGTGGGTCGGTCCAGCCGGTGCAACGGATACACATGCCCGCCGCCATTCATCGCCCGCGCATACTGCACTGCGAACTCGGTTTCGTGCGCGTCTATCGGGCTGCGGTGCACCAGCAAGCCGGCAGGCTTGTGCACAACCAGCAGCCACTGGTCGCGGTAGATCTCGGTGAGCGGGTTTTGCATCGGTAGCATCTGGAAATCAAGCCGGCCGGACGGCTATCGACGCTGCGCCGGCGTCGCGTCCCGCCACGGCAATGCAAGATCGTACACCGCGTTCATGCCGACGACTTTCCCCCTGTACGACATGATCCAGTCGATCCAGCCCTCGCCGTTGGCGTAGTCGGCCGTATGCGTATAGGGCGTGGAGTCGAGCATGGTCTTGTAGTCGATCACCTGGATTGCGGCCGCCGTGTAGTAATTCAGGCCGTACTCGCCGCCGTCGTCATTCGTCCGGGAGATGTACATCTTGCCGTTTTTGTAGACGATATCGAGCGGGATGCCAAAACTCTTGTTCGTGGGGAGCGATATTGGCTGCGAAGCGAGGTAGTTGTTGCGCCCGTCGTTGCGCAGAATGGCCGGGGCGATTTCCCATTCCTTCACCTGACGGTCGGCCGAGGCACCCGGTTCCGTCCCGGCGAGCCAGATGTCGTATTTCCCTTGATTGTCGAAGTCGAGGAATTCGATTGAATAAATGGCCTTGTTGCGGAGCGTCGACGGCAGGCGCGTCTTGTCCTGCGTGAAGGTGCCGTCCTTGTTGTTCACCAGGAAGTAAGGTATCCCGGCGATCATGTTGTCCGTGACGAGGATATCGGCATATCCCTGCCCGCTGAAGTCGACGGCGGCCGCGGCGTGGCAGTAGCAGAGCATCGGCAGGGTGACGTTCTTGTACTTGCCGTCGGGCTGGCTGAGCAGCACGTGCTGCCGTTCGCCGGGGAACGGCGGACGGTCATAGCCGTGGCAGGCAAGGAAGACGTCCGGTTTTCTATCGGCGTTGAAATCGGCGACGATGGCCTTGCGCGGATGAAGGCAGCCGTTGGTGTCGTCCAGCAAGGCGGAGGTGCGGTCGACCCACTGCCCGTCGACCTTCTTGTAGAACCGGATCTCGCCGAAGCTTGTTTGCGACCAGTTGTCGTGGATGTACTTGACGGTGTTGGCGACCATTCCGTAACTGCCATCCTGGAAGAAATCCGCATAGGCAAGGGCCGGGCCGACGTAGAGTTCGGGCGGCCAGTATTGCGGGCCGAGCGATTCCCCGGATTTGATCTTGTTCTCGTAGGATGAGCGTTCGACCGGAATCGGGGCGCTGGCCAATGTGTCGACCTGGCGGAAATTCCAGTCCACCGTGCCCATGGCCCTGACTGCGGCGGTCGCATCGGTGGCCGAGACGGCGGCGACCAGCGCCATGGTCCTGGAGATGGAATCTTCCGGGGTGTTGTAGTTCAAGCCCTGCTGCACGGCGAACAGGTTGGCCAGCTTGACCTTGTTATCGAGAAGATCCGCCACCCAACCGTAAGTCGCATTGCCCTTGAACGTGTGCGCGGAAGCGAGCATCGACTTGATCAGCGTGCCGCGCGTTTCCCTGCCGCTGGCCAGACTCGACGACCAGTAGTCCAGACCGTCCTGGTCCGGCGTTTCCCTGCCCAGGACATTCTTGTACACGATCCTGACGAAGTCGCTGTTCGTCATGGACGCCGAATAGCCGGTCAATGCCGAATACTGGATCGCCGCGTCGTAAAAGCTCTGGCCGATC
>NZ_DASRXF010000182.1:0-3029 GCF_035654295.1 Noviherbaspirillum sp. | reverse complement strand
CTCGCCATCCATCAGAACTATCGCGCGCTGGTCGACACCACGGCCAACGGCGGATTCGGCACGCTGTATGGCCCGACCGTGGCCAATGCGGGCACGACGCCGACCAGCACCGGCAAGATCGCCGGCAAGGAATTCATCGCTTACGCCGACGACGGCAGCGGGGCGCAGAACGTGACCCTGATGGTGCAGGTTCCGGACACCTTCGACCGGTCCAAGCCCTGCATCGTCACCGCGACCTCGTCCGGTTCGCGCGGCATCTACGGCGCGATCGGCACCTCGGGCGAGTGGGGCCTCAAGCGCGGCTGCGCCGTCGCCTACACCGACAAGGGCAGCGGCAACGGCTTCCATGACCTGCAATCCAACAAGGTCACGCTGATCGACGGCACCACCGCTGATGCTGCAGCCGCCGGCACCCTGGCGCTGTTCAAGGCCAATATCACCGACGCGGCGCGCACCGCCTACAACGCGCTGTTCCCGAACCGCGTCGCCTACAAGCATGCGCACTCCCAGCAGAATCCGGACAAGGACTGGGGCAAGAACACCCTGCAAGCCGTCGAGTTCGCGTTCTACGTGCTCAACGAGCAGTATGGCACCGCCATCGGCACTTCCGGTGCCAAGGCCCGCACGATCGGGCCGTCGAACACGCTGGTGATCGCATCGAGCGTATCCAACGGTGCCGGTGCTGCCTTGCTCGCAGCCGAGCAGGATACCGAAGGCTTGATTGACGCCGTCGTCGTGGCCGAACCGCAGGTGCAGCCCAAAGCAACGCCGAGCCTGAGCATCCGCCGCGGATCGATGACGTACACGAACGTCGGCAAGCCGATGATCGATTACATCACCTTCGCCAATGTCTACCAGGCGTGCGCAGCGCTGGCCGTACCCAACAGCGCATTTGCCGCGTCCTTGCCGGTGGCGAACATGGAGGCCCGCTGCACGGGGCTGGCGAACAAGAACCTCCTCTCCGGATCGACGACGGCAGAGCGTGCGGCAGATGCACTCGCGAAGATGCGCGCCTACGGTTGGGAGCCCGAGACCGACATCCTCCACCTGACCCACTACCGCTTCGCGGTACCGGCAGTGGCAACGACGTATGCCTATGCCTACGGACGCTTCGGCGCCACGGAAAACCTGTGCGGCCTGAGCTTTGCCAACACGGACGCTGCGGGTAACGTGATCGCGCAGGGCGCCGCCCAGGCTACCCTGTTCGGCACGGGCAACGGCATTCCGCCGACCGCCGGCATCAACATCGTCTACAACGATGCGGTCGGCGGCCCGAAGCTGGATCGTCTCGCCGTGTCGCCGTCCACCGGACTGCCCGACATGGCGCTCGATTCCGCCCTGTGCCTGCGTTCGCTTGCGACCGGCACCGATGCCGTCACCGGCGCTGCACTGACCGGCGAGATGCTTGCCAAGTCCCAGCGCATCCGGCAAGGCGTGGCCGAGGCGCAAGCCAATGGCAACGTCGGCAGCCGCCCGACCATCATCGTGACCGGCCGCAGCGATACGCTGATGCAGACCAACCAGGCAGCACGCGCCTACTTCGGCAAAATGCATGTGAACAATGCCGCAGCCAACGCGCGTTATATCGAAGTCGCCAACGCCAATCACTTCGACGCCTTCATCGGATCCCTGCCGGGCTACGACACGGCGCTGGTGCCGCTGCACTATTACCTCAACCAGGCGCTGGACATGATGTGGGCGCACCTGAACAGCAATGCACCGCTGCCGGGCAGCCAGGTCGTGCGCACCACGCCGCGGGGAGGCTCCCCGGGCGCGGCGCCGGCAATCACTACGGCCAACGTGCCGCCGATCGCCGTCACCCCGGCATCGGGCAACGCCATTACGTTCGCGAACAACATCCTGACCATCGCGGACTGACCGAACCCAAGCCGCGCGCGACAATCCGACGAACCCTGGTCGCGCGCGGTGGAGGGTTGTAACCCGGAAGACTGTAATACCGCCCCGGCGTGATGCCGGGGCAAACCCGATGTACGCATTTGCGCAGGAGCGCAAGTGCACCAAGCGAAGCAGCATCACTGGAGAAAATGGATGACAAGCGAAGTCATACTTGAAACGCGAAACCTGACGAAAGGTTTCAAGGGATTCATCGCGGTGAACGACGTCAACTTCAAGGTCCGTCGCGGCTCGATTCACGCGCTGATCGGCCCGAACGGTGCAGGGAAGACGACGTTCTTCAACCTGCTGACGAAATTCCTGACGCCGACGTCGGGCACGATCCTGTACAACGGCAAGGACATCACCTCGCTCAAGCCGGAACAGATCGCGCATCGCGGCGTGATTCGCTCGTTCCAGATCTCCGCCGTGTTCCCGCACCTGACCGTGCTGGAAAACGTGCGCATCGGCCTGCAGCGCGCACTCGGCACTTCCTTCCATTTCTGGAAGAGCGAGCAGACCCTGACTTCACTGAACCGCCGCGCCATCGAGCTGCTGGCGGAAGTGGACCTGGAGAGTTTCGCCAACACCATGACGGTCGACCTGCCCTACGGCCGCAAGCGCGCGCTGGAAATCGCCACCACGCTGGCGATGGAACCCGAGCTGATGCTGCTGGACGAGCCGACGCAGGGCATGGGCCACGAAGACGTGCACCGCGTCACCGAGCTGATCAAGAAAGTCTCCGCGGGCCGCACCATCCTGATGGTCGAGCACAACATGAGCGTGGTGGCAGGCATCTGCGACAAGATTTCGGTCCTGCAGCGCGGGGCGCTGCTGGCAGAAGGAACCTACGAAGAAGTATCGAAGAACCCCCAGGTGATGGAAGCCTACATGGGCACCACCTCGGGCGCACTGGAAGGAGCGCATTGATGGCAACGGCGGCACTTGAAATCAAGAACCTCAAGGCCTGGTACGGCGAGTCGCACATCCTGCACGACGTCAACCTGGAAGTGAAACCCGGCGAAGTGGTGACGCTGCTGGGCCGCAACGGCGCCGGCCGCACCACGACGCTGCGCGCGATCATGGGCCTGACCGGCACGCGCAGCGGCTCGATCAAGGTCAATGGCGTGGAGTCG
>NZ_DASRXF010000181.1:0-7554 GCF_035654295.1 Noviherbaspirillum sp. | reverse complement strand
CTCGCGGTCGCCGCTGACGCTCAGCTCGCGCAGCAGCTTGCGCGCGCCGGCCATGTCGCCGCGCTTGGCGATCACTTGCGCGCGCTTGACCTGCGCGTTCAGGTAGGCTTCGCCGGGCTCGATCTGCGCCAGCCACTTGAGTACGGCGTCGCTGTCCTTGCGCTCTTCGGCGATCTGCGCGAGCAGCAGCAATGCCTGCGCCGGATCGCGCTCGTCATCCGGCTTGGCGGAGAGGAGGTTGAGGTAGGTGGTCAGGTACTGCTCGGCCGACTTCAGGTCATTGGTCTGCATCGCCAGTACGCCGAGCGCGTACAACGAGGTCAGGTCCTGCGGCTGGTCCTTGAGCAGGGCCTCGAATTCGGTGCGTGCCTTGGCATACTGCTTCTGCTCGATCAGCATGCGTGCGTAGGCCATGCGCGCATCGCGTGCCTTCGGATAGCGGGCGACAAAGTCGCCGAGCAGCTTGAGCGACTCGGCCTTGTCGGGCATGACCTGCACCAGCGCAAGTATCGCAAGTTCGGAATCGGGCTTGGCCTTGAGGGCGGTCTCCGCTTCGGTGCGTGCACGTTGCGCGTCGCCGTTGGCATACGCGGCTTGCGCTAGCGCCAGGCGCGCTTCCGGAAGGTCGAGGTAGGGCTGGAGGACGCGCTCCAGCATGGAGAAGGCCTCGCTCTTGTCCTTCGCGCGGGCGAGCAGGCGCTGCATCTGGAACGCGAGCAGGCCGCGTGTCTGCGGACGCGCATCCTTGAGGCGCTGCTCGAGAATGGGCTGTGCCTCGTCGAGCTTGTCGCTCAGGATGATGAAACTCAGGAGGTACTGTGTGGCCTCGTCGGAATCCGGCGACAGCGTGCGCCACAGGCGCACCGCGCTGAGCGCTTCGTCCGCCTGCTTGGCGGTCAGGGCAATTTCCGCCGCGCGCCGCGCCAGGCGCGGGTCGCGCGTCTCCTGCGCGATCGAGAGCAGGGTGACGTAGGCCGTCTGCCAGTCGCCGCGCTGGAAGGCGATCTCGGAGGTGACCAGCTTGTACATCAGCTCATCCGTCAGCTCGACCGACGGCAGCGGGTCTTCCTGCTTCTGCTCGCTTGCACCCGGCCGCCTGTGGGGCGATGCTGTGGACGGCTTCCTGACCACCGACTCTTCGGTGCTGGCCACGACAGTCGATCCGGACGCCGCCGCGGGCTGCGCAGGCTGGATGGTGTGCGTTGCGCACGCCGACAACAGAATCGGCAGAGTTACAATGAGAAGAGTGTTTTTCAAGGAAGATTCCCAGCTAATCAGGCAGTGTTCAATTTTACGCCCAACGAGGGCGCTATGCGCACGGGTAATACGGGCGGCGAAGCCCACCCCACGCCCTTGCAGTCGCTGCAGCAAGCCTTGCCGATGCCGCACCCAGTGATACCACGTTTGCCCTGTATCAAATTTGTCCTTCTACAAAGAGTTGTGTGAACAATGCCCGAATTGCCCGAAGTTGAAGTGACTCGCCGGGGCGTCGCCCCGCATCTCGATGGCCGCGTAGTGGACGCGGTCGCGCTGCGGCATACCGGACTGCGGTGGCCGTTCCCCGAAGGGCTCGCCGAGCGCGTGCGCGGGCAGCGGATCCTATCAACTGGCCGGCGCGGCAAGTACCTGCTGATCCGTTTCGACCACGGCACGTTGATCGTGCACCTCGGCATGTCGGGCCACCTGCGCATATTGCCGCTCGGGACACCGCCCCAGAAACACGACCACTTCGATCTCGTCGTCGGCGGCCAGGTAATGCGTATGACCGATCCGCGGCGCTTCGGTGCGGTGCTGTGGCATGGCAATGAGGACGGCGATGTGGATGAACACTTGCTGTTGCGCGGCCTCGGTGTCGAACCGCTTGGCGAGGCGTTCAGCGCGCAATTGCTTTACAGATTGACACGCCGTCGCAGCGCGCCGATCAAGCAGGTGTTGCTTGCCGGAGACATTGTCGTCGGCGTCGGCAATATCTATGCATCGGAAAGCCTGTTCAAGGCCGGCATCAATCCGCGCACCCCGGCACACCGGATCGGCCTCGCGCGCTATGAGCGGCTGGCGTCCGCAATCCGCGAAACGCTTGCCGCCGCTATAGAGCAGGGCGGCAGCACGCTGAGGGATTTCATGGCTGCGGACGGCAAGCCGGGGTATTTCCAGCAAAGCTACTACGTCTACGACCGGGCGGGAGAACCGTGCCGCATCTGCCACGGGGAGGTGCGGATCATCAAGCAGGGACAGCGCTCCACCTTCTATTGCCCAAATTGTCAAAAGTGAGAACGGGTGCTAGATTCGTAATCATTTCGTGTTAGCTTGGGGAAATTGTGAGCAATCTGGTACAGAAGTTCCAGGAGTACAGCGGCTGGCGCAACAATGTCCTGTCCGCGCTCGAGCGCTATCGCGCCTGCATCGGCTCGGCCGAGCTGGGCGACGCCGTCAGCGACCAGCACTTCTCGCGGCTCAAGGCCAGGCTGACCGACGACAAGCTGTCGATCGCCTTCGTCGCCGAATTCTCGCGCGGCAAGTCCGAGCTGATCAACGCCATCTTCTTCGCCGATTACGGCCAGCGCATCCTGCCGTCCTCGGCCGGCCGCACTACGATGTGCCCGACGGAACTGCTGTATGACGAAACCTTCCCGCCGTCGATCCGCCTGCTGCCGATCGAGACGCGGGCCGAGGCGGCCTCGACCAGCGACTACAAGGACAACAACCATGTCTGGACCGTGCTGCCGCTGGATATCGCTTCCGGCGAGGGCATGCTGGACGCCTTCCGGCAAGTCAGCCTGACCAAGCGCGTGCCGGTCGAAGAGGCCAAGCGCTACGGCCTGTACCACGAGGACGATCCGGATGCGTCGCTGTCGGTCGGTGACGACGGCCTGGTGGAAATCTCGCAGTGGCGCCATGCGATCGTCAACTTTCCCCATCCCTTGCTGAAGCAGGGGCTGGTCATCATCGATACGCCCGGACTGAATGCCATCGGCACCGAGCCCGAGCTGACCCTGAACCTGATCCCGAACGCGCATGCCGTGCTGTTCATCCTGGCTGCCGATACCGGCGTGACCAAGAGCGACATCGAGGTATGGCGCGACCACATCGGCGGCGGGCCGGCCCGCCTTGTCGTGCTCAACAAGATCGACAGCATGTGGGACGAGTTGCGCAGCGCGGGCGAAATCGAAGAGCAGATCGAAAAGCAGGTCGCAACAGTGGCCCACACGCTCAGCCTGTCCACGCACCAGGTGTTCCCGATCTCGGCCCAGAAAGGCCTGGTCGGCAAGGTCAACCGCGACGCGGAACTGCTGGAGAAAAGCCGCCTTCCGGACCTCGAAGCCGCGCTGTCGGAAGAGCTGATCCCCAGCAAGCGCGAAATCGTGCGCGCCCAGCTCGAATCGGAAGTCAACGATCTCGCCGCAGCAAAACAGGCGCTGCTGGCCTCGCGCAGCCGCAACGTGGTCGAGCAGCTGGTCGAGCTGAAGAGCCTGCGGGGCAAGAACCAGTCCATCATCGAGCACATGATGAAGCGCGTCGATCTCGAGAAGAAGGAGTTCGACAGCAGCCTGCTCAAGCTGCAGGGAACGCGCGCCGTGTTCACGCGGCTGTCGACGGAAGTGTTCACCAGCCTCGGCATGGACATCCTGAAGGAAGAGATCCACAACACGCGCGATGCCATGGAGAAGAGCAGGTTCTCGGCCGGCATGCGCAACGCGGTGAAGGATTTCTTTACGCGCGTGCGCGGCAACCTCGCGATCTCCGGTCAGAAGACCGATGAGATCACCGAGATGATGACGGTGATGTACCGCAAGTTCTCGACCGAACACGGTCTTGCCCTTTCCGCACCCATGCCGTTCTCGCTGGAGAAGTATCTCAAGGAGATCGAGCTGATCGAGAGCGTGTACCACAAGCAGTTCGGCACCGCGGCCATCCTCACGATGCCGCAGGTGGCGCTGATGACCAAGTTCTTCGACTCGATCGCGTCGCGCGTCAAGCAGAGCTTCCTGCAGGCCAACCGCGACGTCGAGGCCTGGCTCAAGGTGGTGATGGCGCCGCTCGAGGCGCAGATCTGGGAGCATCGTTCCCAGCTGAAGAAGCGCCGCCAATCGATCGAACGCATCCATCTCGCCACGGATACCCTGGAAGAGAAGGTGCAGGCGCTGGAGGCGATGCAGGCGGAGATCGAGGAGCAGAAGCAGACCTTGCAAGCCCTGGAAGCCGACCTCAAGAGTGCGATTGCGGCGGAACTGACTGCACTGAGGGCGGCCGCTTAGATGAAACGCATTGCAACGGCGCCGCGATCGGCCGGCGCCGGCGGAGACTTTTCGGATCCGGATTTTTCCAAGGACGTGATCCGCTGGCAGAAGAAGCATGGCCGCCATACCCTGCCGTGGCAGAACACCCGCGACGCCTACCGCATCTGGCTGTCCGAGATCATGCTGCAGCAGACGCAGGTCTCGGCGGTCATACCCTATTACCTCCGTTTTCTCGATCGCTTCCCCGACGTCCGCTCGCTCGCCGAGGCGGCATCGGAAGAGGTAATGTCGCACTGGAGCGGCCTCGGCTATTACTCGCGGGCCCGCAACCTGCACCGCTGCGCGCAACGTGTCGTCGCCGAGCACGACGGCGTTTTCCCCAGCGATCCGGAGCTGCTCGCCGACCTGCCCGGCATTGGCCGTTCCACCGCCGCGGCCATCGCAGCCTTTGCCTACGGCACCCGCGCCGCCATCCTGGACGGCAACGTCAAGCGGGTCTTCGCGCGCGCCTTCGGCATCGAAGGCTTCCCAGGCGCCAAGCCGGTGGAAGACAAGATGTGGCTGCGCGCCGTCGCCCTGTTGCCGGAGCAGGACATCGGGTCATATACGCAGGGATTGATGGACTTGGGCGCAACGCTGTGCACCCGCAGCAGTCCCTCATGTCATGAATGCCCCCTCGCGCAACGCTGCGTGGCACTATCGAGCGGGCGTGTCCACCTGCTGCCGGAAAGGCGCCCCAAAAAGGCTGTGCCGGAGAGGACGACGACCATGCTGGTCATCACGCATGATGAGCATGTCTTGCTGGAACAGCGGCCGGATTCGGGCATCTGGGGCGGATTGATGTCCTTGCCGGAAGTCGGGGAGGGCACAGACGCAACCCTCGCTGCCGCATCGATGTTCGGCGAACCCGAGTCCTGCGAGAAGCTGACCCCGTTCTCCCATACGTTCACCCACTTCAAGCTGCATGTGTCGCCGTACCGCGTCCGGCTTGCGCAACGTGGCCATGCAGTACGGCACTCGAAGCACCATTGGTACCCGGCAGAACGGCTGCCGGATGCGCCGCTGCCGGCGCCGGTCAAGAAGCTCCTGCTTGCGGTGTTCGGCGACCAGGATTTGCTCAGTCGTTGATCCACTCCACCCGATTGCGGCCGAGCTGCTTGGCCTTGTAGAGCGCCGAGTCCGCGCGCGAAATCAGGTCGGTGATCTTTTCCCCGCACCGGTATTGCGCGACGCCGATCGACAGCGAGATGTGCTTCTGCTCAAGAACCTTCTGGAAGTCGAGGAAATGTGCGTACACGCGCAGGCGTTCGGCATGCATGACGGCGCCCTTGACCTCGGTATCCGGCAGGATCTGCATGAATTCATCGCCGCCGTAGCGTCCGAGAATGTCGGTGTCGCGGATGCTGTCGCGCGCCACCCGCGCGAATTCCTTGAGGATGGTATCGCCGGCGAGGTGGCCGTTGTTGTCGTTGATTTCCTTGAACTTGTCGATATCGATCAGGCAGATCGTGAACGGAATGCCGCGGCTGTCGGCCTGCAGTTTCGCCTGTTCCAGCTCGGCCTGCAGCTGGCGCCGGTTGTACAGGCCGGTCAATTCGTCGCGGACGGATTTCTCTTCGTAGTGCTCCAGCTGATAACGCGTCGCACGCAGCAGCTGGCGCAGGTTCTGGATCTGCTTGCCGACCAGGATCATGCCCGGCAGGGTAAGCGCCAGCACGAACCATTGCGCGAGATCGGCGCGGAAACCGAAGTCGTAGCCCTCGACCTGGGCGCGCAGCAGGATGATGCCGAGGTAGGCCGCCAGGCAGCCGACCGACAGCAGGATCAGCGAGGCCGTCGAGAGCCGGAATATGCCGAATGAGAACGCGATCAGGATGAAAGGCACGAGCGCAATCTGCGTCGCGCGCTCGAGATAGGCGACACCGAGCATGATGAGCAGCGAGGTCATCAGCTGCGGCAGCATCAGGCTGGGTTCCTGGAAGCGTTGGTTCACGCCGAAGCGGAAGACGCTGTAGAACGCAATCACGACCGCCACCACGACCGCGGCGACAGCGGAAAAGGTCAAGCCGCTGATGAAACCCTGGCGATAGAAGATGTACAGGCTGAGCGCATACAGCAGCGAAATGAGGCTGATCGGCGAAATCTGTGGAACGCGAACGGGCTGCATGGTCTTGCGGCGGTTGAGTGTCTCTGACCGCATCGTCTCGCGTGCGTCGTCCAATAGCATGTGGTTAGCGCTCAATGGTGTGCCGTGAATGCTTGCGGGTTGCGGGGAGTTTTTGCCGGTGCGGCAGTGACCTGCCATTTATCCTACGAATGGCCGCCGACGGTCTTGCGCGGTAACAAACCGGCGATAGAAAGTGAGGCAGGGCAGGGGCAGGCGCGGAACATTCTCGCAAATGTCACATCGCCGGGCGCTGAAGCGAGCGTTTTGTTGTCTTTGTTTCAAGCGCGCGCACAGTGGCGCTAGACGATCTTGTGCTGCACGAGGTACTGGTGGACGATCGACAGGCGGTTCCCGGCGTCGGGCAGTTCCATCAGCTTCTGCCTGGCCTTCAGGGGGATAGGCAGGATCTCGCACCAGCGGTTCGACACCCAGCTTGCGCTGTCGAGCCGGGCCGGCTGGGAGAACGGGCTGACAAATCCCGCGCCTTCTTCCGCGCGTCCCTTTGCATTCACGTCGTCGATGACGATCTTGAGGGTCTTCGCGCAGATGACGTGGATGTCGCTGACCGGCGGGTCGCTATCGGGGGCGATAAGCTCGGCGCGCGCTTCAAGACGCTGGTCGGGCAGGACGCGCGTTTCCAGGATACGGAAGCGCTGTCCGCCCTGGGTGCGCAGCATCATCACGCCCAGGTTCTCCATGTCCCAGCCCGTAATGCTCGCCAGGCAGCCGACTTCCTCGGGCTCCGCCGCGACGCCGACTTCCTGGCCGCTCCTGATCAGCACGACGCCGAAGGGCGCGTTGTTCCGCATGCACTCGCGCACCATGTCGATATAGCGCGCCTCGAACACTTTCAGCGGAAGGACCCCGTCCGGGAACAGGACGGTCTTGAGCGGGAATAGCGGCAGCCAGGAGTCGGGGGTGGACATGCGGGCGGCTTCAGGTGAGCTCGCGATGCCGCACCAGCACGCGTTCCGATGCATGGAAATGCCGCGCCAGCTGTTCCACCATGTAGACCGAGCGATGCTGGCCGCCGGTGCAGCCGACCGCGATGGTCAGGTAGCTGCGGTTGTCATTCTTGAAGGCCGGCAGCCACTTTTCGACGAAGGTGCGGATATCGGCGAGCAGTTCCGCGACATGCGCCTGCGCGTC
>NZ_DASRXF010000180.1:0-15882 GCF_035654295.1 Noviherbaspirillum sp. | reverse complement strand
AGTGTACGGCGCGCATTCCGCCATCGTCGTTCCCGGCAGCGGCACCTTCGGCATGGAAGCGGTGTGCCGCCAGTTCGCCAACGGCAAGAAATGCCTGGTGATCCGCAACGGCTGGTTCAGCTACCGCTGGTCCCAGATCCTGGAGATGGGCAATATCCCCGCCGCACATACGGTGTTGAAGGCTCGCCCCGTGGAGCAGGGCAGCCAGGCCGCGTTTGCGCCGGCACCAGTCGAGGAAGTGGTCGCCGCCATCCGCGAAACCAGGCCCGACCTCGTGTTCGCGCCGCACGTCGAAACCGCGTCCGGCATGATCCTGCCCGACGATTACATGCGCAAAGTGGCCGAAGCGGTGCACGCGGTCGGCGGCATGTTCGTGCTCGACTGCATCGCCTCAGGCGCGGTGTGGGTCGACATGCCGTCCGTCGGCGTGGACATCCTCGTCAGCGCGCCGCAGAAAGGCTGGAGCGCATCGCCGTGCTGCGGCCTGGTCATGCTCAGCCCGCTGGCGCGCGAGCGCATCGATGCCACCACCAGCACCAGCTTCGCCTGCGACCTGCGCAAGTGGATGCAGATCATGGAAGCCTACGAAGGCGGATCGTTCGCCTACCACGCCACCATGCCCACCGACGGCCTCGCCGTGCTGCGCAAGGTGATGAAGGAAATGGACGAATACGGCTTCGACAAGGTCAAGGCCGAGCAGCTGGAACTGGGCAAGCGCGTGCGGGAACTCTTCGAGGGCAAGGGCATCCGCAGCGTGGCGGCGGAAGGCTTCAAGGCCCCGGGCGTGATCGTCAGCTACACCGATGACGACGAGGTGAAGTCCGGCAAGAAATTCGCGCAGGCCGGCCTGCAGATCGCCGCCGGCGTGCCGCTTCAGTGCGACGAGCCGGCGGATTTCAAGACCTTCCGCGTCGGCCTGTTCGGGCTGGACAAGCTGCACAATATCGAGCGGACGGTCGCAAACCTCGAAAAGGCGCTCGGCACGTTTTGATTGATGAGGCACATAAGCAAAAAAGTCCGGGACATCCCGGACTTTTTTGTTTGGCGGAAGGGCTTACTCGGCGCCGAGGTAGATATAGCGGAACACGAAGATCGCCGCGATGATCCAGACGATCACCGGCACCTCCTTCGCGCGGCCGGTAAGCAGCTTCAGGCCGGCGAAGGAAATGAAGCCGAAGGCCACGCCGTTGGCGATCGAGAAGGTGAACGGCATCATCAGCGCGGTAATGACGGCAGGCACGCTTTCGGTCGTATCCTCCCAGTCCACGTCGGCCAGGTCGCGCAGCATGAGGCAGGCCACGTAGAACAGGGCCGGCGCGGTGGCGTAAGCCGGCACGGCGCCGGCCAGCGGGGCGATGAACAGGCAGGCCAGGAACAGCACCGCCACCGCGATCGCGGTGAGACCGGTGCGGCCGCCCGCCTGCACGCCGGATGCACTTTCGATGTAAGCCGTGGTGCTGGACGTGCCGAGGAAGGCGCCGCCGACGATGGCGGTACTGTCGGCGATCAGCGCCTTGTTCAGGCGTTCCATCTTGCCGGCCTTCAGCAGGCCGGCGCGGCTGGCCACGCCCATCAGGGTGCCGGTGGCGTCGAACAGTTCGACCAGGAAAAACACGAGCACCACGTTCAGGATGCCGATCGACAGCGCGGCGGAGAGGTCGAGCTTGAACAGCGTCGGGTCGATCGACGGCGGGGCGGAAAAGACGCCGGTGAACTTGTTGCCGCCGAAGATGAAGCTCAGGATCGTGACAGCCACGATGCCGATCAGGATCGCGCCCTTCACGCGCAGGCGGTCCAGCGCCACGATCATGAAGAAGCCGACGATGGCGAGCACGGCCGGGGTCTGGTGCAGGTTGCCCAGCGTGATGTACGTGGCGGGGTTGGCGGCCACGATGCCGGCGTTCTTGAGCGCGATGATGCCGAGGAAGAGGCCGATGCCGGCGGTGATGGCGATGCGTATCGAGCGCGGAATGCCGTTGACGATCATCTCGCGGATGCGCAGCACGCTGATGATCAGGAACAGGATGCCCGAAATGCAGACCGCGCCCAGCGCCGCCTGCCAGGTGTAACCCATGCCGAGCACCACCGTGTAGGCGAAGTAGGCGTTCAGGCCCATGCCGGGCGCGAGTGCGATCGGATAGTTCGCATACAGGCCCATGATCAGCGTGCCCAGCGCGGCGGCCACGCAGGTGGCGACGAACACGGCATCCTTGGGCATGCCGGCGTCGCCGAGGATGGAGGGGTTCACGAAAATGATGTAGGCCATCGTCAGGAAGGTGGTCACGCCGGCCAGCAGCTCCGTGCGCACATTCGTGCCCTGTTCCTTCAGCTTGAAGAACCTCTCCAAAAAGCCCATGCTGTTTTCTCCTGTTGGTACTGTTGTCTCGGCTTGCTGCGGCCTGTTCTCCAAGGTGCTCAACGTGTCTCTCCTGAACGGTTTGATTGGGAACGGCGATGCTTATTAGAACCGATTTTCACCGGTTCTGCTGCCATCGTCCGTGGTTGAAGGGGATCCCCCGGACTGTAATGTCCTATAGAAAAAAGGGTGCCGGATACGTCATGCCGAATAGGCGGCATACCGCAGGACGAATATGGGGAGGGCAGATGCTTGCCGGAACCGGCGCCGCATGGCAGACTGCGCTCCCCGTCACCCCGCCGGGGGCATACGGAGTGTGTCCTACAAACCTATATCCTGGCATCTATATTGCTCATACAGACAAAGGTATAGTGGCGTGATTTATTTCCTGTAATTTTCGACAACAACAAGAATAAATCCACAATAGAGCCACTACCATAACGCCTTCGACGATTTATGCAGTAGTGACTCCCTGAAGAGTGAGACATGGATACCCGCCTAACCCTGAGCAGGATCACGAAGAAATATCCTTCCGTGGTCGCCAACGACGGCGTCGACTTGAACGTACTTCCCGGCGAGATCCATTCGATCCTCGGCGAGAACGGCGCCGGCAAGTCGACCCTGATGAAAATCATCTATGGCGCGGTCAAGCCGGATGCCGGCCATGTGTTCTGGAACGGCCGCGAAGTGAACATCGCCAATCCCTCAGAGGCGCGCAAGCTCGGCATCGCCATGGTGTTCCAGCATTTCTCGCTGTTCGATACCCTCACCGTCACCGAGAACATCGCGCTCGGCCTGCCCAGGGATACGGACCTGCATGCGCTGAGCAAGCGCATCCGCGACATCTCGCACCAGTACGGCCTGCCGCTGGAACCCGAGCGCCATGTGCATACGCTGTCGGTGGGCGAATGCCAGCGTGTGGAGATCGTGCGCGCGCTGCTGGCCAAGCCGCAGTTGCTGATCCTCGACGAGCCGACTTCCGTGCTGACGCCGCAGGCGGTCGACAAGCTGTTCGGCACGCTGCGGCAGCTGGCCAAGGAAGGCTGCAGCATCCTCTACATCAGCCACAAGCTCGATGAAATCCGCGCGCTCTGCCACAAGTGCACCGTGATGCGGGCCGGCAAAGTGACCGGCATCTGCGACCCGACGCAGGAAACCGCGGCCAGCCTGTCGCGCATGATGATCGGCGCCGAACCGCCCGAGATCAAGGCCGTCGAGCGCCTGCCGGGGGAGAAGCTGCTCTCGCTGCGCGACCTGTCCCTGCCCAGGAGCCATCCCTTCGGCACCGAGCTGGCAGACATCAACCTCGATCTGCATGCCGGCGAGATCGTCGGCATCGCCGGGGTGTCGGGCAACGGCCAGCAGGAACTGCTCGCCGCGCTGTCGGGTGAAGACCTGCGCGCGCGGCCCGATGCCATCGTTTTGAACGGCGAGCCGGTGGGCCGCATGAACGCCGCCCGCCGCCGCAAGCGCGGTCTGGGCTTCGTGCCGGAAGAGCGCCTCGGGCGCGGCGCCGTGCCCGACCTCTCGCTGGCGCACAACATCCTGCTGTCGCACCAGGACAGCCACAGCGTGCGCCACGGCCTGATCCGCTTCGCTGCAATCCACGAGCTCGCCGCCGCCATCATCAAGCGCTTCAAGGTCAAGGCGCCGGGGCCGCATGCGACGGCCGGCAGTCTGTCCGGCGGCAATCTGCAGAAGTACATCGTCGGCCGCGAAGTGATGCGCGAGCCGAAGGTATTGATCGTGGCCCAGCCTACCTGGGGGGTGGACGTGGGCGCCGCGGCGCAGATCCGCGCCGAGCTGGTGGCCCTGCGCGATGCCGGCTGCGCGCTGCTGGTGGTGTCCGAAGAACTCGACGAACTCTTTGAAATTTCCGACCGCCTCGTCGTGATGGCCAAGGGCAGACTGTCGCCCTCGATCAAGCGCTCGCAGGCCACGGTGGACTTGATCGGCCAGTGGATGAGCGGACTGTGGGATGAAAAACAACCGGCGCCGCAGGAGGTGGCCAATGCTTAAGATGGAAAAGCGGCCCAGCCCGTCCGCGCTGATGTCGTGGCTGTCACCGGTGTTCGCCGTGCTGCTGACGGTGCTGTGCGGCGCGATCCTGTTCCTCGCGCTGGGCAAGAATCCGCTGACCGGACTTGCGGTGTTCTTCATCGAACCGATCCGGGACTTGCAGGGATGGGCGGAAGTGGGCGTGAAGGTGGCGCCGCTGCTGCTGATCGCCGTCGGCCTGGCTGTCTGCTTCCGCGCCAACGTGTTCAATATCGGCGCCGAAGGACAGCTCGTGGTAGGTGCGATGACCGGCGGCGCCGTCGGCCTGTACTTCGACCAGGGCGAAGGCGGCGGCGCCATGATGATCGCGCTCGTGCTGCTGGCCGGCATGGCGGGCGGCATGGCGTGGGCGGCGATCACCGCCTTCCTGCGCGACCGTTTCAATGCCAGTGAAATCCTGGTGTCGCTGATGCTGGTCTATGTGGCGCAGCTGTTGCTCAGCTATGTGGTGCACGGCCCGCTGCGCGATCCCGAAGGTTTCAATTTCCCGCAGTCGCGCATGCTGTCCGACGGTTATCTGCTGCCGAACATCATCGAGGGCACGCGCCTGCATGCCGGCTTTGCGATGGCGGTCGCCGCCTCCGCGCTCGGCTGGGTGTTCCTGTCGCGCAGCTTCGCCGGCTACCGCCTGCAGGTGGGCGGCATGGCGCCCGCGGCCGCGCGCTACGCCGGCTTTTCCTCGCGCAAGGCCTTGTGGACCTCGATGCTGCTGTGCGGCGCGCTGGCCGGCATGGCAGGCACCGCCGAAGTGCTCGGCCCGATCGGCCAGCTCACGCCCTCGGTATCGCCCGGCTACGGTTTCGCCGCCATCATCGTGGCCTACGTCGGCCGCCTGCATCCGGTCGGCGTGCTGTTCTCGAGCTTCATCATGGCGCTGTTCTATATCGGCGGCGAGCTGTCGCAGTCGCGCCTGGGCATGCCGAACTCCATCACCGGCGTGTTCCAGGGCATTCTGCTGTTCTCGCTGCTGGCCTGCGACGTGCTGATCCACTACAAACTGAGCTGGAGAAAATAATGGAATCCTTTGCGCCACAGGTCGCCGCCTCGATCAATGCCGGCACCCCGCTGATGCTGGCCGCGCTCGGTTTGCTGATCAATGAAAAATCCGGGGTCGTGAACCTGGGGGCGGAGGGCATGATGCTGGTCGCCGCCATCGTCGGCTTTGCCACCGCGGTGCATACCGAAAGCGTTGCGCTCGGCTTCGTGACCGCCGCCTGCGCAGGCATGCTGCTGGCCGGCTTCTTTGCGCTGCTGACGGTGTGGCTGGGCACCAACCAGTATGCGACCGGGCTAGCGCTGTCGCTGTTCGGCGGCGGCGCGTCGGCCTACATTGGCATCAGCTATGTGGGTCACAGCCTGGAAAACCCGAAGTTCGCGATTCCCTACCTGGCCGACATTCCCTTCCTCGGCACCGCGCTGTTCCGCCAGCATCCGATGGTCTACCTGTCGCTGCTGCTGGTTGCCGGCATCGTCTGGTTCCTCTATCGCAGCCGTTCCGGCCTCGTGCTGCGCGCGGTGGGCGAGTCGCCGTCGTCGGCCCACGCGCTCGGCTACAACGTGCGCCTGATCCGGCTGGCGGCCCTGCTGTTCGGCGGCGCCTGCTGCGGACTCGCGGGGGCATTCATGTCGCTGGTGTACACGCCGATGTGGGTCGAAGGCATGGTGGCGGGACGCGGCTGGATCGCGCTGGCGCTCACCACCTTTGCCACCTGGCGTCCGGCGCGGGTGCTGGTCGGCGCCTACCTGTTCGGCGGCGTGACCATGATGACTTTCCACGCGCAGGGGCTGGGCGTATCCATCGCCTCGCAGTGGCTGTCGATGATGCCCTACCTCGCCACCATCGTGGTGCTGGTGCTGATCTCCACCAATGCAAACTGGATCAAGCTGAACATGCCGGCTTCGTTGGGGAAGAATTTTCACCCGCAATGAGGCTTGGTTGGTGATATATTGCCGCCCGAAGCAATTTGGACATCGACGCACGGCGATCCGTCGTCCGGACAATCCCGCTGTTGTTCCCACTCGGCGCGATTCGGGTCCATTGATCAACCAGTGGGAGTCAACTGTAGAGGAATACCATGTCGAAAAGCTTCATCCGCGGCGCCCTGGCCGCGATTGCCGTACTGCCCGCAATGGCATTTGCCGCGGACCCTGCGCCGCTCAACGTGGGTTTCGTCTATGTCAGCCCCATCGGTGAAGCCGGCTGGACCTACCAGCACGACCTGGGCCGCAAGCAGATGGAGCAGGCCCTCGGCAACAAGGTCAAGACGCGCTTCGTCGAAAGCGTGCCGGAAGGCGCCGACGCCGAACGCGTGATCCGCGATCTCGCGCAGCAAGGCAACAAGCTGATCTTCACGACCTCGTTCGGCTACATGAACCCGACGCTGAAGGTGGCCAAGCAATTCCCGGACGTGAAGTTCGTTCACCTCACCGGCTACAAGACCGCGCCGAACGTCGCCACCGCCAACGCGCGTTTCTATGAAGCCCGCTACCTCGCCGGCGTCCTCGCGGGCAAGATGACCAAGTCGAATGTTGCCGGTTACGTCGGTGCGTTCCCGATCCCGGAAGTCCTGCAAGGCATCAACGCCTTCACCCGCGGCATGCGCAGCGTGAACCCGAAGGCTGAAGTGCGCGTGATCTGGGTCAACAGCTGGTTCGATCCGGGCAAGGAGCGCGATGCGGCCATCACCCTGATGGGCCAGGGCGCCGACATCGTCACCCACCATACCGACTCCCACGCCGCTGTGCAGGCCGCGGAAGAGAAGGGCAAGTTTGCGGTCGGCTACCACTCCGATATGAAGAAGTTCGGCCCGAAGGCACAGCTCGCCGCCGTGACCCACCACTGGGGCGACTACTACACCAAGTCGGCGCAAGCGGTGGTGGATGGCAAGTGGAAGACCAGCGGCGTCTGGGGCGGCATCAAGGATGGCTTCGTGAAGCTGGAATCGATCAACGCCAGCGTGCCCGAAGACGTGAAGAAGCTGGTCGCCGCCGCCGAGAAGGATATCGTCTCCGGCAAGATCACCCCGTTCGACGCACCGGTCAAGGACAACGAAGGCAAGGTCCGCCTCGACAAGGGCGCCCTGAATGACGACGCGCTGAACAAGATGGATTTCTACGTCGAAGGCGTGCAGGGCAAGCTGCCGGGCAAGTGATCGGCTGATATCAGCAGGTGCCGGCCCTACGCCGGCACCACCTTCTTCCGGATTGTCTCCAGCAAGGCGGCGTTCTCGCCGCACAGTACGCGGAACGGTGCGCTGATACGCGCATCGGCCGCGGCCTCATCCCACAACGCAATCGCGCATGCACAAGCATCAAGCCATGCGTCCTGCTCCGCAGGCACCGGCATTGCGAACTGCGGCGTAACCGCAGGCACCTCACCCCCGGGCAGCGGCGCATATGCCATCGGCAGCATGTCGTAGGCGGGCGCTACATGGAATTTGGGAAACTTCCCCGTGCCAGGGACGAAACTCAGGTTCCCCATGTGCATGTCGCTGTTGGCGATCAGCTTGCCGAACCACCACATGCGCAGTACCGCGTCCAGTCCATCCTGGTCGAGCAGTTTCATCTGCACGAGGCGGCGCACAGGCGCGCGCCAGTCTTCGCCGCCTGTTCCAAGCAGATGTCCGTTAAGCGATTCGAGGCTGACCAGCGGCGTACGGCCAAACCGGCCGGCACGGTCGAAGCGCTCGGATTCGAGGAAGCTGCGGTTCCGGCCCTGCAGGAGCCGGGTGCGGGCAGCGGACACGCCGGGCATTGCCGCGATGTGGGTGGACGCCAGATGCTCGCACACGAGCAGGTCCGACCAGCGTTGCGTCGCGCCCGGCAATACCTCGCCGGAAAACTTGACGATGACGTGTTCGGTCGCTGCGCCCGCCAGGCTCCGGATGGCCGGGAATTTCGGGAACTCGCCACCGGCGCTGCCGCCGGCAATGCCGAGTGCGGCAACCGCCTGCGCCAGCGTGAGGTAGGCGTCCAGGTGTTCGTCTTCCGGAATCGCCGGTTCGGGCGACATCAGTTCTTCCTGCCAGCGCTGCAAGGCGGATTCGCCGAGGATCAGGTTGCCGCTGGTGTCCCATCCTTCCCGAGTAAGTATGGTCAGGATATCGTCGTCGCTCCATCGACGCGGATCTTCGGGGATCTCCAGCACCCGGTGAAACCGCCGCGCGAACATGCGCCCCAGGAAGCCCTGCGGACGCATGTCGTACAAGGGATAGGGCAGGCCCTCCCACCAGCCTTCGAGGGACGCGCCGTCGACCGGCCACTCCAGCGACTGCAGGCTGCAGAGGGAGCCCTCCGGATAAACAGGCGTCAGGCTTCCGGCTTCGGCAATGGCGCCATGTTCGTCGACGCGATAGAGCGGGTGCCGGTCGAGCCGGCCGCGCACGGGGCGCTGAAGCGCATAGCGGGTCCGCGATGCGGCTCCGGTTGAGCAGATATCCGCGCGTTCTCCCAGCCAGCGCTGAATTGTCCGCGACGTCACCCCGATTGCCTCGGCAAGGGTGGCGGCACCGGAAGGGCCGCGCCCGAGCATGGCAATCAAGGATTGTTGGCCGGAATCGTTTCGCAAGCGCACTTTACGGAATAATGTCGTGATTTATGTCGCGATTATATGGCTAAAATGCATTGAAAAACAGTGCGTTATAGGTTTAATGTGCAAATTAATGTCGCGATCTATGTCGCATTAAACGCGATGCATTTGAAATCCACCCGTTTACACTCGGGAAAGACCGCCCAAATCGCCTGAAACCCGCATGAACAAAGGCCAAAACCGCGCTATACTGTATGCATGAACAGTATGCGATCCGAAGGAGGGCACGATGTTCAAAGCAGGTACACCGGTAGGCGCGGGACGCTGGCCCAACCAGGGCGCGCACCCCGACCATTGGCAAAAACCCATTCGCGGACAGGTCCTCGACTTTTGCGACGTGCGCGCCTGGGCCAATTCCATCCACTTCCCGGAAGACGTGCCGCATGCGGGCGACGTGATGGGTGTGGCGCTCAAGCTGCAGGCGGAGGGCAGGCTCGATGGATTGACGCCCGTCCTGTGGGACTTCATCACCCACCGTCGCGTGGCATGGGAAAAGACGCGCTCGCTGCGCTCTTATGAAGACGACATGGTCCTCTGGCGCGCCGCGCGCGAACTGCGCCGCGACGAGATCCGGCACCCGCGCCGCCGCAAGCCGCGCGACATCCGCGAGTTCCTGCCCGAGCAGCAGCAGCATCTTGCGCTGGCCTGAGGCCTTTCCACCGTTCTTCCTCGCCGTGCTTTCCCATATCGAACCGTGACAGGAGAGGGCCTTCCGCTCGCGCCTCGACGAAGACCCGCTTCCCGAAAACGAAAGGCCCTGCGTTTGGGCAGGGCCTTCGAGCGGCAATGGCGCCGGGTCAGGGGATGTTGGCGGGATTGCAGTAAGAGCAGTACTGCTGCGCGGTCCGGCTGTCGCCCAGGGTCTTGAGCCAGTTGCCGAGAATGCCGCACACCACCGTCGTCTGCTGGCGATACAAGGACGTCCCGTTTTCGCGGTCGATGCAGGAGTTCCCGTATGCGTTCTGGCAGAAGGTATAGACCTGCGGATCGTCCAGCGGCCCGGCATACTGTTCCTTGCAAGGCGACTTGGGACCCGAACCGGTATCGGGGTTGCCGGAGCCTCCCGATGCGGCCGGATAGCCGGCCTCCACAAACTTGGAGACCGCATAGGGGCCGGCCACGCTTGCATCTTCTTCAGCCAGCGCCTTCTGTACCGCGCCGCGGAAGATCGCCACCATCGTGTTGTGCGGCGGGTAGGTCTTTGCGTCCCACAGGCGATCGATGATGGCATTGAACTCCGCAATGGCCTTCGTCGCCGCATCGAGTGCAGCGGGCAACTCCTCCGGATCTTCCGCCGCTTCCTCCGCGGTCACCGAAGCGCTGCCCAGCGTGTCGTGGCTCGAGCTCCCCGTGCCCACGTAGCCAAACTGCAGGTAATAGGTCGACCCCGCCGGGCTGTAGGCGACTTCAAACATGAAGCCGGGCCGAATGCGTGTCTCGGACACGGTCGTGCATACGCCGTTCACCAGGACCTGCGGCGGCGTGCAGGTCACCGTCGAGTCTTCCGGCTTGAGGTTGAGTGTGGGGTCGCCGGTCGGCACCAGTCCCTTTGCGGCGGTCGTATCCGATTGCGTCACCGCGGATGCGATCTGCATGCCCTTCGAGATCGAATCGGAAGGGGAGTTGTAGGTGATGCCCTGCTGTACCGCGAAGTAGGTGGCGACGGAGACCTTGTTGTCCAGCAGGTCCGCCACCCAGCCGAAGGTCGTGTTGCCCTTGAACGAATGGGCGGACTCCAGCATCGTCTTGACCAGCGTGCCGCGCGTCTGGGTGCCGTTTGCGAGCGCATCCGACCAGTAGATCAATCCATCCGTATCCGGCGTGGCGCGGCCGAGCACGTTCTTGTAGATCAGCCGGACGAAATCGGCATTGCTCATGTTGGCCGTGTAACCGGTCAGCGAGGAGTATTGCACCGCCGCGCTGTAGAAGGACTGGCCGATCTGCGACAGCGATGCGCCGGCCTTGAGCTGGTCGATCCAGTAACTCATGCCATCGGCGTCGGGCACGCGGTTGAAGTAGGCGATGTACAGCTCGACCAGCGAGTTGAGGTCCGACGCGGAAATGCTTGCCGCCTTGGTCCCGACCTGGAGGTTGATCGTCACGTCGGCGAATTTGAGGGTGTCCACCGCGGGGAAACCGAGGCTCGCGGGCACGCCGGTCGACTTGTCCGTCACGCTGAAGCCGGACGTCGTCCTGGCGATCGTGTAGTTCGATCGATTGCCGCCGAACGTCGCCACGTTACCCGACACAACCGGGCCGGACGCTGCCGCCGGCGCATGGACGACGATGTCATCCAGCAGGAAATCCGTAGAATTCGAGGCGTCCGTCGTGGCCGTGAACTTCAGGCGCACAGTCTTTCCCTTGTGCGCGGAAAGATCGTATTGCGCGCTTTGTTTCCAGGCATACGAGACATCGAGGTTGGACAGGGTGGCAAGGCTTGCGAGCTTGCTTGCGCCGGAGGCGTCGTACACCTCCACCTTCATCGTGTCGGGCGCACTGAAGACCGAGAGCTCCCTGGTCTTGATCACGTACCAGAATTGCAGGTAGCTGCTGGTTGCTGAGGCGGGAATGCTGACCGACTGGTACAGGATGTCGTTTGCCGAGTTATAGCCGCCCAGCCATGCATAACCGGTGCCGGTGCGCGCCGAGGAAGACCCGAGCACAAGTACGGCCTCGGATGCAGTCCAGCCACTGCCGCCGTTCTCGAAGCCGGCATCGGACAGCACATTGCTGCTGTCCGTCGTGTTGGACAGGCGCCGCTCGGATTGCGCATGCACCTGCGCCGCCTGACGCTCCGGCGCCGCGCTCTCGCCGCCTTGGCCGCCGCATGCCGCCAGCACGAGCAGCGGCAGCATCGCAAATAGGCTTGGTTTCATGAGCGCACCCCGGTCGTTGACTGAATACGCGCAAGAATAAACGGCACACTGTTTCCCCGCCTCACATGTTCATGTGAGGCAACAACGGAATGGACGTCCCGCGCTTCAGGCCGAGGGAAGGGGCAGAAGCAGGTTGACGCAGGTGCCCGCCGGGGAACTCTCGATATCCAGTGCTGCGCCCAGGCGTGCCGTACGCGAACGCATATTGGCCAGGCCGTGCCCGCCCGGGCCTTCCTGCGAACGCGGATTGAAGCCCTTGCCGTCGTCCGACAGCCGGATGCGGATCGCATGCTCGCGGCCGAGATACTCCGCACGCAGACTCGCATTCGATGCGCCCGAGTGCGCGAGCAGGTTCGAGAATGCTTCGAACAGGATCATTTGCAGGTCCCGCGATTGCTGAAGCGTCCAGCCGCCGATCGCGGGCAAGGGATCGACCGACCACGCCAGCCGGATGCCGGCGGCGTCCAGCCGCTCGCTCAGGCGGTAGCGCAGGGCGCCCAGCAGCGACGCGATATCGCCTTCGATGTCCTGCATGGCGTCGACGGTGAGTTTGAGGTGGTCCAGCGCTTCGCGCAGGTGTGCGGTGATGACTTCCCGTGCCACTTCCGGATTCTGCGAAAGCTGGAGCGCGCCGAGGAGCTGGCTGCCGAGTCCGTCATGCATGTCGCGCGTCAGGCGCTGCCGTTCCTCGACGATGGCCTGGTTGCGTTGCGTCTCCGCCTGCGCAGCGTAGGTGGCGGCCAGCTTTGCCTCTCCTTCCGCGAGGCGCTGCGCCAGATCCTGGTTCATGCTGGCGATGGCCTGGGCCGACTTGCGCAGACGCTCGGCAATCGTCCAGGCCAGCGTCACGCCGAAGGCGACCCATGCATAGCGGACCCAGGGAACGCCGCCGAATCCAGGAAAGACCCGGAAGTAGAGCATGTCGCGCGTGGCGGCAATGCAGGTGGCGATGACGGCGACGGCGAGCACGCGCTTTTCCAGCTCCCGGCTCTTCATCCCTTCCACGACTGCAATGAGCGCGGTGCCGATGCAGACCAGCAGCGTGATTCCGAGCCACACCGACAACAGAAGCGGCATGCGCAGCAGGAACGAGGCTGCCACTGCGGGCACGGTCAGCCATGCGTGCCAGTCGCCGAAGATCTTCATCGGTCCTGCATGGCGGTCGACAAAGATAAGCGAAAATTTTGAAATGAGCGCGGCCGCCAGCGCATAGGCCGAGAACACGACGATGCCCCACCACGGCCATGGGAGCAGGGTACGTTGGGCAAGCGTATCGCTGACCAGGATTGCCCACAGGATTTCACCGACGCCGTAGTACACGTACAGCGGCTCTCGCTGCCGAAGCCAGAGCAGCAGCGCGATCACGCCGAGCACCGCACTGACGATGGACAGGGCCAGGAAGCCGCTGACGCGCCAGCGGTAGGCCTCTTCGTATTGCCGGTGCACTTCATCGGCCGGCCCGATGACCGGCACGCTCACGCCGGCGCGCCGGCCGCCCTGCGCGTGCACGAGGATAGCCAGTTCATTCTTCTCCTGCAGCACGCCTTCCGGCACCTTGAAGAACTGCGGCTGCTTGGAGTAATCCTCATGGGGATCGTTGCCGCTGCCTTTTGCCCCGAGCAGCACGCCATTGAGGCGGGCTTCATAGGCGTTGCCGAGGCGCGAGAAGAGAATGCCGAGCGGTGCGCGCGGATCATCCGCCGGGAAGCGGATCAGTACGCGGGCCTTGCCGTCCATGCCGCCTTGCGCGGTGTCCCAGTTGAATGGCAACTTGATGGCGACCGGCTGGCCCGGCACGCCAGAGCTTTCGATGATGACTTCCGCATCCTCGATCACCGTCATACCGAAGGCGGGAACGAGGAACAGGTTGACCAGCGCAAGAATCCATGCGATATGCATCCGCATTGCCGTGCGCTTGCGCATCTAGAATGCGCGCGACCGGAGCAGCCCCATCCGGTTGGCTTCATAAACCGCTTCGGCGCGCGACTTCACGGCGAGCTTGCCGTAGGTGTTCTTGATGTGGGTCTGCACGGTCGATAAGGATACCGAAAGCAGCTTGGACACTTCTTCGTAGGTGTAACCGCGCGCGATCAGGTTGAGGATCTCCGCCTCGCGATTCGTCAGCGCGACAGCAGGCGCCTGCGTTCCGCCATCCTGGGCGGCAGCCGAAGGGTCGCTGCGGCGTGCGCGGGTGAGCACCTTGCGGGCGATCAGCGGCGTCATCGGCGATCCGCCGGCGCGCAGGTCGCGCATCGCGCGGCCGACATCCATCTCATCGATCCCCTTGAGGATATATCCCATCGCCCCGCTTTCGATCGAGGTCAGCACATTCTTCTCGTCGCCGAACATGGTGATCACCATGATGTCGCACTGCGCCTGGTGCTCCACGCAGGCACGGATCACTTCGATGCCGGAGGTGTCCGGCAGCCCGAGGTCGGTCAAAAGGATATCGACAGGATGATGGCGCAGCCAGGCAATGGCCGGCAGCCCGCAACTGAAGGATTCGGCGAGCACGAAACCGGGCTCGCGCACGATCGCCCCGCACAGCCGGGAAAGGGTGCGTGCATCGTCTTCGACGACGGCGACGCGGATCGGCTTGTGCATGCTGGTTTCCTTTGCCATGTAAGAGGGCGCTCCTGCTGCTGTGGGGTCGGTGTAGTGTACGCCGGGGCGGCGAGAACAGCGTCACATGATTATGGGAGCTGAGCGCGCCAACCCTGTCCTTAACTTGAATCAAGGTCTGCAAATTTTCCAACTTTAAGCCACAAAGAGGCAATTTCCCCCTTTCTTAAAGATGCATATGGAATGTATGATTTGGACCGTCGGCACGTGCAACGCGCCGAAATCCTTTCCGGTTCAGACATAGGACTACCCTGACATGAGCGCTTCCTTCACAAAATCCGCAGCCCGGAACATCTTCTATGGCGGCGCGGTGTTCTTCTTCCTGCTATTCCTGGCAATGACCTTCGACACCATGCAGACGCTGCCCAAACGTGACAACCGCGAAAACCTGACGGAATCCGTCGTGCGCGGCAAGCACATTTGGGAAACGCGCAACTGCATCGGCTGCCACACGCTGATGGGCGAGGGTGCCTATTTCGCACCCGAGCTTGCCAACGTGTACACCCGCCGCGGCGGCGACTTCATCAAGTCGTGGATGAAGATCCAGCCGACCGGCGCTCCCGGCCGCCGCCAGATGCCCCAGTTCAACCTGAACGACCAGCAGTTGGATGACCTGGTGAACTTCCTGAAGTACACCTCGGAGATCAACACCAGCAAGTGGCCGCCGAATATCGAAGGCTGATCGAATCCAGTCCACAGCAACAAGCGGAGAAAATAATGCAATTCAAATCACAGGCGGTCGCGAAGCCTTATTTCATCGCGGCGATCGGCCTCTTCTTCGGGCAGATCCTGTTCGGCCTGATCATGGGCCTGCAGTATGTCGTGGGGGACTTCCTGTTCCCGGCGATCCCCTTCAACGTGGCCCGCATGGTCCACACCAACCTGCTCATCGTGTGGCTGCTGTTCGGCTTCATGGGCGCCGCCTACTACCTCATTCCCGAGGAATCGGAGCGCGAGCTGCACAGCCCCAAGCTGGCGCTGGCCACCTTCTGGGTGTTCCTGATCGCCGGCGCGGCGACCATCGTCGGCTACCTCGCAGTCCCGTATGCCAAGCTTGCCGAGTACACCGGCAATGACATGCTGGCGACGATGGGCCGCGAGTTCCTCGAACAGCCGCTGCCGACCAAGGTGGGCATCGTCATCGTGGCACTGGTCTTCCTGTACAACATCTCGCTGACCGTCCTGCGCGGCCGCAAGACCAGCATCAACCTGGTCATGCTGGTGGGTCTGTGGGGCCTGGCGATCTTCTTCCTGTTCTCGTTCTACAACCCGGCCAACCTGGTCAAGGACAAGTACTACTGGTGGTGGGTGGTTCACCTCTGGGTGGAAGGCGTGTGGGAACTGATCATGGGCGCGATGCTGGCCTTCGTGCTGATCAAGGT
>NZ_DASRXF010000179.1:0-77082 GCF_035654295.1 Noviherbaspirillum sp. | reverse complement strand
TTGTTGCGCTCCAGGCGGTAGGTCGGATTGGTGACATAGCCCTCGCCGGCCTCGATCTTGAGCCGCAGCTCGTCGCCGGTATAGGTGTCACCGAAGCGGCGCATGCGGATATTGCCCTCGGCCTCGACCTCGTCTTCCACGATGCGGTAGGTCGCCCTGTCGGCATTGAGCGTGGTCGGGCCGCGGATGATTTCGACGTCGCGTTCGAGGATGACTTCGCGGTCCGGACGGCCGCTCATCTGCTCGGCGCTGATGGTCGCGGGCAGGTCCTTTTCGGAGGCGCTTCCCTCCTTGACACCCTGCGCCGGCGCGATGGCCGGCACGGCCATGACGGCAATGGCGGCAAGGATGCGGAGACGAAGTTGCGAAGGGGGAAATGCGGGGAACCGGTTCATGAAAAGAAGGAGGTCGGCTGGCGCTTTTTCAGGTTTAATCCCTTATTATATGGGAACTCACCTCCCCCAGAGGGGGATCTCCAACTTGTCCAGGTAGTTTCATGTCTTTTAATACCGGTTCCGATCTTCGTCTCACACAGTTGAAAGAATGGCTGTCCACCCTGTCAGCCGAAAAAGTCTTGCCGGACACCATCAGGCCGGCATCCGCCGACGCCAGCTTCCGGCGCTATTTCCGCATCGATTCGCCCGACGGCGAATCGTATATCGCGATGGATGCACCGCCGCCGCATGAAGACGTGCGTCCGTTCATCCACGTCGCCGAAGTGTTCGGCGAGACCGGCGTGTCCGTGCCCAAGGTGCTGGAACGTGACGTCGAACGCGGCTTCCTGCTCCTGTCCGACCTCGGCACCACCACCTACCTGCACCAGCTCACGCCCGACAGCGCGCACAAGCTCTACCTCGATGCGATCGACGCGCTGGTCCTGATCCAGGCGCAGAGCAAACCGGGCGTGCTGCCCGAGTACGACCGCGCGCTGCTGCACCGCGAACTGATGCTGTTCCCCGAATGGTATGTGGGCAAACATCTCGGCGTCACGATGACCGAAAAGCAGAACGCGCTGCTCAACAGCGTGTTCGAGGTGCTCCTGGCGAACAACCTCGCCCAGCCCCAGGTCTATGTGCATCGCGACTACCATTCGCGCAACCTGATGGTGACCGAGCGCGGCAACCCCGGCATCCTCGACTTCCAGGATGCGGTCTACGGCCCGATCACCTATGACCTCGTGTCCCTGCTGCGCGACGCCTACATTCAGTGGGACGAGGAAATGGTGCTCGACTGGGCGATCCGCTACTGGGAGCGCGCGCGCCGCGCCGGCCTGCCGGTGCCGCACGACATCGACGCCTTCTATCGCGACTTCGAATTCATGGGCCTGCAGCGCCACCTGAAAGTGCTGGGCATCTTCGCACGGCTCTACCACCGCGACGGCAAGGACGGCTACCTGAAGGACCTGCCGCTGGTGATGGAATACACCCGCAAGGCTGCCGGCCGCTACAAGCAGCTGGCCCCGCTGATCGTGCTGCTCGACGAACTGGAGAACAAGGGGCCGTCGACCGGCTTCACGTTCTGAGGAGGGCACGATGAAAGCCATGATTTTCGCCGCCGGACGCGGCGAGCGCATGCGCCCGCTGACCGATAGCTGCCCGAAGCCGCTGCTGAAAGTGCGCGGCCGGCCGCTGATCGTCTGGCACATCCTGAACCTGGTGCGCGCCGGCATCACCGACATCGTGATCAACCACGCGCACCTCGGCCACATGATCGAGGAAACGCTCGGCGACGGTTCGCAGTTCGGCGCCCGCATCGCCTACTCCGCCGAGGGCACGGCGCTGGAAACCGCGGGCGGCGTGGCCAAGGCGCGCCACCTGCTGGGCGAGGAACCGTTCGTCGCGATCGCCGCCGACGTCTTCTGCCCGCACTTCGATTTCGAGCAGGTCAAGGATGCGCTCCAGGACAACGACATGTGGGGCAACCCGCATCCGCACGACAAGCGCGATGTGGCCTGGCTGTACCTGGTGAAGAATCCGCCGCATCACCCCAAGGGCGATTTCGCCCTGCACAGCTTTTCGGTCGCCAATGACGGCGACCCGCGCTATACGTTCTCCGGCATCGGCGTCTACCGCATGGAAATCTTCGATTCCGTCGCCCCCGGCCAGTCGGCGCAGATCGCCCCCATCCTGCGCGAGTACGCGTCGCGCGGGCAGGTGGGCGGCGAATTCTATCGCGGCGACTGGACCGACGTCGGCACGCCGGAACGTCTCGCGCAACTCAACGGATAAGGAGTGCAGATGAAATCCTATGCAGCCCGGCGCGCCGCACTGATGGCGCAGATGAAGGCCAAAGGCGGCGGCGTGGCAATCATCCCCACCGCGCCTGAAGTGATGCGCAACCGCGATGCGGATTATCCCTACCGCCACGACAGCTACTTCTACTACCTGTCCGGCTTCAGCGAGCCGGAAGCGGTCATCGTGCTCGTGGCCGGCAAGACCGAGCAGGCAATCCTGTTCTGCCGCGAGAAGAACCTCGAACGTGAAATCTGGGACGGCTACCGCTACGGCCCGGAAGCGGCGCGCGAAGCCTTCGGTTTCGACGTCGCGCATCCGATTTCCGCACTCGATACCGAAATGCCGCGCCTGCTGGCCGACGCGCCCGCGCTGTTCTATGCGCTGGGCAGCGACAGCAGGCTGGACGGACAGGTGAAGGCCTGGCTGCAGAGCGTGCGCATGCAGGCCCGTGCCGGCGTCACGGCGCCGTCCATCGTGCACGACGTGCATGTGCTGCTCGATGAAATGCGCCTGTACAAGGATGCCGAGGAAGTCGGCATCATGAAGCGTGCCGCCGCGATTTCCGCCGCCGCGCACCGCCGCGCCATGCAGAATACGCGCCCCGGCCTGCGGGAATATCACCTGGAAGCCGAGCTGCTGCACGAGTTCCGCCGCAACGGTTCCCAGTTCCCCGCCTACGGCTCGATCGTCGCCACCGGCGCCAACGCCTGCGTGCTGCATTACCGCGCCAGCGACGCCGAGATCAAGGATGGCGACCTGATCCTGATCGACGCCGGCTGCGAGCTCGACAGCTACGCCTCCGACATCACCCGCACATTCCCGGCCAACGGCAGGTTCAGCGGACCGCAGAAAGCCCTGTATGAGATCGTGCTCGCCGCACAGGCGGCCGCGATCGCCGAGACCCGGCCCGGCAAGCGTTTCATCGACGGCCACGACGCCGCGGTCCGCGTGCTGGCGCAAGGCATGCTCGACACCGGCCTGCTCGACAAGGACAAGGTCGGCTCGCTGGACGACGTGATCGAGAAAGGCGCCTACCGCCAGTTCTACATGCACCGCACCGGCCACTGGCTGGGCATGGACGTGCACGACGTCGGCGAATACCGCGAGCTCAACGGAGCCGGCGAGGACAAGCCCTGGCGCACGCTGCAGCCCGGCATGATGCTGACCATCGAGCCCGGCATCTACGTCCGTCCGGAACCCGGCGTGCCGGAGCAGTTCTGGAACATCGGCATCCGCATCGAGGACGATGCGCTGGTGACCGAGAGCGGCTGCGAGATCATCACCGAGGCGGCGCCCAAGACGGTCGCCGACATCGAAGCCGTCATGAAACAGTGATGGCAGCCACCGATTTCGACATCGCCATCTGCGGCGCCGGCCCGGTCGGGCTGGCGCTGGCGCTGCTGCTGGTCAAGCGCGGCGCCCCGGCATCCCGCATTGCGCTCATCGATGCCAAGCCGCTGGAGCAGGTGAACAAGGACCCGCGCTCGCTCGCCCTGTCCTACGGCAGCACGCAGATCCTCGACGGCATCGGCGCCTGGCCGGTCGCGTCCGATCCCATCCACGAAATCCACGTGTCGCGCCGCGGGCATTTCGGCCGAACGATGATCACGCGCGAAGAGTACGGCGTCCCGGCGCTGGGTTACGTGACCCGGTATGGCGCGCTCGTCTCGGCGCTCTCGGCGGCCGCCGTCCAGACCGGCGCAGCGATGCTCAGGCCGGTGCACGTCACCTCGTCGATGGAGCGCGAAGACGCGGTCGAAGTACGCTTCTCCGATGGCAAGTCGATCAATGCCGGCATCATGGTGCAGGCCGAGGGCGGCGTGTTTTCCGAGCAGGATGCCAAGGCGGTGCGGCGCGACTACGAGCAGACCGCAATCATTGCGCATGTCACGACCAGCGCGCCTGTCCCCTTTCGTGCATTCGAGCGTTTCACTGCCGAAGGTCCGCTTGCACTGCTGCCGCAGGACGGCGGGTATTCGCTGGTGTGGTGTGCGCGCCCTGCCACGGCGTCGCGCCTGTACGCGCTGCCGGATGCGGAATTCCTCGCCGAGCTGGAGTCGGCCTTCGGCTCGCGCGTGGGACGTTTCACCGGCGTCACGCCGCGCATCACCTACCCGCTGGGGCTGAATGCGCACGCCGCCGCGTCCATGCGCACCGTTGCCATCGGCAACGCCGCGCAAACCCTGCACCCGGTCGCGGGCCAGGGACTCAACCTCGGGCTGAGGGACGCAGCGGTACTGGCACGCCTGCTGGCGCGCGAAGCCGTCCCCGACAACCTGCTGCGCTTCGTGCAGGAAAGGCAGGCGGACCGCCACGTCACGATTTCGCTGACCGACACGCTTGCGCGGGTGTTTGCCGGTGCGCCCGACGGTGCGTTGACGCAGTCCGCACTCGGCGTCTCCCTGGCAGTGCTCGACACCATGCCGGGCGCCAAGCGGTTGCTGGCGGAACAGTTCATGTTCGGCGTTCGCTAAGACCGGCGCACAAAAGAAAAAGCCCCGCAGTCGGGGCAATACGGTTCACTTACGCTTGATACTACCGCCGTCATCCCGACGAAAGTCGGGATCCAGGGTCTTTCTTCGCGCCACGAACGCCGCTGGATCCCGGCCTTCACCGGGATGACAGGGTAAGGGAAGCGGGAGGTGGCGCCGCTTCTACCCGCATGCGGGCAGTCAAGGCGGTCTTGCTACCTTTGATTGCGGGTGGTTGCCTTCAATCCCGCTCCACCCTTTCTCCGTCATCCCGGCGCAGGCCGGGATCCAGCGTCTTACTTCGCACCGTCAAAACACCGGCTCAAGCCGTCTTCAGCGCCACCAGCACTTCATCCAGCATCTTCTTCGCATCGCCGAACAGCATCCGGTTGTTGTCCTTGTAGAACAGCGGGTTGTCCACGCCCGCATAGCCGGAAGCCATGCTGCGTTTCATCACGATGGACGTCTTCGCCTTCCACACTTCGAGCACCGGCATGCCGGCGATCGGGCTGGACGGATCTTCCATGGCTGCCGGGTTCACGATGTCGTTGGCGCCGATCACCATGGCAACATCGGTTTCCGAGAAGTCGCCGTTGATCTCGTCCATTTCCATCACGATGTCGTACGGCACCTTGGCTTCGGCCAGCAGCACGTTCATGTGGCCGGGCATGCGTCCCGCCACCGGGTGGATGCCGAAGCGCACGTTGACGCCCTTCTCGCGCAGGTGCTTGGTGATCTCGTAGACCGTGTGCTGCGCCTGCGCCACCGCCATGCCGTAGCCGGGAACGATGATGACGTTCTTGGCATCGCGCAGCAGTTCGCCGGTTTCGGTGGCGGAAACCGCGACTACCTCACCCTGCGGCTGCGCCGCGCCGCCTGCGGGAGCCGGCTTGGCGCCTTCGGAACCGAAGCCGCCGGCAATCACGCTGATGAAGTTGCGGTTCATCGCGCGGCACATGATGTAGGACAGGATGGCACCGCTCGAACCCACCAGTGCGCCGGTGACGATCAGCAGGTCGTTCGACAGCATGAAGCCGGTCGCCGCCGCCGCCCAGCCGGAGTAGCTGTTGAGCATGGACACGACCACCGGCATATCCGCGCCGCCGATCGCCATCACCATGTGGATGCCAAACAGGAGGGCAATCACCGTCATCACGATCAGCGGCAACATGCCTTCCTGGATCGAGCCGGCCCGCACGAACTGCGCGCCGAAGTAAATCACGATCAGCAGGCCGGCCAGGTTCAGCCAGTGGCGTGCCGGCAGCAGCAGCGGCTTGCCGCCGATGCGGCCGGACAGCTTGCCGAAGGCGATGATGGACCCCGAGAAGGTGACCGCGCCAATGAGGATACCGATATAGATTTCCACTTCATGGATCACCTTTTCGGCGCCCGTGAAGTTGGCCGAAGCGGCCGGATCGATGTAACTGGCGTAGCCGACCAGCGTTGCCGCCAGGCCGACCAGGCTGTGCATCAATGCGACCAGCTCCGGCATCTGCGTCATCTGCACGACGCGTGCGGCGTACAGGCCGATGGCCCCGCCCACGACCATCGCGCCGATGATCCAGGGAATGCCGGCCGTGGTGACGAAGGGACCGAACACCGTGGCCAGCACGGCAATGGCCATGCCGATCATGCCGTACAGGTTGCCGCGCCGTGCCGATTCCGGATGCGACAGGCCGCCCAGGCTCAGGATGAAAAGAATGGTCGCACCGATGTAGGCGACTGTTGTGAGACTTACCGACATTATTATCGCCTCCCTTATTTGCGGAACATCGCCAGCATGCGGCGGGTCACGGCGAATCCGCCGAACATGTTGATCGCAGTGAGCACGATCCCGATCACGGCAAGCCAGCGAATCCAGTCACCCGGACGCTCCACGCCTGCGGTCAGCGGAGGCGCGATCTGCACCAGTGCGCCGATGGCGATGATGCTGGAGATGGCGTTGGTCACGCTCATGAGCGGCGTATGCAGCGAAGGCGTCACGTTCCATACCACCATGTAACCCACGAAGCACGCCAGCACGAACACGGTGAAATGCCCGAGGAAAGCGGGCGGCGCATAGGCGCCGATCAGCCAGAAGATCGCGGCGGCAACGCCGAACAGGATGGCCGTCTTGGTGCCCGACATCTGCTCGCCGCTCGAGCCGTGGCCGTGCCCCTTGGCTGCGGGCGCAACCGCCGGCTTGGCAGCGGGCGGCTTGGCGGGCGCTGCCGCCTGCTTCGGTGCGGGCGGCGGCCATGTCACCTCGCCGTCCTTGATGACGGTCAGGCCGCGAATGGCGTCGTCTTCCATGTTGACGTTGACGATGCCGTCCTTGGTCTTGCAGAGTTCCTCGGTCAGGCGCAGCAGGTTGGTCGAATACAGGGTCGACGATTGCTTGGACAGGCGGCTGACGAGATCGGTGTAGCCGACGATGGTCACGCCATGCTTCACCACCGACTTGCCGGGTTCGGTCAGCTCGCAGTTGCCGCCCTGCTCGGCCGCCATGTCAACGATGACACTGCCCGGCTTCATGCTCTTCACCATCTCGGCAGTGATCAGCTTCGGGGCCGGCTTGCCGGGAATCAGGGCGGTAGTGATGATGACATCGACTTCCCTGGCCTGCTTGGCATACATCTCGCGCTGCGCCTGCTGGAAGCCTTCGCTCATCACCTTGGCGTAACCGCCGCCGCCGGAGCCCTCTTCCTCGTAATCGACCTTGACGAATTCGCCGCCCAGCGACACCACCTGGTCGGCCACTTCGGCACGGGTGTCGTTGGCACGCACGATCGCGCCCAGGCCGACGGCGGTGCCGATTGCCGCGAGGCCGGCCACACCGGCACCGGCGACGAAGACCTTGGCCGGCGGAATCTTGCCGGCTGCAGTCACCTGGCCATTGAAGAACCGGCCGAAGGCATTGGCGGCTTCGATGACGGCGCGATAGCCGGCAACACCTGCCATGGAAGTCAGCGCGTCCATCTTCTGGGCGCGGCTCAGCGTGCGCGGCAGCGAGTCGATGGCCAGCACGGTCGCCCTCTTCGCCGCCAGCTGTTGCATCAGTTCGGGGTTTTGCGCCGGCCAGATGAAGGAAATCAGCGTGCCGCCTTCGCGCATCAGGCCGACTTCCTGCGTGCTCGGCGGACGCACCTTGAAGACGATGTCGGACGTGCCCCACAGCTCGGCGGCGCTGCCGGCAATCTTTGCCCCGGCGGCGCGATAGCTGTCATCGCTGAAATTGGCATCGTCTCCCGCGCCGGTCTCGACCTGGACCGAAAAACCCAGCTTGATGAGCTTTTCGACCACATCGGGCACGGTGGCCACCCGCTTCTCGCCCGGGAAGACTTCCCGTGGTACTCCTATCATTAGAGGCATACGTGTTCCCCTGATTCTCGTTGTAGATTGGGTTGGACAGCTGATGGAGCGGGGGCCCCGCTTCATTCCTAAATGCGATCTCGACAACCGGGGTGCAGGGCGATGAGGCCATCGCGGAGCGCGTGATTGCCGTTTTATTGGATTTCTTACATTGATCTTACACGGAAAAGAAAAATTAGCACAACCGTTCTTTTTTTATTTCTTCTCGACGGCTTACTCTAAATCCGGGAATTTCCCCCGGGTTGCCGTTTTCCGGGCCTCGGTGACCAAAATTAAAATTTAGCGGCTTTTCCCCGGACGGCAACGAATGCGCGTCAGAATAGTTGTGGAAAATCAATATTTTCCGCCTCCCGCGTCGGATCATTCCTGTTTTCGCCGGTGGTTGCCATGCACGGTACAATGGCGGCCTCTTGAAGGATACCTATGTCTGAAGTCTGGAAACCCTCCGTTACTGTCGCCGCAATTATCGAGCGCGATGGCCGATTCCTGCTGGTCGAGGAAGAGACCAGCGACGGCATCCGCTTCAATCAGCCCGCCGGTCACCTCGATCGCAACGAATCCCTGCCGGAAGCAGTCGCGCGGGAAACACTCGAGGAAGCGGCATACGATTTCACGCCGACCGCGATGGTCGGCGTCTACATGTCGCGCTACGTGTCCTCGCGCACCCGCAAGGAAGTGACCTACCTGCGCTTCGCCTTCTGCGGAGCGCTCGGACAGCAGCATGACCGCCCACTGGACGAAGGCATCCTGCGCGCGGTCTGGATGACGCGCGACGAGCTTCTTGCATGCAAGGAAAAGCACCGCAGCCCGCTGGTGCTCCAGTGCATCGACGATTACCTCGCCGGGCAGCGCGTGCCGCTGTCGGCGATCTACACCCATCCCAGCGTCATCGGTGCATTCAATGGCTAAGAAGCGGGTCGTGATCGGCATGTCGGGCGGGGTGGATTCCTCCGTCTCGGCATGGCTGCTGAAGGAACAGGGCTACGAAGTCATCGGCCTGTTCATGAAAAACTGGGAAGACGACGACGACTCGGAATACTGCTCCACGCGCCAGGACTGGATCGACGCGGCCAGCGTGGCCGACGTGGTGGGCGTGGATATCGAGGCCGTCAATTTCGCCGCCGAATACAAGGACCGCGTGTTCGCCGAATTCCTGCGCGAATACCAGGCCGGCCGCACGCCGAATCCGGACGTGCTGTGCAATGCCGAAATCAAGTTCAAGGCCTTCCTCGACCATGCGATGCAACTGGGCGCCGACCTGATCGCAACCGGCCACTATGCCCGCGTGCGGCAGGCGGACGACGGCAGGTTCCAGCTGCTCAAGGCGCTCGACCATACGAAGGACCAGAGCTACTTCCTGCACCGCCTGAACCAGGCGCAACTGTCGAAGACGCTGTTTCCGCTGGGCGAAATCCCGAAGACCGAAGTGCGCCGGATCGCCGAAAAGATCGGCCTGCCGAACGCAAAGAAGAAGGATTCGACCGGCATCTGCTTCATCGGCGAGCGCCCCTTCCGCGAATTCCTGAACCGCTACCTGTCCTATAAACCGGGCCCGATGAAGACGCCGGACGGCAAGACGGTCGGCGAACACGTCGGTCTGAGCTTCTACACGCTCGGCCAGCGCAAGGGCATCGGCCTGGGCGGCATGAAGTCCTACCAGAACGCCGACGGCAACAGCGAGGCCTGGTACGTGGCGAAGAAGGATGTCGACAACAACACCCTGTACGTGGTGCAGGGACATGACCATCCCTGGCTGCTGTCCTCCTCGCTCAGCGCCGGACAGGCAAGCTGGATCGCCGGCGAGCCGCCCGCTGCTTCTGCCCTCTCGGCCAAGACGCGCTACCGGCAGGCGGATGTCCCCTGCACCATCGCGCCTGACGGCCAGGACCGCTTCTCCCTCGGCTTTCCCACGGCGCAATGGGCGGTCACGCCCGGCCAGTCCGCCGTGCTGTACGACGGCGAAGTCTGCCTAGGCGGCGGCATCATCGACGCCGCCGGCTGACGGCAGGCCGACTACAGGCGCGCGCGCAAGCCGACGAAAAGACGGCGGCCAGCGGCGGGTTCGAAAAAGCGCCGATTGCCGTCGTTGACGATTACCGACCCCGCATAGTTGCGGTCGAACACGTTGTCCAAGCGAGCGAACAACATCCACGTCCCCTGGCCGGCACGGAATTCCTGCGCGGCTCGCAGGTTGAAGACCGCGTATCCCGGCGAGGCATCGCTGTTCAAGTCGTCCGCGTAGGCCTTGCTTTCCGCGCGCATTTCCAGGGCAGTCGTCAATCCCGCCGCCGGGCGGTATTCGAGCTGCGCAAAGAGGCTGTGCATCGGCGCACCGGGCAGCCTGTTGCCAGCCGCAATCACCCCGCCGGAACCGCTGGTGAAAGCTTCACGGAAACGCGCATCGAGCAGCGTGTACGCAAGCTGCGTCGAAAACGCGGCATCGTTCATCCGCCAGCCTGCTTCGATGCCGCGCCGCTGCACCTTGTCCACGTTCTGGAAAATCGAGCGGCCGTTCTCGGTGGCTAGCTGCGCGATCTCGTCCCGGCTACGAGCATGGAACACAGCGAGGTCGAGGACATGGTTGTCGCGCTTCCACTTCAAGCCGATCTCGCCCTGCAGGCTGCGTGCGGGTTGCAGGCCGAGGTTCGACCCGGTTCCGCCGGGGCGGTAGGCGGATTCGTTGATGGTGGGCGTCTCGAAACCGCGGCCGAGGTTGCCGTAAATATTGAGATCCTCGTCCGCGAACCAGACCAGCCCCAGCACCGGACTGATGTTGCGATAGGACACGCTGCCGCTGTCGTTCGGACTGGCCGCGGTGATGTAGCGGTCGTCCACCCCCAGCCGCACGCGGCTCGCGCGCAGGCCGGCGGTACCTTTCCATTGCGCCGCAAACATCCAGTCCACCTGTCCGAACACATCGATGTTGCGCGCGGTGTCCGTTTCGTCGCGGCGCAATGCGCCGGCGGTGCCATTGTTGTTGACGAAGCCGCGGCGCTCCTGTTCCAGCTCGTCCGCCTCGACGCCGAGCGTCCAGTTGAGAGGCATGCCGTTCAGCTGCGCGGCATGCGCCCAATGCAAGCCCATGCCGCGGAAGTCGTTGTCGAGGTCGACTACGCCGCCTGCGGAATTGGCCGCGCTGCCGCTGAACGCGAGCGTCTGCATCACCTTGCGCACGCCGGTGTAGGCACGCGCATGCAGCGTATTGCTGCGATCGATCCTGTGGTCGACGACGATGCCGGCCTGGCGCTGCTCGATGGTCTTGCGCGTATCGAATGTGAGGGCGACCGGTGCCACCTGGCGCGGGTCCTGTTCAAACTGCGCGTGGTTCAATCCGAGCGGGTCCTGCGACAGCGGTTGGTCCAGGACGTTAACCAGCGCGGTGACGGTGGTCGCCGGCGAAGGCGCCCATTTCAGCTTGCCGTTGATCTGGGTACGCTCGGCGGCGCTGTGTTCCCGGTAGCCGTCGGTGCGGTAGTGGAATACGTCCAGCAAGCCGCCGAAGCCGTCGCTGCCACGTGCGAGGGTGAAGCCCGCCTGGCGCTGATCGTAACTGCCTGCGCCGAGCGATGCGCTGGCGTAAGATTCGGCCGTGGATAAGGGCGGATCGGCGGTGAAGATATTCACGACACCGCCCGCCGCATTGCCGTAGAGCTGAGCGACCGGACCGCGCAGCACTTCGATGCGCCGCACCGAGTGCAGCGGTGCGGTCGCCGTCCAGCCCTGTCCGTCCGGCATGGTGGCAGGAATGCCGTCGACCAGGATGCGCACGCCACGCACCCCGAAGGTGGAACGCGTGCCGAAACCGCGCACCGACAGCTGCAAGTCTTGCGCATAGTTCTGCCGCTCGCGGATCTGGATGCCGGGCGAACCGGACAGCAGCTCGGACATGTTCACCAGCGGTGAAGGCGTGCGCAGCGGATCGACCTGCACGGCGTCGATGGAAGCGGCGGCGTCGAAACGCTTCTGCTCTGTCCTGCTGGCCGACACCACCACCGGATCGAGCTGTTTGTCCTGCTGCGCGGAGGCTTCCTGGCAAACCAGGAGCGTATGCGCCGATATTGCCGCGGCAATGGTGGCGCGGATGAAAAGCGGTTTGTGCATGGCTTTCGGTTCTGCAAGTTACCGATGACTATGCCATGCGCCGCGCGCTGCTGCATTTAGCAAGATCAGTGTTGGGCGTGATAGCGGATTGCAGGCTCGCTATTTTTTTATTCGCGCGCCCAACTGCTCCGCCATGAAATCGATAAAGGCACGCACCTTGGGCGAGACCGCTCGCTGCTGCGGCAGCATTGCGAAAATGCGGTGCGGCGGCGGCCTGTAATCGTCCAGGCAGGTGACCAGCTGCCTGGACTTCAGCAAATCTTCCACCACCGGCAAGGGTGTTTGCGTCATGCCGATCCCGTCCAGCAGGGCGGCGCGCAACATCACGCTGTTGTTGCACTGGTAGTTCCCCTGCACCGGAACGACGACCGCCGATTTCCCCTCCCCGAATGCCCACTCGCCCGGCATCTGCGACTGGCTGTACACCAGGCAGTTGTGACGGACAAGCTCGTCCGGCGCACGCGGCTTCCCGGCGGACTTGAAGTAGGCCGGGCTGGCGACGACGACATGCGGTATCTCGCCGAGCGGCTTGGCAACCATCGATGAATCCTGCAGCTTGCGGCTGATGCGCAGCGCGAGGTCGAAGCCGCCTTCGACAAGGTCCACGTACTGGTCGCTCGCCACCACGTCGAGACGGATCTCGGGAAACTGCCGCAGGAAGGCGGGCAGCCGTCCGCTCAGCCACAGGATGCCGAACGACGTGGGTACGCTCACGCGCAACGTTCCCCTCGGCACATCCACCAGCTGCTGCACCGCGCGTTCCGCATGGTCGAGTTCATCGAGGATACGGACGCAATGGGCGTAGTAGATCCGTCCTGCCTCGGTCAGGCTCATCCTGCGCGTCGAGCGCGCCAGCAGGCGCGTGCCGAGATGCTGCTCCAAGGCCGCGATCAGTTTGCTGACACTGCCGGGGGAGATGTCCAGCGTTTCGGCGGCGCGGGTGAAGCTCGTCGATTCCACCACGCGCCTGAACGCGCGCAGGTTTTGCAGGTTGTCCAATTCCGTCTCCTGTATTTATTCCGGATTGGAACAAATTATGTTCCATTGCGCGTATTTTTTCCAAAGCCGGATCTCCGTAGACTGGCCGCATCTTCCTGCAGGAGTCCGTCATGTCATCCTTGAATACGCTTGCGCCGAGAGCCACGCCCGTGCATCAATCGCCGCTGTTGCTGCTCGTGCTGACCGGCTTCCTGCTCGGCGCAACTCTGCCCGTCGCCAGGCTTGCGGGCAACGCGGGCTGGTCGCCGATCGCGTTCACGTTTGCCGCGGCGCTGGGAAGCGGACTCATCCTGCTGCTTGCCGGACGCAGAGGCCGCCGGCCGGTCTCCGCGGCGGTCGTGAAATACAGCCTGGTTGCCGGCGTCCTGAGCGTGTCCGTGCCGAACAGCCTGGCCTTTTTCGTGATGCCGCAACTCGGCACCACCATGACCTCCCTTGCCTACACCCTCCCGCCGCTCTTTACCTATGCCTTCGGCTGGATGATCGGGATGGAACGCTACCGCGCCGCGCGCCTGGCAGGTGTGCTGCTGGGCATGAGCGGCGTTGGCTTGCTTATCCTCGGCAGGCCGCTCCAGCAGGGAAGCGGAGGCATCGCGCTGCTGCTCGCACTTGGCATACCGCTGAGTGTCGCGGCGGGGAATGTGTACCGCAAACGCCACCTTCCGGACGGCTACGATTCGAAAACCCTGGCCGGCGGCATGCTGCTGGCCGGCGCCGCCGCACTGCTGCCTCTGCTGCTCGCCGAGGGCAGAATGCCAGCCATGGGCGAAGCCTGGCTGCTCGTGCTCCTGCAATGCGCGCTGACCAGTCTCGGCTACTTCGTCTACTTCCTGTTCCAGAAAGTCGCCGACCCGGTGTATTTCAGCCAGCTCGGCTACGTCATGTCCGCCACCGGCGTCCTCAGCGGCGTCGCCCTGTTCGGCGAACGCCTGACGCCCTGGATGCCGGTCGCGGTCGCCGTGATTGCGCTCGGCGTCATGCTGGTCAACCGCCGCCCGCCGCAGGGCTGATCCCTGCACCTGTTTTCCAACCTCAAGAGTCCAAGCATGAAAATTCCCACTGCCAACCAACCCGTCTACCAGGCGCCGATGCGCGCCCTCCATTGGACGATGGCCTTGTGTATCATCGCCCTTTTCGTGACCGGCCCCATCATGGTCGCGTTCGACGCAAAAGACACTTTGCGGCCCGCGTTCTACAGCTTTCACAAATCGGTCGGCGCATTGATCGTTGCTCTCGTCTTCGTGCGGCTCGCCATACGCCGGCTGAGCCATGTCCCGCCGCTTCCCGCCGCCATGCCGCCGGGCGAGCGGCTGCTGGCGCACGCCGCGCACTGGTTGCTCTATGCGATGATGGTCGCCGCGCCCCTTACCGGCTGGGCAACGTCCGACATGTATGGCTACGGCGTGAAGTTCTTCGACATGCCATTGCCGAAACTCTTCCCGACGCTGGGCGCTGAGACGGGTGCGCAGGCAGGCGATGTGCATACCGTCGTCACCTACCTGTTCCTCGGCCTCGTCGGCCTGCACCTGCTGGCCATCGCCAAGCACCGTTACCTCGACCGCGATTGCGTCATGCACAGGATGGCGTGATGGAAAGGCTCGACGTACGCCGCAGCACTTCGCGCGGCAGGATGCAGCTCGACTGGCTGGATGCGCGCTTCAGCTTTTCCTTCGGCCCCTATTACGATGCGCGCCGCAATGGCTTCGGTCCCTTGCTGGCGCTGAACGAAGACGTCATCCAGCCGGGCACCGGTTTCGAGATGCATCCGCACAAGGATCTCGAGATCTTCATCATCCCGCTGTCGGGCGTGGTGGAACACCGCGACAGTCTCGGCAACCATGCATTCGTCCGTCCGGACGAGGTGCAGAAAATGTCGGCAGGAGCGGGAATCTGGCACAGCCAGATGAATGCATCGACGAGCGATGTGGATCGCCACCTCCAGATATGGCTGCAACCGCGAACGCTTGGCGTACGGCCCGGCGTGGACCAGCGTCGTTTCGACCGGCGCGGACGGGTTGGACGGTGGCAGGCGTTCGTCACACCCGACGGGCGCGACGGCAGCCTGCCCGTGGATCAGGACGCGTCGATCCACGCCGCCATCCTCCATCCGGAGCATGTGCTGTGGGCACCGGCCGGACATTCCCGCCGTGCCTACATTCACGTTATCAATGGGGCGCTGACCGCAGACGCAGGGAGGGACGGAAGCGCCGCACTTGCCGCCGGCGATGCCCTGGCGGTGTCTCCGGCGACGCCGATCCGGCTCTTCGCTTCTGCTCCGGACACCGAAGTCGTGCTGTTCGACCTCCCTTTCGACTAGCCACGAAACCCGTTTGGCTCGGCCATCGACCGCTGCCGGCGCGTTCACCTGTTCCGGCAGCCTGCCACTTTCAAAATGGCAACACCAAATCCGCCACAAGTCACGCAAAAACCCCTTGCAATCCCTATCGTCATCGTTAATAATCTAAATGAGAATAGTTCGTATTTACTGAAAGATCACAAGATGACCGGGACGATGCAGCAATCGAAGGATGAAGATGGCAGCCTGCAAGGCAGCCGGGCTGTTTCGCAGACACCGCGATTCAAGAGCGAAGACTTGTTCCAGCAGCAGCGCGAGGTGGAGATCGACCACCAGGGCCGGATCTACCGCCTGAGGCTGACGCAGATGAACAAGCTGATCCTCACTGCCTGATCCGCCCGAACGACGCTCACCCTATCCATCCATCCGAGGCAGTGCCATGATTGTCTGTGTTTGCAACAACGTCTCCGAACGCCAGATCCGCCGCGCAGTAGACTCGGGTCATACGACCATGCCGCAGCTGCGCGAGGAACTGGGTGTCGGTACCTGCTGCGGCAAGTGCCATTCCTGCGCGAAGACGGTGCTGCGCGAATACCTCGAAGACGGCGTGCGCGAAGCACAACCGATGTTCCAGGCAGCAATCGCCGCCTGACCCTTCCCCTCCCCTCTCGCTCTTCCCTCCCTCTCGCATCGGGTCATCCGATGCGAATGATTCACACTAACAAAACACAGTCGCCCGAATGGCAAATGCGGCGCCGTGGGTTATCATTTCGCTACCCATCGGCGCATCAACGTGCCGCCCCACCCACCCCACCACAGAGGGCCCAATGAAAGGCGATCCGAACATCATCCGGCTGCTCAACGCGCAGCTCACCAACGAACTGACCGCGATCAACCAATACTTCCTGCACGCGCGGATGTACAAGCATTGGGGCCTGGAAAGGCTCGGCAAGAAGGAATACGACGAGTCGATCGAAGAGATGAAGCACGCCGATCGCCTGATCGACCGCATCCTCATGCTCGAGGGCCTGCCGAACCTGCAAGCGCTGAACAAGCTGCTGATCGGCGAGTCGACGCAGGAGATGCTGGAATGCGACCTGAAACTCGAACAGGCCGCGCAGCAGACGCTGAAGGATGGCATCAAGGCATGCGAAGCCGCCGCCGATTTCGTATCGCGCGACCTGCTGGAAGACATCCTGGAAGACACCGAGGAACACATCGAGTGGCTTGAGACACAGCTCGATCTGATCAACAAGGTAGGCATCCAGAATTACCTGCAGTCGCAGATGGGCGACTGACGCAACGCGCGCAAATAAAAAGGGCAGCCGCGGCTGCCCTTTTTGCTTGATCCGCGCCGGCTTACTGCGGCACCGTATCCTTGAACGACGGCCGTTCCGACAGCTTGTCGAACAGCTTCGCGAGATTGGGATGGTCGCCGCGCCAGTCGATCTCGGGGAAGCGGAAGGACAGCCAGCCCAGCGCGCAGCCGACGGCGACGTCCGCCAGGGTGTAGTGGTTGCCGCTGCAGAACGCGGTGTCCTTCAGGCCGGCGGCCATTGCCTTCAGGCCGTTGTCGACCTTGTCCATCTGGCGCTTGATCCATTCCGGGCTTTGCTGCGATTCGGGACGCTGCGTGCGTTCGAGGCGGATCGCGACGGCCGCTTCGAGCACGCCATCGGCCAGGGCTTCCCAGCATTTGACTTCCGCGCGCTCGCGTCCGTTGGGCGGAATGAGCTTGCCGACGGGCGTGAGCGTATCGAGGTACTCGACGATCACCCGCGAATCGAACATGGCGCCGCCGTCTTCCATGATCAGGCAGGGTACTTTCCCGATCGGGTTGTACTGCATGATTTTGGTGTCGGGCGCCCAGACGTTTTCCTGCACCAGCTCGTAATCGAGCTTCTTTTCCGCCATGACCACGCGGACTTTGCGGACGAACGGGCTGGCGAGAGAACCGATGAGTTTCATAGATGCGTATGGTGTGGATTGGCCTGGATTATAACATTGGCGAACGGCACGATCAGTGCCCCGGCGGCCGGCCGGCGCTCCTTCCATCGCACGTCTTGCGGCGGGGGCCAGATGGTAAAATGCCGGATTCCGCTGATTTTGCGCGCGGTTTTCCGCACTTTGCGCAGGTTTTCTTTCATTCTCCGCATTTTCATATCATGTCGCTTTCCGCCCTCTCCGCCCTCTCGCCGTTGGACGGCCGCTACGCCGCCAAGACCGACAAGCTGCGCCCCCTGCTGTCCGAAGCCGGTTTCATGCACCATCGCGTCAAGGTGGAGATCGCCTGGCTGCAGGCGCTGTCGAACGCCGGCTTCGCGGAAATCAAGCCTTTCTCGCCCGCCGCGAGCGCTTTGCTGGACAAACTGGCAAGCGAATTCACCGAAGCCGACGCCGAACGCATCAAGGCGATCGAAGCCGTCACCAATCATGATGTGAAGGCGGTCGAGTACTGGCTGAAGGAAAAAGTGAAGGATGTGCCGGAGCTGGTCGCTGCATCCGAATTCATCCACTTCGCCTGCACCTCGGAAGACATCAACAACACCTCGCACGGCATGATGCTCAAGGCCGCGCGCAACGACGTGCTGCTGCCGGCGCTGCGCAACGTCATCGCCCGCCTCACCGAGATCGCGCATGACAACGCCGCGCTGCCGATGCTCTCGCGCACCCACGGCCAGCCGGCGAGCCCGACCACGCTGGGCAAGGAAATCGCCAACGTCGTCGCCCGCCTCAAGCGCGCCGAGAAGCGCATCGCCGAGGTCGAGATCCTGGGCAAGATGAACGGCGCCGTGGGCAATTACAACGCCCACCTGTCCGCCTACCCCGACTTCGACTGGGAATCGTTCTCCAAGAACGTGATCGAGCAGCGCCTCGGCCTGAGCTTCAATCCCTACACCATCCAGATTGAGCCGCACGACTACATGGCGGAACTGTTCGACGCCGTCGCCCGCGCCAACACCATCCTGCTCGACTTGAACCGCGACATCTGGGGTTACATCTCGCTCGGCTACTTCAAGCAAAAGACCAAGGCCGGCGAGATCGGCTCGTCCACCATGCCGCACAAGGTCAACCCGATCGACTTTGAAAACTCGGAAGGCAACCTCGGGCTTGCCAATGCTGTTCTGAAGCACCTGTCGGAGAAGTTGCCGGTCTCGCGCTGGCAGCGCGACCTGACCGACTCCACCGTCCTGCGCAACATCGGCGTCGCCTTCGGCTACACCATGCTCGCCTACGACAGCTGCCTGCGCGGCCTGAACAAGCTGGAAGTGAACCCCGCGCGCCTGGCGGAAGACCTCGACGCCACCTGGGAAGTGCTGGCCGAGCCGGTGCAGACGGTGATGCGCCGCTACGGCATCGAGAACCCGTACGAGCAGCTCAAGGAACTCACGCGCGGCAAGGGTATTTCGAAAGAAGCCCTGCGCGACTTCGTCAACGGCCTCGCCATTCCGCAAGAGGCCAAGGACCAGCTGCTGGCGATGACGCCGGCCAGCTATATCGGCCGCGCCGAGCAGCTCGCGCGCAAGATCTGATCCCTCCACCCCGAAGCGCCGCGTTCTGCGGTGCTTCGGCATCTCCCCCGAAGCAAGCCTTCTTTCATCGCCGTATCGGCGGCGGGATTCGCATTGCCACGAGCCACACCGCTCAAGCAGATGCCTTCATGTAGAAGCGCATTACTATTCGTTCGCCGGAACGATTGCAAGTACTTAAACTTTTCCTCCCGCACGCGCGCATAAACAAAATTCCCGGGTCAAGTGAAAAGGCGGTCCATGCTGTTACTTGCAGCGATATTGTTCCTGCCACCCTGCAAAGCACATCCACAGGCCATGCCGCTGTTGCCTGAATCTTCTGTCATTCAGAATCCGCTGAACGATCCCATAGAGTTTCTTGAGGTTCGTTCCATTAGCTGCGCAGTCACAAACCGCGACGCATTGTTTTCCGTATTCCCGTTTTTGTATTGATTTGTACCTGAGTGCTGCCTGGACAAGAAAGCTTCACATAACTCGCTTTTCCGGACACACGAACGATACACGGCCGGGGTGTAATGCTTCCCGTGCAGCACGTTCAACACCTGGAAACCTGCACTCCTGATCATCGCCTCTTCCTTGCCCCGCGATATCCGGCCCTGCCACCGAAACCAATTCCACGAAAGGAAGCACAATGCCACTCCCCTCCAGACACCTTGCCCTTGCCGCTGCCGGTGCTGCTTTTTGCGTTGCGTCCTGGGCGCAAAGCGGTACTGATGCCGTCCGTCCTCCGGCTGTCATTCCGCTTGCTTCAGAAGCGGCGCCAAAGCTCATTGCGTATCCGCCGTTAGCCGAACCGCTCGCCCGCGGGGTCGTCATCATTCAGTACCGGACCGAGAACGCACGCATCATGCCGGTATTCGGTAACAAAGCCGTCGACGTATCGCCGCGCCTGGGCCACCTTCATGTCACTATCGATGACTGGAACGGGACCTGGGCTCATACCAGCGAAGATCCGATCATCGTGGTTGGATTGAAGCCCGGCGTGCACAAGGTGCGGCTCGAGATCGCCGATCCCAGCCACAAGATCCTTGCCAGCGAAACCGTCACCGTCACGGTGCCGGAGCAAAAGGCGGGTGGGTCACACGGGCACTGATCCGCCTGCGGCAGAGCAAAATCCATATGACTCCGGATGCTGCTTTAAGATCGTTCAAGACAAGGCATTCAGGCGATGCCATCATGTGCCCCCGCACGCGCTTGCAAGCTTTGCTGCTATGATATTAGTCCTAATTAAAACTAATTAGCATCCTGCAATTCATGCAACGCTACACCCTTCCGGCGATCGTGCTGCACTGGCTAACGGCCGCGCTCATCGTCTGCGCATTCGTCCTCGGCCTCGTGATGGTCGATATCCCGGGGATCACGCCGACCAAGCTGAAGTATTTTTCCTGGCACAAGTGGCTGGGCGTGACCGTCCTTGGCCTCGCCTGCCTTCGCCTGCTCTGGCGGCTCACGCACGCGGCGCCGCCGCTGCCGGCGAGCATGGCGGCGTGGCAGGTCAGCCTCGCGAAGCTGCTGCATGTGCTGCTGTATGTCCTGGTCTTCGCCGTGCCGGTATCGGGCTATTTCTACAGCCTCGCCTCCGGCGTCCCGGTGGTCTACCTCGGCCTCATTCCGCTGCCGGTGCTGGTCGAGGCCAACGAGGTGTGGAAGCCTATCCTCAAGCAAGTCCATTTCGCATTGAACATGACGCTGCTGGCCTGCGTCGCCCTGCATGTTGGGGCCGCCATGAAGCACCTGGTCATCGACCGCGACGGCGTGTTCCGGCGCATGCTTCCCTAGATTTCGAAACAGGAGTGAACGTGAACCTTTTCCGCTGTACCGCCGTCCTCGCACTTGCTGCGTCCCTGCCCGTGCTTGCGGCGCAACTCAAGACCGATCCGGCGAAGAGCACGGTGTCGGCTGTATTCAAGCAGATGAACGTGCCGGTGGAAGGCAAGTTCAAGCGCTTCAATGCGCAGATCGACTACAACAGCGCGAAGCCCGAGACCTCGAAGGCGAGCATGGAAATCGACGTCGCCAGCTTCGATCTCGGCGATGCCGAGTTCAACAGGGAAGCGCAGAAGAAGGATTGGTTCAACGGCACGCAATTCCCGAAGGCGAGCTTCGTCTCGAGCGCGCTGAAGCCGGCGGGCGGCGGCAGGCTGGATGTCAGCGGCAAGCTGACCATCAAGGGGAAGTCGGCGGACGTCGCCTTCCCGCTGACGGTGAAGCAGGAAGGGCCGGCACAGATTTTTGAAGGCACGCTGCCGATCAAGCGGCTGGCCTTCAATATCGGCGAGGGCGAGTGGAAGGACACGAGCATGGTCGCCGATGAAGTTTTGATCAAGTTCCGCGTCGTGACGACGCAGTAAGCAACAAGCCAGGGAGAATTTTCAATGCAAACCAAGCACATCATCGCAACGCTTCTCGCCCTCAGCGCCGGTTCGGCCTTTGCGCAGACCTACAACATCGAGCCGAACCACACCTATCCGAGCTTCGAGGCGGACCATCTCGGCATTTCGGTCTGGCGCGGCAAGTTCAACAAGACCAGCGGCGTGGTGAAGCTGGATCGCGCGGCGAAGACCGGTTCCATGGATATCGCAATCGAGGCGGCATCCATCGACTTCGGCCATGCGAAGATGAACGAGCATGCGCGCTCCAAGGACATGTTCAATGTCGAGCAATTCCCGACCATCACCTACAAGGGCAAGTCGATGAAGTTCGAGGGCGACAAGCCGGTGGCCGTCGAAGGCGAGCTGACCATGCTGGGCGTGACGCGGCCGGTGAACCTGAGCATCGGCAAGTTCAAGTGCATCGAGCATCCGATGTTCAAGCGCGAGGTGTGCGGCGCCGACGCGACCGCCGAGTTCAAGCGCACCGACTTCGGCCTCAACTACGGCACGCCCCGCTTCGCGCCGGAAGTGAAGCTGGCGATCCAGGTCGAGGCGCTGAAGGCGGACTGAGCCTGCGTCCACGGATGAAACGGGAACGCTACCTGCGCAGCATCCGCCTGGTCGCCGAGTGCTACCAGGCGTTCGAACGCTTTTCGGCGATGCATGTGCGCACGCTCGACCTCACGCCGCCGCAGTTCGACATTATCGCCACCCTCGGCAATACGCCGGGCATGTCGTTCAGGGAACTGGGGGAGCGCACCCTGATCACCAAGGGCACGCTCACCGGCGTGGTGGACCGGCTGGAAGCCAAGGGCCTGGTGTGCCGGGCGACGCACGCGGAGGACAGGCGCAGCACCATCGTGCGGCTGACGAAGAAGGGCGAGGCGGAGTTCGAACGCGTTTTTGCGCCTCATGTAGAATTTTGCAAGCAGCCGTTCCGGGATTATCGGGAGGAAGACTTTGCCGCGCTCGAACGCGAGCTGGCGAAGCTCAAGGCCCATCTGGGAGCGGCGGCCGGCAAGACCGAGACTTGAAGTGCCACGAGAAGCGCCACCACGTTCAACCAGAAAGCCAGCCAAAGGAGCTTGTATGAGACCCCCGATTGCCAGCATTGCCTTGACCGCCATGATCGCCCTTCCCTTCTCCGCCCAGGCGCAGTTCGCCAAGGTCGAGGATGCCGTCAAATACCGGCAGTCAGCGTTGTCCGTCATGGGCACCCACATGGGCCGTGTCGGCGCCGTGGTCAAGGGGGAAAGGCCGTATGACAAGGCGGCCGTCGAAGCGGACGTGGCGGTGATCGAGACCATGTCCAAGCTCCCCTGGTCCGCCTTCGTGCCCGGATCCGACCTGCCCAACTCCAAGGCCAAGCCCGCGATCTGGAAAGAGCAGGACAAGTTCAAGGCGGGCGCCGAGAAGATGCAGCAGGAAGTCGCCAAGCTGTCGACGGCGGCGAAGTCCGGCGACCTGAATGCGGTCAAGTCGGCCTTCGGCGGCGTGGGTCAGGCCTGCAAGGCCTGCCACGACGATTACCGCAACAAGTAAAGAGGAATTTTGCGATAACGCCTGCCGGCGCACTGCCGGCAGGCGTTTTTCATTGGCGCGTCAGAAACGCGTTGCCGGCAGCGTCACGAGGTAATAGACCACGCCGGCGCACACAGCAAGGATCGCCACCGCGAGCAGGCGCATGCCCCAGGAGTCGTTCGCCGGCTCGGCGTCGAAATCCACCTCCTGATCGCCGGTCAGCATCGGCTGCGTCAGGTTCCGCTTCTTCGCGAAGCGGTAGAACAGGATGGCGAGCAGGTGCAGGCCGACCAGCACGAAGATTACGGTCGCACTGACGTCCTTGTGGAACCAGGTGATCTTGTCCGAGAGTTCCTTGCTGATGAACTTGACCATCGGGCCGTCCCAGGCAATGTCATCGTTCGCATACAGTCCGGTCACGGCCTGTGTCAGCACGGCGGCAAGCAGCGCGAACACGGACAGGCCGCCCAACGGGTTATGGCCGAGCCTGCCGGTCGCATCCTTGCCCCGGACATAGCCGAGTATGGTCGAAGGCCCGTACAGGAAACTCGAAAAGCGCGCGTAGCGGGGGCCCACGATGCCCCACAGGATGCGGAACGCCACCAGGGTGAGCACCGCGTAACCCGAGCGGAAGTGCCAGGTCATCGCATTGCCGCCGATATATTGCGTGACGACGGAAACCACGATCAACACCGCCAGCACCCAGTGAAACAGCCGGGTGGGCAAGTCCCAGACGCGTACCTTTTTCATGCCTTGTCCTCTCGATAGGGTGGAACAAGTTTAGCCGAAAAAAAAGCCGGCTCGAAAGCCGGCTTCTTTACGGATCAGGCGGATCAGACGACCGCGCCGTCGGTCTCGTCCTTTTCCTTCACGGGCTTGACCAGGTCCTCGCGGGTCACGCCCAGCCACATCGCGACGGCGGCGGCGACGAACACCGAGGAATAGATGCCGAACAGGATGCCGATGGTCAGCGCGACGGCGAAGTAATGCAGCGTCGGGCCGCCGAACAGCAGCATGGACAGCACCATGATCTGGGTCGAACCGTGGGTGATGATGGTACGCGAGATGGTGCTGGTGATCGCGTGGTTCATCACGTCCGCGGTGCTCATCTTGCCGTAGCGGCGGTCGCGGAAGGTTTCGCGCACGCGGTCGAAAATCACCACCGATTCGTTCACCGAGTAGCCGAGGATCGCGAGCACCGCGGCCAACACCGTGAGCGAGAACTCCCATTGGAAGAAGGCGAAGAAGCCGAGGATGATGATGACGTCATGCAGGTTCGCGATGATTGCCGCCACCGCGAACTTCCACTCGAAGCGGAAGGCGAGGTAGATGACGATACCGACGATCACCATCGCCAGCGCCGTCAGGCCGTCCTGCGCCAGTTCGTCGCCGACCTGCGGGCCGACGAATTCCACGCGCTGCAACTTGACCGTCTCATCCTGCGCCTTGAGCGTGGCCATCACCTTTTCGCTCTGCTGCGCGGAGCTCACGTCCTTGCGCGCCGGCAGGCGGATCATCACGTCCTGAGCGGTGCCGAAGCTCTGCACCTGCGTGTCGGTATACCCCAGCCCTTCGATGCTCTTGCGGATGCCTTCAAGATTGGCTGGGCGGCTATAGGTCACCTCGATGACGGTGCCGCCGGTGAATTCGATCGACAGGTGCAGGCCCTTGTAGAACAGGAAAAACACTGCCGCCAGAAAAGTCAGCACCGACACCACGTTGAAGGCCAACGCGTGGCGCATGAAGGGGATGTCCCTCTTGATCCGGAATAATTCCATTACATTCCTTTCTTTCGCGGCATCCCGGCCGGCTTTGCCGCCGGGGCCGCTTCAATTTCAAGCTGCAGTCGACTTACGCGTTCGGTTTCCAGACCTGACCGATCGACACGCTGGTGAGCTTCTTCTTGCGTCCATACCAGAGGTTGGCGAGGCCGCGCGACACGAACACCGACGAGAAGATCGAGGTCAGGATGCCCAGGCAGTGCACGACGGCGAAGCCGCGGACGGCGCCCGAACCGAAGATCAGCAGCGCCAGGCCGGCGATCATGGTCGTCACGTTGGAGTCGAGAATGGTCGCCCACGCGCGGTCGAAGCCGGTCGCGATTGCCGCCTGCGGCGAATTCCCCGCCCGCAACTCCTCGCGGATGCGCTCGTTGATCAGCACGTTGGCGTCGATCGCCATGCCGAGCGTGAACGCGATTGCCGCCATGCCGGGCAAGGTCAGCGTTGCCTGCAGCGTGGACAGGATGGCTATCAGCAACAGCAGGTTGACCGACAGCGCAAACACGCTGAAGAAGCCGAACAGGTGGTAGTAGATGATCATGAAGACAGCGATCGCCGCGAAGCCGTAGAGCGTCGAGTTGAAGCCCTTCTGGATGTTGTCGGCGCCCAGCTGCGGGCCGATCGTGCGCTCCTCGATGATTTCCATCGGCGCCGCCAGCGAGCCGGCGCGCAACAGCAGCGCGAGGTCGTTGGCCGCCTCTGCCGAGCCCATGCCAGTGATCTGGAAGCGGGAGCCGAGTTCGTCGCGGATGGTGGCAACCGTCAGCACTTCGCCGCGGTTCTTCTCGAACAGCACGATGGCCATCAGCTTGCCGATCTTTTCACGGGTCGCTTCGCGCATGCGGCGGCCGCCGTCGCCGTTCAGGTCGATGCTGACGGCAGGCTGCTGGTTCTGGTCGAAGCTGGCGGCGGCGCTGGAGATATAGTCGCCGGTGATGATCGGGTCCTTGTAGAGGACCACCGGCGCGCCCTTGCCGACCCTGAACAGCTCGGAGCCGAAGGGCACCGCGGCGGTTTCCTCGGTGCCGCGCATCACGGTCTCGTCCACCATGCGCACTTCCAGCGTGGCGGTGCGGCCGATGATGTCCTTGGCGCGCGACACGTCCTGCACGCCGGGCAGCTGCACCACGATGCGGTCCGCGCCCTGGCGCTGGATCACCGGTTCGGCCACGCCGAGTTCGTTGACGCGCTTGGACAGCGTGCTGATGTTCTGCTCGACCGCTTCCTCGACCGTGCGCTTGAGCGCTTCAGGACGGTAGCTGGCGACCAGCTTGAGGTCGGCGCCGTCGGCGGTTTCCTGGAATACCAGTTCGCCGAGCTGGGCGGCGAGCACTTCGCGCGCCTTGGCGCGGGTTTCCGGCTCGCGGAACTTGATCTCGATGGCATCGCCGCTGCGGCCGATCCCTGTGTGACGCACGTTCTTGTCGCGCAGCATGCTGCGCACGCTGGCCTGCAGGCCCTGGAGGCGCTTGTTCAGTACGCCACGGGTATCAACCTGCATCAGGAAGTGCACGCCGCCGCGCAAATCGAGGCCGAGGTACATCGGCTGCGCGCCGACGCTCTGCAGCCATTGCGGCGTGTTCGGCATCAGGTTGAAGGCGACGATGAAGGTCGGGTCGGCCGGGTCGGCGTTCAATTCCTTTTCCAGCACGGCCTTGGCCTTGAACTGGGTGTCGGTGTCGCTGAAGCGGGCGCGGACCGAGCCTTGCGTGCCGCTCAGGTCGAAGGAAATCCCTTCCGCCTTGATGCCGTTTCTTGCCAGCACCTCTTCCACGCGCGCGGATGTGGCCGGGTCCACCTTGACGGTAGCCTTCGCGCTGCTGATCTGGACAGCCGGCGATTCGCCGAAGAAATTGGGGATCGTATACAGCACGCCGAACAGCAGCGCGATGGCGATCAGGATGTATTTCCAGAGGGAATAACGATTCATAGGGATTCAAGTTCCGGAGTGAACGGGCGATGTGCCCCGGGCAGCATGCCGCCATGCCGGCGGCAGCAATCCCTTACAGCGACTTGATCGTGCCCTTCGGCAACAGGGTGGCGATCGCAGCCTTCTGGGTGATGATCTCGGTGCCGTCAGCCACTTCCAGTGTCACATACGCATCCGTCACCTTGGTCACCTTGCCGAGGATGCCGCCGGCGGTCACGACTTCATCGCCTTTGGCCAGCGCGTCCATCATCGCCTTCTGCTCTTTCTGGCGCTTCATCTGGGGACGGATCATCAGGAAGTACAGCACGATGAACATCAGGATGATGGGCAGGAAGCTCATGAAGCTGCCTTCGGCGCCTGCGGCGGCGGTTTGCGCGTATGCGTTGGAAATGAACACTTATTACTCCTTGCTTTGGGATGGATCAACCCGGCATTTTAGCACCGGGCGCGTGCTTTCCCGGGAATGATGCATTGACCCGGGAAACAGGGGTAAAGCGCCGGTCCGGATGGACCGGCGGAGGGGGAAAAACTCAGACGCCGCGGGCGCGGTCGGCGTGGAATTGCACGACGAAGGCCTGGAAACGGTCGGCATCGATCGCCGCGCGCATTTCGCGCATCAGCTGCAGGTAGTAATGCAGGTTGTGGATGGTGTTGAGGCGGGCGCCGAGGATTTCTCCGGCGCGATGCAGGTGATACAGGTAGGCGCGCGAGAAATTGCGGCAGGTGTAGCACTCGCAGGTCTCGTCGAGCGGCTTGTCGTCGTCCTTGTAACGCGAATTCTTGATCTTCAGGTCGCCAAAACGGGTGAACAGCCAGCCATTGCGCGCATTGCGTGTCGGCATCACGCAGTCGAACATGTCGACGCCGTTGGCCACGCCCGCCACCAGGTCCTCCGGTGTGCCCACGCCCATCAGGTAGTGCGGCTTGTCGGCCGGCAGGCGCGGGCCGACGTGTTCCAGCACGCGCATCATGTCTTCCTTGGGCTCGCCCACCGACAGGCCGCCGATGGCGTAGCCCTCGAAGCCGACTTCCTCCAGGCCGGCCAGCGATTCGTCGCGCAGGTGCTCGAACATGCCGCCCTGGACGATGCCGAACAGCGCGTTCGGGTTCTCGCCCTTGTCGAATTCGTCACGCGAACGCTTCGCCCAGCGCAGGGACATGCGCATGGACTTGCCGGCCTCCGCCTCGGTGGCGGGGCGGCCATCGATTTCATAGGGTGTGCATTCGTCGAACTGCATCACGATGTCGGAATTGAGCACGCGCTGGATCTGCATCGAGATTTCCGGCGAAAGGAAGAGCTTGTCGCCGTTGATGGGCGAGGCGAACTTCACGCCTTCTTCCGTGATCTTGCGCATCGCGCCCAGCGAAAACACCTGGAAACCGCCGGAATCGGTGAGGATGGGCTTGGTCCAGCCGATGAAGCGGTGCAGGCCGTCGAACTTGCCGACCACGTCCAGCCCGGGGCGCAGCCACAGATGGAAGGTGTTGCCCAGGATGATCTGGGCGCCGACTTCATGCAGCTCTTCCGGCGACATCGCCTTGACGGAACCATAGGTCCCGACCGGCATGAAGATGGGAGTTTCGACCACGCCGTGATTGAGCGTCAGGCGGCCCCGACGGGCCTTGCCGTCGGTCTTGAGGAGTTTGAAATTCAGCATTATGTGTTTCTTGTCAGGAGCATCGCATCGCCATAGCTGAAGAAGCGGTAGCGCTTCTCGATCGCATGGGCGTATGCATCGCGGATCTGCCGGTAGCCGGCGAAGGCCGACACCAGCATCAGCAGCGTCGATTTCGGCAGGTGGAAATTGGTGACCATGCGGTCGACGGTCTTGAAAGTGTAGCCCGGCGTGATGAACAGGTTGGTATCGGCGCTGCCCGCCTGCAGTTCGCCGGATTGCGAGGCCGATTCGAGCGCGCGCATGCTGGTCGTGCCGACGGCGACGACATTCCGCCCTGCCGCGCGAACGGCTCGCACCGCATCCACCGTCTCCTGCGGGATGGTGTACCACTCGCTGTGCATCTTGTGCTCGGCGAGGTTTTCGGTGCGCACCGGCTGGAAGGTCCCCGCGCCGACATGCAGCGTCACGTAGGCGAACTGCACGCCCTTGTCGCGCAGCTTGTCGAGCAGCGGCTGGTCGAAATGCAAACCCGCGGTGGGCGCGGCAACCGCACCCGGTTCCTTTGCGTAGACAGTTTGATAGCGCTTTTCGTCAACTTCGTCGGCCGCATGCTCGATATAGGGCGGCAGCGGCAGCCGGCCGTGGGCCTCGATCAGGTCGAACACGTCGGACGGGAACTGCAGCGTGTAGAACTCCCCGGCCCGCTCGCCGACGATGACATCGAACGCATCGGCCAGGCGGATGGCGCTGCCCGCCTTCGGCGATTTCGAGGCGCGCACCTGGGCCAGCACGTGCCGCGTGTCGAGCACGCGCTCGACCAGCACCTCGACCTTGCCGCCGCTTTCCTTCGCGCCGAAGAAGCGCGCTTTGAGCACGCGGGTGTTGTTGAAAACCAGCAGGTCGCCGGGCGAGAGCAGATCGACAATCTCCGAGAACGAGCGGTCGACCAGTCTGTCCCCGTCCACGTGCAGCAGCCGGGACGCGCTGCGCTCGGGCAGCGGCAATTGCGCGATCAGTTCCTGCGGCAGATGGAAATCGAAGTCGGAAAGCGAATACATGCGTCAGAATGGCACAGAACGAAGTTGAAGTTGGCATCTGCGGCATCTGCGCTTGACAGAATTGCCATACAATCTTCAACCAAAATAAAACCCGCTATTTTACGCCCTGCAGCAGATTCAGATGCCCGCACCGAAGCGAAAATCCGCCACTCAGGAAAAAGCCAATACCGGCGCCGCCAGGCTGGCGAAGCTGGGGCTGCGCACCGACATGGACCTGGCGCTGCACCTGCCGCTGCGCTACGAGGATGAAACCCGGGTGCAGCCGATCCGCGAGGCCGGCTTCATGGGCGGCAACTCGGCGCAGGTGGAGGGCGTGGTGACCGAGTGCGACATCCAGTACCGGCCGCGCCGCCAGCTCGTGGTCACGATCGCCGACGATTCCGGCCAGCTGGTCATGCGTTTCCTGAATTTCTACGGCAGCCAGGTCAAGCAGCTTGCCGCCGGCACCCGGGTGCGTGCGCGCGGCGAGGTGCGGCACGGATTCTTCGGCGCCGAGATGGTCCATCCCAGCTACAAGGTGGTGCAGGAAGGCGAGCCGCTTCCCGACCGGCTCACGCCCGTCTATCCGGCGGGGGAAGGCCTGTCGCAAGCCTATCTGCGCAAGGCGATCGCCAATGCGCTGACGCGGGTGGACTGGCGCGATACGCTGTCGCCCGCCCTGCTGTCCGAACTCCGGCTGCAGCCCTTCGAACCCGCGGTGCGCCTGCTGCACAACCCTCCGCCGGACGCGAGCGAGCACGCGCTGCTGGAGCGCTCGCATCCGGCATGGGTGCGCATGAAGTTCGATGAACTGCTGGCGCAGCAGCTCTCACTCAAGCGCGCGCAGGCGGCGCGCCGGGCGAAGGGCGCATCCGCCCTGCCCCATGTCGGCGAGTTGTCGCAGGCCTTGCTGAAAGCCTTGCCGTTCACGCTGACCGGCGCGCAGCAGCGCGTTCTGGCCGAGATTCGCGCCGACCTGCGCGAATCCTTCCCGATGCAGCGCCTGCTGCAGGGCGATGTCGGCAGCGGCAAGACGGTGGTGGCGGCGCTGGCCGCCTCGCAAGCCATCGACAGCGGTTTCCAAGCCGCGCTGATGGCGCCGACCGAAATCCTCGCCGAGCAACACTTCCGCAAGATCGCGCAGTGGATGGAACCGCTGGGCGTGAAGGTCGCGTGGCTGACCGGCAGCCTGAAGAAAAAGGAAAAGCTGGAATCGATGGCGCGTGTCGAATCGGGGGAAGCGCAACTGGTGATCGGCACCCATGCGCTGATCCAGGAAGGCGTGGAATTCGCGAAGCTGGGCCTGGTCATCGTCGACGAACAGCATCGCTTCGGCGTCGGTCAGCGGCTGGCCTTGCGCAACAAGGGGCTGGAGGCGAGCACCGTGCCGCACCAGCTGATGATGTCGGCGACGCCCATCCCGCGCACGCTGGCCATGACGTATTACGCCGACCTCGAGGTATCCGTCATCGATGAACTGCCGCCCGGCCGCACGCCGATCGTGACGCGCATCGTGGACCAGAACCGGCGCGACGAAGTGATCGCGCGCGTGCATGCGGCGGCGTTGGAGGGCCGGCAGGTCTACTGGGTCTGTCCGCTGATCGAGGAATCGGAAGCGCTGCAGCTGCAGACTGCGACCGATACCCATGCGACGCTGGCCGCCGAGCTTTCCGACCTGAGGGTCGGCCTCGTGCATGGCCGCATGAAGCCGGCGGAAAAACAGATCGTCATGGATGCATTCTCGCGCGGGGAAGTCCACGTGCTGGTGGCGACCACCGTCATCGAAGTCGGGGTCGACGTGCCGAACGCGTCGCTGATGGTGATCGAACACGCGGAGCGCTTCGGGCTGTCGCAATTGCATCAGCTGCGCGGACGCGTCGGACGCGGCTCCGCCGCCAGCGTCTGCCTCCTGCTCTACCAGAGCCCGCTCGGCCCGGTGGCGAAGCAGCGCCTGATGACGATGCGCGAAACCACCGACGGCTTCGAGATCGCGCGGCGCGACCTGGAAATCCGCGGACCGGGGGAATTCCTCGGGGCACGTCAATCGGGGCAGGCCATGCTGCGCTTCGCCGACCTGCAGACCGACCAATGGCTGGTGGACAAGGCACGCGACATCGCGCAACGCTTGCTGCACGACGATCCGGCCACGGTCGAAGGACACCTCGCGCGCTGGCTGGGCGGCAGGGAAGAATTCCTCAAGGTCTGAATTCCTCAAGGACTGATGCGCCGCATTGCGGCATGCAATCCTTTGCTTTTTGGCATAGCCTTTATACTATGATCCTTACCTGACCTGGCCAGATGTTGTCCTACACCAAGGCGAGCGCATCCTATGACACTAACCGAACTCAAATACATCGTCGCGGTGGCACGGGAAAAGCATTTCGGCCACGCGGCGGAAGCCTGTTTCGTCGCCCAGCCGACACTTTCCGTCGCGATCAAGAAGCTCGAGGATGAACTCGGTGTCGTGATCTTCGAGCGCGGCGGCACCGAAATCTCGATGACGCCGCTCGGCGCCCAGATCGTCGCCCAGGCCGAACGCGTGCTGGAACAGACCGCCGCCATCAAGGAAATCGCCAAGCAGAACAAGGACCCGCTGGCCGGGCCGCTGCGCCTGGGTGTCATCTACACCATCGCACCCTACCTGCTGCCGCCACTGGTCAAGACCATGATCGAGCGCGTGCCGCAGATGCCGCTGGTGCTGCAAGAGAATTTCACGACCCGCCTCATCGAACTGCTGCGCCAGGGCGAGCTCGACGCCGCCATCATGGCCCTGCCCTTCGCCGACCAGGGCCTCGTGGTGCAGCCCTTGTACGATGAACCGTTTGTCGTCGCACTCCCTAAGCACCACCCGTGGGCCGACCGGCCCACGATCAAAGCAGAAGACCTGAAATCCGAAACCATGCTCCTGCTGGGCAACGGCCACTGCTTCCGCGACCAGGTACTGGAAGTGTGCCCGGAAATGTCGCGCTTCTCGACCAGCGGCGACGGCATCGCGCGCACCTTCGAGGGCTCCTCGCTGGAGACCATCCGGCACATGGTGGCCTCCGGCATCGGCATCACGGTCCTGCCCAAGGCATCGGTGCCGGACATGCAGTCGCGCGACGGCATGCTGCGCTACGTGCCCTTTGCGGAACCCAGCCCCTCGCGCCGGGTCGTCATCGCCTGGCGCAAGAGCTTCACCCGCCGGCCGGCGATCGAGGCGATCCGCGATGCGGTGCTGTCCTGCGAGCTGCACGGCGTGGAAATGCTGCGCGAGGCGGAGACCGCGGAAGCCTGAACCCCGGCCGCCCCTCCAGTGCGGCCTGCATGTTGCCGCTTATAATCCGGTTTTACGTCGCAATCATCGACCATGAACCGAACCGCCCGACTCGACCGACTCGCCCTCTACGCGCGCCTGATCCGCATCGATAAACCGATCGGCATCCTGCTCCTGCTCTGGCCGACGCTGTCGGCGCTGTGGCTGGCGTCGAACGGCCGCCCGGACTGGCAGCTGGTCCTGATCTTCACCATCGGCACGGTCCTCATGCGCTCGGCGGGCTGCGCCATCAACGACTTCGCCGACCGCGATTTCGACAAGCACGTCAAACGCACCGCCGAACGCCCTTTGACGAGCGGCAAGATCGCGGCATGGGAAGCGGTGATGGTGGCGGCAATCCTGTCGCTGGTGTCTTTTGCGCTGATCCTGCCGCTCAATACGCTGACCAAGCAGCTCTCCGTCGTGGCTGTCCTCATTGCAGGCAGCTATCCCTACTTCAAGCGCTTCTTCGCGATTCCGCAGGCTTACCTCGGTATCGCATTCGGCTTCGGCATCCCGATGGCGTTCGCCGCCGTGCAGGACACGGTGCCGCCGGCGGCCTGGCTGCTGCTGGTGGCCAATATCTTCTGGGCCGTCGCCTACGACACCGAGTATGCGATGGTCGACCGCGATGACGATTTGAAGATCGGCATCAAGACCTCGGCCATCACCTTCGGCCGTTTCGACGTGATGGCGGTGATGGTGTGCTATGCGGTCGCCTTCGTGCTCATCCTCGTGGTGGGGCTTGAATACGGCCTGCACGCCTGGTTCGTCGCAGGCATCCTCGTCGCTACCGGCTGCGCCGCCTACCACTACACCCTGATCCGCGAGCGCGACCGCATGCGCTGCTTCGCTGCGTTCAGGCACAACAACTGGCTGGGCGCCGCGATCTTCGCCGGCATAGCGCTGGACTACGCGCTGCGCTAGTTTGACCACTCGCAAGATGCCATTCGTCCTGTTGCTTACACTCAAAGACGGTCTTACTTTGAGAGGAGTGCACAATGGACAAGATTGGACTGGGCGGCGATATCCGCGACCGTTTGCTCGAAGACTTGCGGCTCGTGGTCAAGGATGCGGAAGACCTGCTGCGCAGCACCGGGCAACAGGTGGATGAAGGCTACCGCGCGGCGCGTGCACGTTTCGAATCGACCCTGAGCAATGCGCGCGGCAACCTGTCCACGCTGGAAGGACGCGTGGCCGACGGCGCCCGCGACGCGCTCGACACAACCCAGCAGTATGTGAAGGAAAATCCCTGGCAGGCAGTCGGCATCGGCGCGCTGGCCGGCCTGGCCATCGGCCTGATGATCGGGCGCCGCTAGCCCATGATGATCGCGGAATCCGCGTCGCGCCTCGCAGCGACCCTGCTCGCCATCGTCCAGAACCGGGTCGAACTCGCGTCGACCGAACTGGAAGAAGAGTCGCTGCGGTATTTCTCCTGCCTCATGCTGTCGCTCGCCGCCCTGTTCTGCCTCGGCATCGCCATCGTGCTCGGGGTGATCCTGGCGGTCGTGCTGTATTGGGAGTCGCATCGCGTGGCCGTCCTGGCCACATTGATGATCCTGTTCGGCGCCGCGTCGGCGGTGATCGCCCTGCGCGTGCGCCGGCAATATCAGTCGAAACCGCGGCTGCTGGGCCATACCCTGTCGGAGCTGTCGCGCGATGCCGACCTGCTCCAGCCGCGCGCATGAACAGGCGCGCGGAGTTCCTTGCGTGGAAACGGCGGCAACTGCTCGCCGAGAGCAGCGCGCAGCGCGAGGACCTCGCGCAACAGATTGACGCCTGGTCCTACCGGCTGCAGTCGGTGGACACCGGCCTGCGCATCTTGGCGCGCATCCGCCAGCATCCCGGCTGGATTGCGGGCGCGGCGGCGGGGCTGCTCCTGCTCACGCCGCGCCGGCTGTCTTCCCTCTTGCGGCTGGGCGTCTCGGGACTGCGTTCATGGCAGAGCTACGCACCGACGGTGCGCATGCTGCTCGAACGCATGCGCTGATCAGTCCTTGCCAAACTCTTCACCGAGTTCCTTGCCGCGCGCGGATGCGGCCTTCAATGCCTTGACGATCGCTTCCTTGACGCCGCTGCCATCCATGCTCGTCAGCGCCGCATAGGTGGTGCCGCCCTTCGAGGTCACGCGTTCGCGCAGTACCGATACAGGCTCGCTCGAATTCGCCGCGAGCTGCGACGCGCCGACGAAGGTGGCGATTGCGAGCTGGTTGCCCTGCTCCGCCGTCAGCCCCATTTCCTGCGCCGCCTGCTGCATGGCTTCGATGAAGTAGAACACATAGGCAGGGCCACTGCCCGATACCGCGGTGACGGGATCGATCAGCGCCTCGTCGTCAATCCACACCGTGGCGCCCACCGCGCGCATGATCGCATCGGCAGCCTCGCGCTGTTCGCCCGATACGCCTGCCATCGCCACCATGCCGGTGATGCCCTTGCCGATCAGCGCCGGGGTGTTGGGCATGGTGCGCACGATCGCGCTGTGCCCGCCCAGCCAGCGCGACAGGTCGACCGCGCGGATGCCCGCCGCAATCGACAGCACCAGCTGTCCGGATACGTGCGGGCGCAATTGCTGCACCACTTCCTTCATCTGCTGCGGCTTCACCGAGAGCACGACCACGTCGCTCTTTGCCAGCGCGGCGTCGATCTGCATCGCGGTGGTGACGCCGAACTGCGCCTGCAGCTTCTTCAGCGATTCCGCGTTCGGATCGACCACGTGGATGTTGCCGCCGTCGGTCAGCCTGCCGGCCAGTCCGCCGATCAGCGCCGATGCCATGTTGCCTCCGCCGATGAAGGCGATCTTCAAATTATTTTGCATACGTCCTCTGTCCAAAAATAGCCGTTCCCACGCGCACGATCGTCGCACCTTCCGCGATCGCCGCATCCATGTCCGCGGACATGCCCATCGACAGGGTGTCCAGCGCCAATCCTTCCGCCTTCAATTGCTCGAACAATTCCCGCAGCTGACGGAACGGTGCGCGCTGGCGCTCCATGTCTTCCGCCGGCTCCGGGATCGCCATGAGGCCGCGCAGAACCACGCGCGGGAGACCGGCGACAGCCTTTGCCAGCGCCGGCACTTCTTCCGGCGCCATGCCGCTCTTCGACGCCTCGCCGCTGATGTTCACCTGCAGGCAGATATTCAGCGGCGGCAGGCTGTCCGGCCGCTGCTCCGATAGCCGGTGCGCGATCTTTTCCCGGTCGACGGAATGCACCCAGTCGAAATGCTCGGCGATCGGGCGCGTCTTGTTGCTCTGGATCGGGCCGATGAAATGCCATTCGAGCGAGAGGTCCGGTCGGGCATCCCGTACCGCTGCCATCTTGTCCACGGCCTCCTGCAGGTAATTCTCGCCAAAGGCTCGCTGGCCGGCGCCGGCGGCATCGATCACTGCGTCGGGACCGAAGGTCTTGGAAACGGCCAGCAGCCGCACGCCTTGGGGATCTCGCAACGCTGCCCGCGCGGCGGCGTCGATACGCTCCTGCACGGCTTGCAAGTTGTAGGAAATTGGAGACATAATCAATTTACTTGGAGCAATATCGGCGGTGAATGGTATTGCTCATTTACTCACGGCATCCTCGCCGGCCCAGGGATTATAAATGGACATTTCCGAACTCCTCGCCTTCGCAGTCAAGAATAACGCGTCCGACTTGCACCTCTCCGCCGGCCTGCCGCCGATGATCCGCGTGCACGGCGACGTGCGCCGCATCAACCTGCCGCCGCTGGAGCATCGCGATGTGCACGGTATGATCTATGACATCATGAACGACGGCCAGCGCAAGGCGTATGAGGAAGTGCTGGAGTGCGACTTCTCGTTCGCGATCCCCGGCCTGGCGCGTTTCCGCGTCAACGCCTACAACCAGGACCGTGGCGCCGCCGCCGTGCTGCGCACGATTCCGTCCAAGGTCCTGACGCTGGAACAGCTCAATGCACCGAAGATCTTCGCCGAGCTCGCGCTGAAGCCGCGCGGCCTCGTGCTGGTGACCGGCCCGACCGGCTCGGGCAAGTCGACCACGCTGGCGGCGATGATCAACCACCTGAACGAAACCGAATACGGCCATATCCTGACCGTGGAAGATCCGATCGAGTTCGTGCATGAATCCAAGAAGTGCCTGATCAACCAGCGCGAAGTCGGCCCGCACACCATGTCTTTCCAGAACGCGCTGCGCTCGGCGCTGCGCGAAGATCCGGACGCCATCCTGGTCGGCGAATTGCGCGACCTCGAAACCATCCGCCTGGCGCTGACCGCCGCCGAAACCGGCCACCTCGTGTTCGGCACGCTGCACACCTCATCCGCGGCCAAGACCATCGACCGTATCGTCGACGTGTTCCCGGCGGAAGAAAAGGAAATGGTGCGTGCGATGTTGTCCGAATCGCTGCAGGCGGTGATTTCGCAGACGCTGCTCAAGACCAAGGACGGCAGCGGCCGCGTCGCCGCACATGAAATCATGCTCGGCACGCCGGCCATCCGCAACCTGATCCGCGAAGCGAAGGTGGCGCAGATGTACTCCGCGATCCAGACCGGCAGCAGCATCGGCATGCAGACGCTGGACCAGAACCTCACCGACCTCGTGCGCCGCAACGTCATTTCCTCGGCCGCCGCACGCGCCGCCGCCAAGACGCCGGAAAACTTCCCGGGATAAGGAGACATCATGGAACGCGACCAGGCCACGAAATTCATGCACGACCTGCTGCGGCTGATGCTCAGCAAGAACGGCTCCGACCTTTTCATCACCGCCGACTTCCCGCCGGCATTCAAGATCGACGGCAAGATGACGCCGGTATCCAACCAGCCGCTCACACCGACGCATACCGTCGAACTGGCGCGCGCGATCATGAACGATAAGCAGGCGGCGGAATTCGAAGCCACCAAGGAATGCAACTTCGCCATCAGCCCGGGCGGGCTCGGCCGTTTCCGCGTGTCGGCCTTCGTGCAGCAGGGCCGGGTCGGCATGGTGCTGCGTACCATCACGACCACCATCCCGAAGCTGGAAGACCTGGGCGTGCCGGAAGTACTGAAGGACGTGGCCATGACCAAGCGCGGCCTCGTCATCATGGTGGGCGCGACCGGCTCGGGTAAATCGACCACCCTCGCCGGCATGATCGGCTACCGCAACGAAAACAGCTACGGCCACATCATCACCATCGAAGACCCGGTGGAATACGTGCATCCGCACAAGAACTGCATCATCACCCAGCGCGAGGTGGGCGTGGACACGGCGGACTGGTTCGCCGCGCTGAAGAACACCTTGCGCCAGGCGCCGGACGTGATCCTGATCGGCGAGATCCGCGACCGCGAGACGATGGACTACGCGGTCGCCTTCGCCGAAACCGGCCACCTCTGCCTTGCCACCATGCACGCCAACAGTGCCAACCAGGCGCTGGACCGCATCATCAACTTCTTCCCGGAAGAGCGCCGCCAGCAGCTCCTGATGGACTTGTCGCTCAACCTGAAGGCCATGGTGTCGCAACGCCTGATTCCGCTCAAGGACACGAAAGGCCGTTGTGCTGCAGTAGAGGTGATGCTGAACTCGCCACTGATTTCCGACCTGATCTTCAAGGGCGAAGTGCATGAGATCAAGGAGATCATGAAGAAGTCGCGCGAGCTGGGCATGCAGACCTTCGACCAGGCGCTGTTCGACCTGTACGAGGCCGGCAAGATTTCCTACGAGGATGCGCTGCGCAACGCCGATTCGGTCAACGACCTGCGCCTGTCGATCAAGCTCAACAGCAAGGAAGCGCAAGGCCGCGACCTGAGCAAGGGCACTGAACACCTGGGGATTGTGTGACAACTGTTTACGACTTCAAGGCAAAGAGCCTCGACGGCAAGGACATCGACCTGAAACAGTTTCAGGGCAAGGTGCTGCTGATCGTCAACACCGCGAGCGAATGCGGCTTCACGCCTCAGTACAAGGGTCTGGAAGCCGTCTACGAACAGTTCAGGGACAAGGGAGTGGAAGTGCTCGGCTTCCCCTGCAACCAGTTCGGGTCACAGGAGCCGGGCAGCAACGAAGAGATCGGCGCCTTTTGCGAACGCAACTACGGCGTCACCTTTCCTCTCTTCGACAAGATCGATGTGAACGGCGATGCGGCGCATCCGCTGTTCAAACACCTCAAGAGCGCGGCGCCCGGACTGATGGGCACCGAAGCGATCAAATGGAATTTCACCAAGTTCCTGGTCCGCAAGGACGGGCGCGTGTACAAGCGTTACGCGCCGCAGACCGAGCCGAAGGAATTGATGAAGGATATCGAGAAGCTGCTGGCGGAGTGATCCGCACAGCAGGTTCGCTTACTCCGCTTACTCGGGTTGCGCGCGGCGTGCACCGCGGCTGTGGTCGTCCTTGATGACGAGATAGGCAACTACTTCCAGGACGGCGGCTGCGGCAAGCGCGAACACGATAAGAGTGGATGCGGTAGTCATGATGCTTTTCCTTTCAGTGGCTCAATGTTTCTTGAAGCCAGTATAGGAACGCACCAGATATATATCCACTTTCGATTCCCGATATGACCTATTCACACCGGGAATACCGCTTAAGCTCAAGCCGCCTGCGATAGCGCCCTGTCAACCAACTCGATCCAGTGCGTCACCGGCGTATCCGTGCCCGACTGCAGATGCGTCTGGCAACCGATGTTGGCCGATACGATGACGTCCGGTTTGGTGGCTTGCAGGTTTGCCAGCTTGTTATCGCGCAGCTGGTAAGACAGCTCTGGCTGCAGCACCGAGTAGGTGCCTGCCGAGCCGCAGCACAGATGGCTGTCGGCGCACAGTTGCACATCCACGCCGGCCGCGCGGAGCACGCCTTCCACCTTGCCGCGGATCTGCTGTCCGTGCTGCAGCGTGCAGGGCGGATGGTAGGCCACGCGCTCCTTGATCCTGCCCTCTAGCTTCTGCGCGAGTTCGACCTCGAAGGCCGGCAGGATTTCGCTCACGTCCTTGGTCAGCTCGGAGATGCGGCGCGCCTTCTCCGCATACTTCGCGTCGTGCGCGAGCAGGTGGCCGTATTCCTTGACGGTGACGCCGCAACCGGAAGCATTCATCACGATCGCTTCCACCCCCGACTCCACATACGGCCACCAGGCGTCGATGTTGTTGCGCATATCGTCGAGGCCGCCGTCCTGGTCGTTCATGTGATAGCGGATCGCGCCGCAGCAGCCGGCCTTCGGCGCCGTGACGAGCTGCACGCCGAGGGCGTCCAGCACGCGCGCGGTGGCGAAATTGATATTGGGCGACATCGCAGGCTGCACGCAGCCTTCCAGCAGCAGCATCTTGCGCGCGTGCGCCGTCGACGGCCACGCGCCGGCATCCTGCTTCGCCGGTACCTTGTTCTTCAGCACCTGCGGCAGCAGCGGGCGCACCGCCTGGCCGGCCTTCATTGCCGGATTGAACAGCCATTTGCGCGGCAGCGTCTCTTTCAGGAGTGTGCGCGCGAAGCGCTGCGACAGCGGGCGCTGCACTTGTTCCTCGACGATCTTGCGGCCGATGTCGACCAGCCGGCCGTACTGCACGCCGGACGGACAGGTCGATTCGCAATTGCGGCAGGTCAGGCAGCGGTCCAGATGGGTCATGGTCTTGAAGGTCGCCTTCTTGCCTTCAAGCACCTGCTTCATCAGGTAGATGCGGCCGCGCGGGCCGTCCAGCTCGTCGCCGAGCAACTGGTAGGTCGGGCAGGTCGCGGTGCAGAAGCCGCAGTGCACGCACTTGCGCAGGATGGCATCGGCCTCGTCGCCTTCCGGCGTGTTCTTGATGAAATCAGCGAGATTGGTTTGCATGCTTAGAAATCGTTGTACATCCGGCCACGGTTGAAAATGCCGGACGGATCGAATGTGCTCTTGAGATTGCGGTGGATGGCGGCAATGGCCGGCGCGAGCGGATGGAATACGCCTACGCTCTTATCGCCGCCGCGGAACAGCGTGGCGTGGCCGCCGGCCTTTTCCGTGACCGCGCGGATCGTGGCCGCATCGGCGCCGGAACGCAGCCAGCGCTGCGCCCCACCCCATTCGACCAGCTGCTCGCCTTCCAGGTCGAGCGGCGGCGTCACCGAAGGCACCGACAGGCGCCACAGCGACGTAGGACCGGATGTCGCGGCAAAAAATTCATTGCTGTGATTGCGCAGCCCTTCCCAGAACACGCCGGCCTGGGTTTCTTCCTCGCCGCCCATCTTCTGCACCGCCGCCTTGACCGCGGCTTCGGCGCCGGAAAGGCGCACGATCAGCACGCCGCCATGCCACGCGCTGGCCGACAGCGGCAGCGGCTGCCCGCCCCAGGTATTGAGGCGCTCGATGGCTTCCTTCTGGCTGAGCTCGAAGCGCAGCGTGGTTTCGTAGAACGGTTTCGGCAACACTTTCAGCGACACGTCGACCATCAGGCCGAGCACGCCGAGCGAGCCCGCGAGCAGGCGCGAGACGTCGTAACCGGCAACGTTCTTCATCACCTGTCCGCCGAATCTCAGCACGTCGCCCTTGCCGTCCATCAAGGTCACGCCGAGCACGAAATCGCGCACCGCGCCCACTGCCTGCCGGCGCGGGCCGGAGAGGCCGGCGGCGACCACGCCGCCGATGGTGGACTGCGGGCCGAAATGCGGCGGCTCGAAGGCCAGCATCTGGTTGCGCGCATCGAGTGCGGCTTCGATCTCAGCCAGCGGCGTGCCGCTGCGGGCGACGATGACCAGCTCTGTCGGCTCGTAGGCAAGGATGCCGCTGTATTCGCGCGTATCGAGGATCTCACCCTGCAGCGCCTGCCCGTACCAGTCCTTGCTGCCGCCGCCGCGAATGCGCAGCGGCGTCTTGTTCATGGTGGCCGCGACGACGCGTTCGCGGAATTGTTCCAGTACCTGTTCCATTCCCATCCCTTAAAAGCGCGGCAGGTGCGCAAACTTCATCTGGCCGCCGGTCACCCGCATCTTGCCGTTCTCGGCGCAGCGGTTGAGCGTCGGGATCGCCTTGTCCGGATTGAGCAGGAAGGCCGTGTCGAAGGCGCGCTTGAGCGCGCGGAAGGCTTCCAGCTCCTGCGGCGCGAACTGTACGCACATGGAGTTGATCTTTTCGATGCCGACACCGTGTTCGCCGGTGATGGTGCCGCCGACCTCCACGCAAAGTTCGAGGATGTCGGCGCCGAAGGCTTCGGCACGCTCGAATTCGCCCGGCTGGTTGGCATCGAACAGGATCAGCGGGTGCAGGTTGCCGTCGCCCGCGTGGAACACGTTCGCGCAGCGCAAGCCGTGCTTCTTTTCCATCTCGGTGATGCTGATGAGCACATGCGCAAGCTGCTTGCGCGGGATGGTGCCATCCATGCAATAGTAGTCGGGCGAAATGCGGCCGGCTGCCGGAAACGCATTCTTGCGCCCGGACCAGAAGCGCAGGCGCTCGGCCTCGTTCTGCGATACCGCGATGGCGGTGGCGCCCGAGGCCTTCAGCACTTCGCTCATGCGGGCGATTTCTTCCTCGACTTCTTCCGGCAGGCCATCCGATTCGCACAGCAGGATCGCTTCGGCCTCGGTATCGTAGCCCGCCTTCACGAAGGGTTCGACCATGCGCGAGGATGACTTGTCCATCATCTCCAGGCCGGCGGGAATGATGCCGGCGGCGATCACTTCCGCCACCGCGTCGCCGCCCTTCACCACGTCGTCGAAGGAGGCCATGATCACGCGCGCCGACTGCGGCTTGGGCACCAGCTTGACCGTGACTTCGGTCACCACGCCAAGCATGCCTTCGGAACCGATGAACACGGCGAGCAGGTCGAGGCCGGGCGCATCCAGCGCCTCGCTACCGAGTTCGACCACGTCACCGTCGATGGTCACCATGCGCACGCGCAACACGTTGTGCACGGTGAGGCCGTACTTCAGGCAGTGCACACCGCCGGAGTTTTCCGCGACATTGCCGCCGATGGTGCAGGCAATCTGCGACGAAGGATCCGGGGCGTAGTACAGGCCGTGCTTTGCTGCCGCGTCGGAAATCGCCAGGTTGCGCACGCCGGGTTGCACGATCGCGGTCCGCGAATACGGGTCCAGCTTCACGATGCGATTGAATCGCGCTGTCGAGAGCACCACGCCATCCGCGATCGGCATGGCGCCGCCGGACAGACCGGTACCCGCGCCGCGCGGCACGATCGGCACCTTCAGGTCGCGGCAGGTCTTCAGGATGTCGACCACCTCCGCCTCGGTCTGCGGCAGCACCACGATCATCGGCAGCTGGCGGTAGGCGGCCAGGCCGTCGCATTCATACGGCCGCGTATCCTCTTCGTTAAACAATATGCAATGCTCGGGCAGCTTGCGGCGCAGCGCGGCAACGACTTCGCGCTGGCGTTCGAGGGGAATGACTTTTTCGTTGGGGGCGTTCATGGGGAATTCCTGTCGCAGGCTGCGGACATGCGAAAGTGTAGCGAAATCGCGTGGATGACGGGGACGACGGCGCTGAAAAGCTTGGCGCGGTGGCGTGAAATGTTTTCACGTCGCCGCGGCAGGCTCCCGGAACAGCTCAGACGTTGCGGTAAGTCGACAGCAGCCAGTCGAGGAAGGCATTGACCTCGGGGCGGTCGCGCACCGGTTTCTCGTACACGATGTAGTAGGCGTGCGGCGGGGATTTCAGTTGCACGTCCGGGAACAATTGCACGATCTCGCCGGTACTGATCAGGTTCTGGACGAAATGCTTGCGCGTAAGACCCACGCCGTGGCCGTGGCGCACGGCTTCCAGCAACAGGCCGAGGTCATCCAGGCGCAGGCCGGTCGAGGGCTCCGGCCAGTCGAGCCCCGCCACTTCGAACCACGGCTGCCAGGGTTCCAGCGCCGAGCGCAGCAGGGTTGCCTTCTGCAGGTCGGCGGGCGTCTTCAGTCCGCCGACTTTCTCCAGGTACCTGGGGCTGGAGACGGCAAAGGTCGGCTCTTCATACAGTTTCTCGGTCACCAGATCGGGATACTTGCCGGCGCCGAAGCGCACCTCGACATCGCTCTCGGACAGGCTCAGGTCGTACAGAGGCACCGAGAGGAACAGCTCGATCACGATGTCGGGATACTGCGCGGTGAATTCGGCCAGGCGCGGCACCAGCAGGCAGCGCGCGAAGGTCGGCGGCACGGTGATCTTGATGCGCGGCTGGGCCGGCGCGGTGCGGTGCGGCAGCGGGAAATCGGTCAGTGTGCGCAAGGCCGCCTTCACCACATCGAGGTAACGCCGGCCGAACTCCGACAGCGTCACGGTACGGCCGTCGCGCAGGAACAGGCGCTCCCCGACAAAATCCTCCAGCAGGCGGATCCGGTGCGACAGCGCCGACGGCGTGATGCAGAGCTCATCGGCGGCAACGGCAAAGGAACCGTGACGGGCGGCCGCCTCGAATGCGGACAATGCGTGAACCGGCGGAAGGCGGGTGGCCATATGAATCGATCCTATTTCGGAGAGAGCATGATTCTGCCCATAAACGAGGGCTGGATCATCACCATTGAATGATTTTACCGGGGTTCAATATGTTTTTGGGGTCAAAAGCATGCTTGAGCACCCGCATTGTCTCGATCGCCCCTTCCCCGTGTTCCTGCACGAGGAAGTCCATCTTGTGCATTCCGACGCCATGCTCGCCGGTGCAGGTCCCGTCCATTGAGAGAGCACGCGCCACCATGCGCTGGTTGACGCCTTCCGCCTTGGCCACGTCTGCGGCGTCTTGCGGATCGACCATCATCAGCACGTGGAAATTACCGTCGCCGACGTGGCCCACGATGCCGTAGATCATGTCATTTTTTTCACAATCGGCCTGCGTATCGAGGATGCATTCGGCGAGGCGGGAGATCGGCACGCAGCAGTCGGTGGAGACCGAACGCGCGCCCGGGCGCATCTGGAGCATCGCGAAATAGGCGTTGTGGCGCGCATGCCAAAGGCGGGTCCGCTCTTCCGGCCGCGCCGCCCACTCGAAGGCGATCGCCTCGTGCTCGGCGGCGATGTCCTGCACCACTTGCGCCTGTTCCTGCACTGCGTTCTCGCTGCCATGGAATTCAAACAGCAGCAAGGGTTTCTCGGGCAGGCTCATCTTGTCGTAGGCGTTGACGGCGCGCACGCAGTTTTCATCGAGAAATTCCACGCGGGCGACCGGCACGCCCATCTGGATGGTCTGGATGACCGTGTTCACCGCCGCCGCGGCGCTCGGGAAAGAACAGACCGCGGCGGATACGGCCTCGGGTTGGGGATAGAGCCGCACCGTCACTTCGGTGACGATGCCGAGCGTGCCTTCGCTGCCGACGAAGATGCGCGTGAGGTCGTAACCGGCGGAGGACTTCCTGGCCCGCGTGCCGGTCTTGATGATGCGGCCGTCGGCGGTGACAACGGTGAGCGCGAGCACGTTCTCGCGCATGGTGCCGTAGCGCACCGCGTTCGTGCCCGATGCGCGTGTCGCCGTCATGCCCCCGAGCGATGCATCGGCACCCGGGTCGATCGGGAAGAACAGGCCGGTGTCGCGGATTTCCTGGTTGAGTTGCTTGCGGGTCACGCCGGCCTGCACGGTGGCGGTCTGGTCTTCGGCATGCACCGCGAGTACCTTGTTCATCTGCGACAGGTCGACGGTCACGCCGCCTTGCAGCGCGAGGATGTGGCCTTCGAGCGAGGTGCCGGTGCCGTAGGGAATCACCGGGATGCCGTGGGCGCTGCAGAGCTTGATCACCTCCGCCACTTCCTCGGTCGTCTGGGCGAACACGACGGCGTCGGGCGGCATGGGATCGTAGGGCGACTCGTCCCGACCGTGATGCTCGCGCATGGCCTGCGAGGTGGAAACACGGTCTTCGAAAATGGTTTCGAGGGCGGCCAGAAGTTCGACCGGCAAGGGCTTCCTGAGCCCGGCGGGCTGGACGGGGTGATTCATGTTGTCTCCGTTATTGGAAGTCTGTTCGTATTGTCCCGATTCTACTCCCACCGGAAAGCGCTGTTTTGCCGTATGCTCGCGTTTTCATCTTCGGGGGGAACAAGATGGGCAACCGACTTTCGAAAATCGCGACGCGCACCGGCGACAACGGCACGACCGGGCTGGGCGACGGCAGCCGCGTGGGCAAGGACAGCCTGCGCGTGCATGCGATGGGCGATGTGGACGAACTCAATTCCCATATCGGCCTGCTGCTCTGCGAGGACCTGCCGCCGTCCCTGCGCGAGGAACTGGGATCGATCCAGCACGACCTGTTCGACCTGGGCGGCGAGCTGTGCATCCCGGGCTACACGCTGATCACGGATGTGCATGTTGCGCGGCTCGACACACTGCTCGAAAAGTACAATGCCGACCTGCCGCCGCTGAAGGACTTCATCCTGCCGGCCGGATCGCGCGGCGCTGCGCTGGCCCATGTCTGCCGCACCATCTGCCGCAGGGCCGAGCGCGCCGTCGTCACCCTGGGCAACAGCGAGACGCTCAATGCCAATCCGCGGCAATACCTGAACCGGCTCTCCGACCTGCTGTTCGTGCTGTCGCGCGTGCTGAACCGCTTTGCCGGCGGCAGCGATGTGCTGTGGGAGAAGGATCGCAAGCGCGAAGTCGAATGACCGCGCCTTGAGAATCGATAGAGGACGGTAGGGTGGATAGAGCGCAGCGAAACCCACCGTGCGCTCGAGATGCGGCCATGGCGGGTTTCGCTCCGCTCTACCCGCCCTACGATCCCACTCTAGTGATGGGGTCAGGTATTGTTCACTACCAGCCGCGGCTCGCCGGCGTCGAAGTGCTTGCGGATCGCTGCCGCGATGCCGTTCGCATCGAGACCGACACTGGCAAGCAGTTGTCCCGCATCGCCGTGATCGATGAACCTGTCGGGCAGGCCGAGATGCAGGACAGGCTTGACGATACCCGCCGCGGCCAGCGCCTCGGATACCGCAGCGCCGGCGCCACCCATCACACAGCCCTCCTCGACCGTGACCAGCGCGTCATGGCTTTGCGCCAGCTGCTTCACCAGTTCCACGTCCAGCGGCTTGATGAAGCGCATGTTCGCCACCGTCGCATTGAGCGACTCTGCCGCACCGAGGCTGGGCGCCAGCATGGTGCCGAACGCGAGGATGGCGACATCCTTGCCTTGGCGGCGGATCTCGCCCTTGCCCAATGGGATGGTCTTCAAGTCCTTCTCGATCGCCGCGCCGATGCCCGCGCCGCGCGGATACCGCACCGCCGCCGGGCCTTTGTGCTGGTAGGCGGTCGACAGCATGTGGCGGCACTCGTTTTCGTCGGATGCGGCCATGACGACCATGTTCGGGATGCAGCGCAGGTAGGCAATGTCGTAGTTGCCCGCGTGCGTGGCGCCGTCCGCACCGACCAGGCCGGCACGGTCGAGCGCAAAGGTGACATCGAGATTCTGCAGGGCGACGTCATGGATCAGCTGGTCGTAGGCACGCTGCAGGAAGGTCGAGTAGATCGCGACGACCGGCTTCATGCCTTCGCATGCCAGGCCTGCCGCAAACGTGACCGCATGCTGCTCGGCGATGCCTACGTCATAGTAGCGTCCGGGGAAGCGCTGTTCGAACTGCACCATGCCGGAGCCTTCGCGCATGGCCGGCGTGATGCCGACCAGTTTCTGGTCCTGCGCCGCCATGTCGCACAGCCAGTCGCCGAACACCTGGGTATAGGTGACCTTGCTGGCCGCAGCCGGCTTGATGCCTTCGGCCGGGTTGAACTTGCCGGGGCCGTGGTACAGGACCGGGTCGGCTTCGGCCAGCTTGTAGCCCTGCCCCTTCCTGGTCACCACGTGCAGGAACTGCGGGCCCTTCAGGTTCTTCAGGTTCTGCAGCGTGGGGATCAGCGATTCGAGGTCGTGGCCATCAATGGGGCCGATGTAGTTGAAACCGAATTCCTCGAACATCGTCGCGGGCACCACCATGCCCTTCGCATGTTCTTCGAAGCGCTTGGCCAGCTCCAGCATCGGGCCGGGCAGGACCTGCTTGCCGACGTTCTTGGCCGCCGCATAAAACTTGCCCGACATGAGACGGGCGAGGTAGCGGTTGAGCGCACCTACCGGCGGCGAGATCGACATGTCGTTGTCGTTCAGGATCACCAGCAGGTTGATGTCGTTGTGGACGCCGGCATTGTTGAGCGCCTCGAAGGCCATGCCGGCGGTCATCGCGCCGTCGCCGATGACGGCGATCGCATGCCGGTTCTCGCCCTTGGTCCGGGCGGCCAGCGCCATGCCGAGCGCGGCGGAAATCGAGGTCGATGAATGGGCGGTGCCGAAGGTGTCGTACTTGCTCTCGTCGCGGCGCGGGAAGCCGGAGATGCCGTTCAGCTGGCGCAGCGTGTGCATCTGGTCGCGGCGCCCGGTGAGGATCTTGTGCGGATAGGTCTGGTGACCCACGTCCCACACGATGCGGTCTTCCGGCGTATTGAACACGTAATGCAACGCAATCGTCAGCTCGACCGTGCCGAGGTTAGACGACAGGTGCCCCCCTGTCTTGGACACCGAATCCAGCACGAAGGCGCGCAATTCATCCGCCAGGGGCTTGAGCTGCGTGCGCGACAACTTGCGCAGGTCTTCGGGTCCGTTGATGTTCTTCAACACATCCATACTATGCTTTCCGTTGCACGATCAGGTCCGCGATGTCGCGGAGCCGCCGTGCCTTGTCGCCAAACGGCATGAGCGCGCGGTGCGCGTCATCCCGGAGTTTGTCTGCCAGCGCCCGGGACTCTTCCAGCCCGAGGATGGATACGTAGGTCGGCTTGTTGTCCGCCGCATCCTTGCCCGCCGTCTTGCCGAGGGTGGCGGAGTCGGCGGTCGCGTCCAGCACGTCGTCGACGACCTGGAACGCCAGTCCGATCGCCGCCGAATAGGCGTCGAGCGAGGCGGTCTCTTCCGCCGACAGGCGCTTTCCCGCCAGCGCGCCCAGCAGCACCGATACGCGCAGCAGGGCGCCGGTCTTGAGCCGGTGCATGTTTTCCAGTTCGGCCAGCGACAGCGACAAGCCGACGCTGCCAAGGTCGATCGCCTGGCCGCCGCACATGCCGGCCGAGCCGGATGCATGTGCCAGCAGCCGCAGCATGTCCAGCCTGCGCGCGGGGTCGGCTGTCTCGCCTTCCGACAATACGATGAATGCCTGGGACTGCAGGGCGTCGCCGACGAGCAGCGCGGTCGCTTCGTCATACTTGACGTGCACCGTCGGCTTGCCGCGGCGCAGGGCGTCGTCATCCATGCAGGGCATGTCGTCATGCACCAGCGAGTAGGCGTGGATCATTTCCACGGCGGCGCCGGCGCGCGCCAGCGTCGCTGCATCGGCATCGAACAGCTCGCCGGCCGCGTATACCAGCAGGGGACGCACGCGCTTGCCGCCGTCGAGGGCCGCATACCGCATGGCTTCGTGCAGGCGTGCCGGAACCCGGGACGCCGGCGGCAGGAACGAGGCCAGCGCATCTTCCATCGTAGACTGGACGTCCTTCATCCAGTCCGGGAACGCTCTTGTTGCTGTCATTCTTCGTCTGCCCCGGCCGCGGTATCCGTGGTGAAGGGTTTGAGCATCTCGCCCTCGAGCACCTTCACCTGGCTGTCAACCTTGTCGAGCTGTGCCGCGCAATACCGGACCAGTTCGGAACCGCGCTTGTAGGCGGCCACCGAGGCCTCCAGCGGCAGTTCACCGGCCTCCATCCGGGCGACCAGTTGCTCCAGCTCGGCCATCGCATCCTCGAACGACGCCGGTTCGCCCTCTGGCGATGATTTCTTTGACATGATGGACAAAATTTAAGTGTAGCCCGATATTTTAGAACAAACCATCTCGCACAGTTGAGCCACAGAAACGAAGAAGGGCCCGATTGACGTGAAAATGCGCGCTTTCTGCGCAAGATCAATCCGGATGACGACAAGAACCGGGCACCCGGTCCGGGCCATGGCAAGCTAGTCCTTCAGGATCGGCAATAAGTGTATTGCAGCGATCTCAACCGATTGTCTATCCTTTCCTTCCATCTTTTTTGCCAAAAGGAACATTTGACGGCAGGGTTTTGCGGGGCCGGTGGGGTATAATTCCGGGTTCTGTCCAAAATTTCCGTTTCATCTTATTTGAATACAGGTTTTTGCGGATTCTTTCTCTCTTAGGTTGGTGCAAATTAATTTGGGGGTGGGGATGTCCGATCTGGCTACTGTCGCCAAGCTCGCGCGCTCCGACGCGCAACTTCCGGTCAACGTCTACTTCGACGACGCGCTTTTACAGCAGGAAATCAAACAATTGTTTCACCATGGCCCGCGCTACGTCGGCCATGAACTGATGGTGCCCAACGCGGGCGATTACGCCACGCTGCCGTGGGAAAACGAGGGCCGCATGCTGGTGCGCGGGCCGCAGGGCATCGAACTGCTGTCCAATGTGTGCCGCCACCGCCAGGCCAAGATGCTCGATGGCCGGGGCAATGCCCCCAATATCGTCTGTCCGCTCCACCGCTGGACCTACGACCTGAAAGGCGAGCTGATCGGGGCGCCGCATTTCGGCGAGACGCCCTGCTCGAACCTGTCGAAGACGCCGCTGCAGAACTGGAACGGTTTGCTGTTCGAACAGAACGGCGTCAACGTCCCGGCGATGATGGCCAAGCTCGGCGTGACCAAGGACCTCGACTTCAGCGGCTACATGCTGGACCACGTGGAAGTCCACGACTGCGACTACAACTGGAAGACCTTCATCGAGGTCTACCTCGAGGATTACCACGTCGAGCCCTTCCATCCGGGCCTGGGCAATTTCGTCACCTGCGACGACCTGCGCTGGGAGTTCGGCGCCAACTACAGTGTGCAGACCGTGGGCATCAACAGCGGCCTGAGCAAGTTCGGCTCGCCGAAATACCGCAAGTGGCAGGAACAGGTAATGAAGTTCCGCAACGGCGCCGTGCCGCCCTATGGCGCGATCTGGCTCACGATCTACCCGAACATCATGGTCGAGTGGTATCCGCACGTGCTGGTGGTATCGACCGTGTGGCCGAACGGCACGCAGAAGACCACCAACGTGGTGGAGTTCTACTATCCGGAAGAGATCGTGCTGTTCGAGCGCGAATTCGTCGAGGCCGAGCGCGCCGCCTACATGGAAACCTGCATCGAGGATGACGAGATCGGTGTCCGCATGGATGCCGGCCGCCGCATCCTGCTCGACCGCGGCGAGAACGAGGTCGGCCCGTACCAGTCGCCGATGGAAGACGGCATGCAGCACTTCCACGAGTGGTACCGCGCGCGCCTCTCCGTTTAACCTCCCTCAGGCTGGCGATGCAAGGCATCGCCAGCTCCCTGCCCGCTTCCCGAATTGGGCGTATCATCGGGAGCTTTCCCGCTTCCCTGTACCGCAGCCCCACCTGCCGATCCGATCCCATGCAGTCGCTCTGGATGTTGTTTGCAAGCTTTGTCTTTTCCATCATGGGTGTGTGCGTGAAGATCGCGTCGCAGACCTACTCCATCGCCGAGATCGTGATGTATCGCGGCCTCGTCGGCACGGTCTTCCTCGCCGGACTGATTGCGGTGCGCGGCGGCACCTTCCGCACTTCGCTACCCTGGCATCACGCATGGCGCGGCATCGTCGGCGTGGTCGCACTGTGGATGTGGTTTTTCGCGATCGGGGAACTGCCGATCGCGACCGGCATGACGCTCAACTACATGTCGCCGATCTGGATTGCCGCCATCCTCTTTACTGTGGGATGGTGGCGCGGTCAGAACCGTTTCGAGTGGGGGCTGGCCGCGGCGATCGCCTTCAGCTTCATCGGCGTGACGATCTTGCTGCGCCCTTCCTTCCAGGCGTCGCAGTGGTTCCCCGGCCTGGTCGGACTGGGTTCGGGCTTCCTGTCGGCGCTCGCCTACCTGCAGGTGAAGAAACTGGGCCAGATGGGCGAGCCCGAATATCGCGTGGTCTTCTACTTCTCGGTCACCGGCCTGCTGGCCGGCATTGCCGGCGCCATCTTCGGGGGACTGACGCCGGGCGGGAAGGATTTCACCTGGAGCGCGCACAGCGCGCAAGGCCTCGCGCTGCTGCTGTCGATCGGCGTCACCGCGACCGTCGCGCAGATGGCGATGACGCGCGCCTACCGGCTCGGCAAGACGCTGGTCACCGCCAACCTCCAGTACACCGGAATCGTCTTCTCGAGCATCTGGGGTATCCTGATATGGGGCGATGTATTGGACTGGATGGGCTGGATCGGCATTTCCATCATCCTCGCCAGCGGCCTGGCCGCCACCTATTACAATAGCCGCAAAGCTGCGGCGCCGTCCGCCGGCAAGTCGGTTGCGGAGGCGAACGACCCGATTGCGACCGAAGTCTAGAGGGGAGAAGCATGCCTTACACCACATTGATTTCCGCCGAAGACCTTGCGCGCCATGTCCAGGACGCCGACTGGGTGGTGCTCGATTGCCGCCACGACCTGACCGCACCCGACGCCGGGAGGATGGCCTATGAAAGCGGGCACATCCCCGGTGCACAGTTCGCCCATGTCGACCAGGACCTGTCCGACAAGAGCGCCGGCCCGAGCGGCGAATTCCGCGGCCGGCATCCGCTCCCCGAACGCAATGCCTTCGTGGAGACGCTGCGCCGCTGGGGCGTCAACCACGGCACGCAGGTGGTGGCCTACGACGCGCACGGCGGCATGTTTGCCGCGCGCCTCTGGTGGATGCTGCGCTGGGCGGGACATGAAGCCGTGGCGGTGCTGGATGGCGGCCTGCAGGCCTGGCAGGCGCTGGGCATGCCGTTGTCGGCCACGCCGGTCTCCCGGTTACGCGGCAACGCGGAGCCGCACTACCCGCTCGTTTCGATGGTCAATGTCGAAGACGTCCTGGCCAACCTCGCCAATCCGGTGAGCACCGTGGTCGATGCGCGCGCGCCCGACCGTTTCCGCGGCGAGAACGAAACGCTCGATCCGGTGGGCGGCCATATCCCGGGTGCGAAGAACCGCTTCTTCAAGGACAACCTGCAGGCAGACGGCCGCTTCAAGCCGGCCGGACAGCTGCGCGCGGAATTCGAGGCGCTGTCAGTGATGCCGGAGAAGACCATCATGCAATGCGGCTCAGGCGTCACCGCCTGCCACAACCTGCTTGCGATGGAGATCGCCGGACTGAAAGGCGCCGCGCTGTATCCCGGCTCGTGGAGCGAATGGTGCGCGGACCGCTCCCGGCCCGTCGCGACCGGGGACTGAATCCTCAATGCCCGTGCGTCTGTCCGGTCAGGAACAGGACAACGACTACGCCCACCGCGATCAGCACTACCTGGGGAATCGTCTCGCGTAAGGTGGCGCGGCGCTGCATCTGCGGCATCAGGTCGCTCACGGCGATATAGATGAAGCCCGAGGACGCAAAGACCAGCACGTAGGGAATCCACTCCGTCGCGTCATCAAGCGCGAGATAACCGACGACGCCGCCGATCACCGCCATCAGGCTGCACAGCAGGTTGTAGGCATAGGCGCGCTTGCGGCTGAATCCGGCGTTGAGCAGCACGATGAAGTCGCCGATTTCCTGCGGGATCTCGTGCGCGACGATGGCCAGCGCGGTGATCAGCCCGAGCCCAGGGTCGGCGAGGAAGGCCGCGGCAATCAGAATGCCGTCGGTGAAATTGTGCAGGCCGTCGCCGACCAGGATCATCCACCCCGCCTTGCCCGCCTCATGGGCATCATGGCCATGCTCGTGGCCGTGGCCGTCGCCTTCGTAGTGATGCGAATGGCGCAGGATGGCCGTCTTCTCCAGCAGGAAAAAGCCGAGCAGGCCGGCCAGCAGGGTCGCGAACAGCGCATGCGCGTCCGCCTCGGACTCGAAGGCTTCCGGCAGCGCGTGCAGCAGCGAAGTCGACAGCAGGATGCCGACCGACAGGCTAACCATGCGCTCGACCACCTTCGACAGCAGCGAAAAGGAAAAGGCCGCCGCCGCGGTGATACTGATGACACCGGCAAGCGTCGTGGCGAGCAGGATGGAAAACAGCGGAGTGTCGATTTCGAGCCTCGGCAATAATGCAACAAAGTTGCAAATTAAAGCACAGACTAGCTTTTTCGGCAAACGGCTGCACTGCGATTGGGCAAAGCGGGTGAAAAATCCCGGCGTTGAATGCAATACGCTCGACCGTCATTCCGACGAAAGTCGGGATCCAGCATCCTTCTTCGCGCCTTTAACGCCGCTGGATCCCGGCCTTCGCCGGGATGACGGGGTAAGAGAGGCGGGAGGTGGTGCCGTCTCTACCCGCACGCGGGCAGTCAAGGCAGTGCGGCCACATTCGAATGCGGGTGGCTGACTTCAGTCGCGCTCCCCACTCTCCCCGTCATCCCGGCGCAGGCCGGGATCCAGTGTCTTACTTCGCGCCTCAAACGCCGCTGGATTCCTGTATTTGCAGCCTCAAGTAAACGGCATTGCGCCGCTCAGGCAACCCCGTTCGCCTTGAACCACGCAAGGCAGCGCTGCCACGCATCCTTGGCGTCCGCTTCGAGGTAGCTCGGACGATAGTCGGCATGGAAGGCATGGCCGGCATTCGGATAGACGACAAACTCCGACTTGTTATTGCCATTGCCCTTCAGTTCGCCTTTCATCTTGTCGACGGTCTCCAGCGGAATGCCGGTATCCTTCCCGGCATAGAGGCCGAGCACCGGCGCATTCAGCTTCCCGGCGATGTCGACCGGATGCGCAGGAGTCAGCGCCGTCTTGTCGCCGACCAGCCGGCCATACCACGCGACGCCGGCCTTCACCCTCGGGTTATGCGCCGCATAAAGCCAGGTAATGCGGCCGCCCCAGCAAAAGCCGGTAATGCCCAGCTTGTCGACATTGCCGCCGTTGTCCCCGGCCCAGGCCACGCAGGCATCGAGGTCGGCCATGACTTGCGCATCGGGCACCTTGGCAATGATTTCCTTCTGGATCTCGGGGATCGAGGCCATCTTCGCCGGATCGCCCTGGCGGACGAACAGGTCCGGCGCGAGCGCGAGGTAACCCAGCTTGGCGAAGCGGCGGGCGACGTCGGCGATATGCTCGTGCACGCCGAAGATTTCGGAGACGACCAGCACCACCGGCAAGCCGGTCTTGCCTTCTGGCTGGGCGCGGTACACCGGCACCTTCTGGCCGTTGACGGTGATGCTCACCTCGCCCGCCTTCAAGCCGTTCGTATCGGTCTTGATCATGGTCTGCGCCGCGACCGGCAGGACGGCGGCGGCGAAACCGGTGCCGAATGCCGTCTTCAGGAATCCGCGGCGGTCCACGCCTTCGGACAGGGGGGTTTTTGCTACGAGACTGTCGAAATCTTCCTTCATGTTCTGCACGGCAATCCTCCGAGTCATGTCAACAAGTGTTCAGTGCGCCTCCTCCCAGTTCCGCCCGACGCCAACCTCGGCAATCAGCGGCACCTTGAGCTTGCCGACGCTGCTCATCAGCTCCGGAAGCTTCTGTTGAATATACGACAATTCGGCTTCGCGCACTTCGAGCACCAGTTCGTCGTGCACCTGCATGATCATCTTCGATTCCAGCCGCTCGGCTTCCAGCCAGTCCTGCACGGCGATCATCGACAGCTTGATGAGATCGGCCGCCGTTCCCTGCATCGGCGCGTTGATGGCCGCGCGCTCGGCGGCCTGGCGGCGCGGCCCGTTGGGCGAGTTGATCTCGGCCAGCCACAGCCGGCGGCCGAACACCGTCTGCACATAGCCGTGGGCCTTGGCCTGGGTGCGCGTGTCCGCCATGTACTGCGCCACCGACGGATAACGCTGGAAGTATTTGTCGATATACATCTGCGCGGCGGAGCGCTCGATGCCAAGGTTGCCCGCAAGGCCGAAGGCGCTCATGCCGTAGATCAGACCGAAGTTGATCACTTTCGCGTAGCGGCGCTGTTCGCTGCTCACCTCGCCGGGTGCAACGCCGAAGATCTCGGCGGCGGTCGCGCGGTGGATGTCCTCGCCCTCGGCGAAGGCGCGCAGCAGGTTCTCGTCGCCCGAGATGTGCGCCATGATCCGCAGCTCGATCTGCGAGTAATCGGCCGATACGATCAGGCTGCCCGGCGGCGCGATGAAGGCTTCGCGGATGCGGCGGCCCTCGGCGGTGCGCACCGGAATGTTCTGCAGGTTCGGATCGTTCGATGCCAGCCGCCCGGTGACGGCGACGGCCTGCGCATAATTGGTGTGCACGCGGCCGGTGGCGGGATTGACCATCTTCGGCAGCTTGTCGGTATAAGTGGACTTCAGTTTGGACAGGCCGCGGTAGTCAAGCAGGATCTTCGGCAGCGGGTAGTTCTCCGCCAGCTTCTGCAGCACTTCCTCGTCGGTAGACGGCGTGCCGGAAGGCGTCTTCTTCACGACGGGCAATTGCAGCTTGTCGAAGAAGATTTCGCAGATCTGCTTGGGCGAATTGAGGTTGAAGGGCTGGCCTGCCAGCTCGTAGGCCTGCTTCTCCATCTCCAGCATGCGCGTGCCCAGCTCATGCGACTGCGTGGCCAACAGCGCGGTGTCGATCAGCACGCCGTTGCGCTCGATCTTCTGCAGCACGACCGAGGTGGGAACCTCGATCTTTTCATAGACGAACTTCAAGCCTTCATCCTGGTTCACGCGCGGCCACATCGCCTGGTGCAGCTGCAGCGTGATGTCCGCATCCTCGGCCGCATAGTCGGTGGCGCGTTCGATCGGCACTTCGTCGAAGCCGATCTGCGATGCGCCCTTGCCGCACACTTCCTCGTAGGTGATCGTCTTGCGGTTCAGGTGGCGCAGCGCCATGCTGTCCATGTCATGGCTCTTGTGCGATTCGAACACGTAGGACTGCAGCAGCGTGTCGTGCTCGATGCCGCGCAGGGCGACACCATGGTTGGCGAAGACGTGGCTGTCGTACTTGAGGTTCTGGCCGACCTTGCGCTTGCCCGCATCTTCCAGCCAGGGCCGGAGCTTTTCCAGCACATAGTCGCAGGAGAGCTGCGCGGGCGCGTCCTGGTAGCGGTGGGCGACCGGGATGTAGGCGGCGATCCCGGGCGTGCAGGACAACGAGATGCCCACGAGCTGTGCGCGCATCGGATCGAGCGATGTGGTTTCGGTGTCGAGCGAGGTCAGCGCGGCGCTGTTGATGGTCTCGATCCAGCGGTCGAGCTGCGCTTCGGTCAGCACGGTCTCGTATTCCTTCGTTTCGGGCGCCGGCGGCGCTTCGAACAGGCTGCCCTGAGGCTCGCTCTGCGCGGCAGCCGGACGCGTGCCGACAGCATCGTCGCCCGCCAGTTCGCGCAGCCAAGTCTTGAAGCCGTAGCGCTTGAAGAAGTCGATCATCGCCTCCTTGTCCATCGGCCTGGCGACCAGCGATTCGGGAATCGACACCATGTGCTTGGCGAGGTCGCAATCTTCCTTGATGGTCAGCAGGGTGCGGGCCTGGGGCAGCCAGTCGAGCGCGCGGCGCAGGTTTTCGCCCACCGCGCCGCCGATGCTTGCGGCCTGCGCGACGATGTTGTCCAGCGTGCCGTACTGGGTAAGCCATTTCACTGCCGTCTTCGGACCGACCTTGTCCACGCCGGGCACGTTGTCCACGGTGTCGCCGATCAGCGTCAGGTAGTCGACGATGCGCTCGGGGGGCACGCCGAACTTGGCATTCACGCCGGCGATGTCGAGCTTTTCGTTGGTCATGGTGTTGATCAGGGTGACGTGCTCGTTCACCAGCTGCGCCATGTCCTTGTCGCCGGTCGAGATCACCGCCTCCATGCCATGCTCGACTGCCTGCTTCGCGAGCGTGCCGATCACATCGTCGGCTTCGATGCCCTCCACCATCAGGATCGGCCAGCCGAGCGCGCGCACGGCTTCGTGGATCGGTTCGATCTGCCGCGCGAGGTCTTCGGGCATCGGCGGACGGTGTGCCTTGTACTCGGGATAGAGGTCGTCGCGGAAGGTTTTTCCTTTTGCGTCGAACACGCATGCGATGTATGCTGCAGCGTAGTCGTTGCGCAGCTTGCGCAGCATGTTGATCATGCCGTAGATCGCTCCGGTGGGCGCCCCTTCCGCATTGCGCAGGTCCGGCATTGCATGAAATGCACGGTACAGATAGCTGGAGCCGTCAACTAACAACAGGGTTTTGTTCATATGGTGTCAAAGGGAAAAAACGTGCCGCGGCTGCGGCAGATCGCGGACATCAATCGCGCAACGGCGAAGAAGGCGCGCGAGTCGTGGCATATGCTCACGATTATGGCAGAGTTTATCGAGTCGACCGAACGCCTCGCCGAAGTGCGTCCGGCGGTGTCGATCTTCGGCTCCGCCCGCATCAAGCCGGACGACCCGTACTACCAGAAGACGATCGACATCGCGCGCCGGCTGTCCGATGCCGGGCTTGCCGTCATCTCGGGCGGCGGTCCCGGCATCATGGAAGCCGCGAACAAGGGTGCCTTCGAAGGCGCGTCATCCTCGGTCGGCCTGAACATCGAGCTGCCGCACGAGCAGGCCAGCAATGCCTGGCAGGACATTTCGATCAGCTTCCGCCATTTCTTCGCGCGCAAGGTGGCCTTCGTGAAGTATGCCGATGCGTATGTGGTCATGCCCGGCGGCTTCGGCACGCTGGACGAGTTCACCGAAGTGCTGACGCTGATCCAGACGGGCAAGTCGCGCCGCATCCCGGTGATCCTGGTCGGTACCACCTTCTGGCGCGGCCTGCTGGACTGGTTCAAGTCCAGCCTCGCCGGCAACGGCATGATCGCTCCGCAGGACCTCGACCTGGTCCAGCTGATCGACGAACCGGCCAATGTGGTGGACGCGATCTTCTCCTTCTACGAAGCACATCACGAACTGCTGTCCGACGACAGCAAGGAACCCGGCGCGTATCTGTGACAGGAGCCTCGGGGGTGGTTTGCTAGAATATTGCCCCAAGGCTCGATTACCCGAGCCAAGGCATTTCAACAACACCCCGATCTATCATGCGCACAACCCAGGCATGGCGTTTCGCCATTGCTACCATTGCTACCATTGCCTTCCAGGCAATCACACAGGCGGCGTCGGCCCAGCAACCTCCCCAGCTCGAAAAACTGGAAGAAGGCGAAGCACCGGCCGTCACCATCCGCAAGCCGGACCAGAAAAGCCGGATCGAGGAAAAGCGCGCCCCCGGCGGCAAGGTGACCGAGGTGAAAGTGACAAGTGGCGGCGGCACCTATGTTGTAAAACCGAACGACCAGGCCGGCAGTGCGCAGCCCGGCGACCTGCAGAGTAATACAATTCGTCCTGCGCAATGGCTGGTGAAGGAGTTCGACCTCAGCCGTCAGGAGAAGGAACAGCAAGAAGAAGCCGCGAACGTTCCGCCGCCTGCACCGCCCGCGAAGAAATAAGCCGCTGCCCACCGCATGCGATCCGATATCCGACCCCGACCTTTTCTCGATTGACTCATGGCAGTATTCACCCCGGTCAGCCTGGATGACCTCAACGAATGGCTCACGCAGTTCTCCCTCGGCAAACCGCTCGCGGTGAAGGGAATTTCGTCCGGCATCGAAAACAGCAATTTCTTCCTGACGACGGAAACGGGCGAGTATGTCCTGACGATCTTCGAGAAGCTGACGTTCGATCAACTCCCGTTCTACCTGGAGCTGATGCGCCATCTCGCCGACCGCGGCGTGCTGGTGCCGGCTCCGATCGCCAACCGCCGCGGCGACATCCTGCACGCGCTGCACGGCAAGCCCGCGGCCATCGTGACCAAGCTGGAAGGCAGCTCGCAGCTCGACCCGCAGCCGGCGCACTGCGCCGCGGTCGGCACCATGCTCGCCAGGATGCATCTGGCCGGCCAGGACTTCCCGATGCAGCAGCCGAACCTGCGCGGGCTGGACTGGTGGCGGGAAACCACGCCGGTGGTGCTGCCCTACCTGCCGGAAGACGCGCAGCACCTGTTGCGCGCCGAAATCCACACGCAGGAAGCCTTCGCCGCCTCGGCCATCTACCATCAGTTGCCGCGCGGTCCGGTGCATGCCGACCTGTTCCGCAACAACGTCATGTTCGACGGCGAACGCCTGACCGGCTTCTTCGATTTCTACTTTGCCGGCTGCGATACATGGATCTTTGACATCGCCGTCACGGTCAACGACTGGTGCATCGACCTGCAGACAGGCGCGCTGATCGAAGCGCGCGTGCGCGCCTTGCTGGACGCCTACCACGCCGTGCGGCATTTCACGCCTGCCGAGAAAGCCGCGTGGCGCCCGATGCTGCAGGCGGGCGCGCTGCGCTTCTGGCTGTCGCGCCTGTACGACTTCTACCTGCCGCGCGAAGCGGAGATGCTGACGCCGCACGACCCGACGCATTTTGAACGGATCCTGCGCCAGCGCATCAACAGTCCGGTTCCCGAATTATTCTGACAATGGAAAAAATGCCCGCAATTGCCGGCTGGATCTGGGTCAAGGAAGGGTTCGCGCTGTTCCGCAAGCAGCCGGCCGAAATCTCCACGCTGTTCCTGGCCTACATGTTCCTGATCATGGCCATCGGCTTCCTGCCCCTGCTCGGGCAGGTACTGCCGCTGGTGCTCATTCCCGTGTTCTCGATGACCTTCATGCAGGCCTGCCTGCAGATCGAGCAAGGCAAGAAGGTGTATCCCAACCTCTTGCTGGCCGGATTCCGCTCTCCCGCATTCAAGCGGCTGCTGAAGCTGGGCGTGCTGTACCTGCTTGCCGCGGTGATCGCGGTAGCGGCCTCGGCCATCGTCGACGGCGGCGTGTTCTGGGAAATCATGTCGGGCCAGAAGCGCCTCGATACCGAGACCATCCGCGGCTCCGACCTCTCGCTGGCGATGATGGTGTCGGCGGCCGTCTACACACCGGCCCTGATGGCGTTCTGGTACGCGGCGCCCCTGATCGCCTGGCAGGACATGAGCATCGGCAAGGCAATCTTCTACAGCTTTTTCGCCGTCAAGCGCTCGGGGATGGCCTTCCTTGTCTATGGCCTTTCCTGGGTACTGATCGGCATCATCCTGCCGGCGGTCCTGAGCAGCCTGGTCGCCCTCATCGTCGGCCAGGCCTTCGCGGTGATGGTGGTGCTGCTGACGGTATCGCTGGTGCTGACCGTCGTCATGTACTGCTCGTTTTACCCCACCTATACCCACATCTTCGGGCGCCCGGAATCCCGGCCCGCCCTGTCCCTGCCACAATAAGCGTTTTTGCACGCCGGCAACAAACCTCCTATACTCTCCTGACGCTTCCGGCCGCTGCGGCCGGCGCCCAGGGGAGGCCGGGATGATCAAGAAAATCAGTGTTCGCCAGCTGCAGGTCGGCATGTTCGTGCACGACTTCAGCTGCCACTGGATGGATCATCCCTTCATGCGCAACCGGCTGATGATCACGTCCGACGATGAGATCCGGAAAGTGATCGAGGCCGGCATCCACGAGCTGTACATTGATACCGGCAAGGGGCTGGATGTCGCCGACGCGCCGACCGCGGAGCAGGCGCAGGACGCGCTGGAGAAGGAGCTGGTGGCCATCGCCGCGCGCCAGCCCGCGGCGGTCGCGCGCGTGTCGCTCGCCGAGGAAATCGACCGCGCCAGGCAGATCAAGAACCAGGCGCACCAGCTTGTGCGCACCGTCATGCACGACGCCCGCCTCGGCAAGGCGATCGAACTCGACCAGGTCGAACCGGTCGTGCAGAGCATCACCGAATCCATCCTCCGCAACCCGGGCGCGCTCACGGGCCTGCTGCGCATCAAGAACAAGGACGACTACACCTTCCTGCATTCGGTCAGCGTGTGCACGCTGCTCGTCGCTTTCTGCCGCTCGGCGGGCATGGATGCCGGGCTGACGCAACAGGCAGGACTGGGCGGCCTGCTGCACGATACGGGAAAGGCGCTGGTCCCGGACGAGATACTGAACAAGCCCGGCCGGCTCACCGACGCGGAATTCGACGTCATCCGCAAGCATCCGAAGGACGGCTACGACATCCTTGCGAAAATGCCCGGCATCGGCGCGGTGCCGCTGGACATCACGCTGCATCACCATGAGCGCATGGACGGCAGCGGCTATCCGGACAAACTGCCCGGCGACAGCATCAGCACCCTGGCCCAGATGGCGGCGATCGTCGATGTGTACGACGCCATCACGGCGGACCGCTGCTACCACAAGGGAATGTCGGCGGCGGAAGCGCTGCGCAAGATCTATGAGTGGAGCAAGTTCCACTTCAATCCGCAGCATGTGCAGGCCTTCATGCGCTGCGTCGGCATTTACCCGGTCGGCACGCTGGTGCGGCTGGAATCCGGTCGGCTCGGGGTGGTGATCGAACCGCACGAGACCAACCTGCTGGCGCCGAAAGTGCGCGCCTTCTTCAGCACCCGGTCCAACACCTATATCAAGCCGGTGGATATCGACCTGTCAAAACCGCTCGGCATGGGCGGCGGCGACAAGATCATGAGCCACGAGCCGCCGGAGAAGTGGCGCGTGGATCCGATGAAATTCTTCGACCTCGCCCAGTAACCCGCTAACTCAGTTCACGCGCTCGAGCTTGGCAATCTTCAGGTCAAGCAGCTTCATGCCGTGGCGGCCGAAGTTGATGTGCGCGCGCATAGTGGTGCCGCTGCCTTCGAGGTTGACAATTACGCCCTCCCCGAACTTCAGGTGCGCCACCGTTTCGCCGACGCGCCAGCCGGCATCCTTGCGCGCGAACGATTGCGCGATGACGTTGGCGCCCGTCTCCGGCGCCTCGTCCCAGGCCGACTTGCGGTTGCTGCCGAACCAGTGCGGCTGCACCTTGGGCGACAGCCACTTGAGCGTCTCTTCCGGCAATTCGTCGAGGAAGCGGGATTTCATGTTGTAGCGCGTCTGGCCGTGCAGCATGCGCGTCTGCGAGAAGCTCATGTAGAGGCGCTTCTTGGCGCGCGTAATGGCCACGTACATCAGCCGGCGTTCTTCTTCCAGGCCGCCCTCTTCCTGCGCACTGTTCTCGTGCGGGAACAACCCCTCTTCCAAACCGGTGATGAATACGGCGTCGAATTCCAGGCCCTTGGCCGAATGCACGGTCATCAGCTGCAGCGCATCCTGTCCCGCCTGCGCCTGGTTGTCGCCGGCTTCGAGCGAGGCATGCGAAAGGAAGGCCGACAGCGGGGACATGACGGTGGGCAGGGGCGCATCCGCATCCAGCACTTCATTGCCGTTGGGCAGCGGCACGCCGGCGGACGCCTGGGTCTTCGGTCCGAGCAGGGCCGGCTGGTCGATGCCGAAGCCTTCCTCCGACACGAACAGCATTGCCGCGCTGACCAGCTGCTCCAGGTTCTCGATGCGGTCGGCGCCTTCCTTTTCCGTCCGGTAGTGGGCCACCAGTGTGCTCATGTCGAGCATCACCTGCACCATTTCCTGCAGGGGCAGGTTCTGCGTCTCGAAGCGCATGCCTTCGACCAGCTTCACGAAGCCGCCGAGCGAAGTGCCTGCCTTGCCGGTCACATAGGGCACCGCCGCGTAGAGCGAGATGCCGTACTGGCGCGCTGCATCCTGCAGCTGTTCGATCGAGCGCGCGCCGATGCCGCGCGCGGGAAAGTTCACCACCCGCAGGAAGGCGGAATCATTGTGCGGGTTGTCCATTAGCTGCAGGTAGGCGATCGCGTGCTTGATTTCCGCGCGTTCGAAGAAGCGCTGGCCGCCATAGACGCGATAGGGAATCCCGGCCGTGAACAAGGCGTGCTCAATCACGCGCGACTGTGCATTGGAGCGATACAGGATGGCGATCTCGCTGCGCGAGGCGCCTTCGTTGATCAGGCTCTTTGCCTCTTCGATCACCCATTGCGCTTCCTGGATGTCGCTGCTGGCTTCGTACACGCGCACCTGTTCGCCGTGTCCGGCATCGGTACGCAGGTTCTTGCCGAGGCGCCGGCTGTTGTTGGCGATCAGGATGTTCGCGGCGTCGAGGATGTGGCCGTGCGAGCGGTAGTTCTGTTCCAGCTTGATCAGGTTCTGCACGCGGAACTCGCGCTCGAAGGCGGCCATGTTGCCGACGTTGGCGCCGCGGAAGGCGTAAATGCTCTGGTCGTCGTCGCCCACCGCGAAGACGGCGTTGTGCTCGCCGGCCATCAGCTTCAGCCACGCGTATTGCAGGTTGTTGGTGTCCTGGAACTCGTCCACCAGGATGTGCTTGAAGCGCGCCTGATAGTGTTCGCGCAGCGGCTGGTTGCGCGACATCAGTTCATAGGTGCGCAGCAGCAGCTCGGCGAAGTCGACCACGCCCTCGCGCTGGCACTGCTGGTCGTAGGCGTCGTACAGCTCGACGAAGCGGCGGTTGTAATCGTCATTGGCCTCCACATCCCTGGCGCGCAAGCCCTGTTCCTTCGCATTGTTGATGAAGTACATCAGGTTGCGCGGCGGGTATTTTTCATCGTCGACATTCAGCGATTTCAGCAAGCGCTTGACGGCCGAGAGCTGGTCGGCAGAATCGAGGATCTGGAAGGTCTGCGGCAGGCCGGCGTCGCGATAGTGCGCGCGCAGCAGGCGGTTGCACAGGCCGTGGAAGGTGCCGATCCACATGCCGCGCGTATTGATCGGCAACATTGCCGACAAGCGCGACATCATCTCCTTGGCCGCCTTGTTGGTGAAGGTCACCGCCAGCACGCCCGCCGGCGATACCTGTCCGGTCTGGATCAACCAGGCGATGCGCGTAGTCAGCACGCGGGTTTTCCCGGAGCCGGCGCCGGCAAGAATCAGTGCGGATTGGTTGGGAAGCGTAACGGCGGCAAGCTGTTCCGCATTGAGGTTGTGGAGGAGATTTTGCATCCGCAGATTATAGCCGGGCAAGCATGACGGCTGCGGCGAGATTGCCCCTGCGGATGCGCTCTTTCTTCCATGAAAATTGATGGCATGGCAAGGCTAGGTCGGCCACGGCAGCGCGATCGGCGCGCCGTCGGGAAACTGCACTTGCACCGGCGTCATGCCGAGCACCGCGACGAAGGCCAGGGGACGCTCGCCGACGCTCAGGATCTGATGGTCGACATTGGCCGGAATGACGACGGTGGTGTCTGCGCCGAAGCGCTCTATCCTTCCGTCAATGTGCAACTCGCCCTCGCCTGCCGTGCACAGCACCACTTCCTCGCAGGCGTGGCGGTGCGGCGGCGTGGCCGCGCCCGGGGCGACTGATTGCTGCCAGATGGACAAATGACGAAGCCCGTTCGCGCTGCCGGCCAGCGTAGCGTGCTCGATACCGGGAAATCCGGTCTCGCCCGGCGCCTGATTCTGCATCACATACATCGCATCCTCCTTGTTGGACACCGCCACGCGGCGGATTGGAGGAGAGTATGCCCCCGGCGGACCATGTCTTGAATAGCCGCCAATGTCGTAATATTAAGGAAATTTCTTCCTCAATCGATCATGAGCGGATTCAGCCAGTTCCTCGCATTTGCCTGCGCCGCCCGGCATGGCAGCTTCGCCCGGGCCGGGCGCGAACTCGGCGTCACGCCGTCGACGGTCGCCAAGCGCATCCTGCGCCTTGAAGAGCAGCTCGGGGTGAAGCTGTTTCATCGCACCACGCGCCAAGTCACCCTCACCTCGGACGGCGATGCCCTGTATGCGCGCTGCGAAAAAATCCTGGCCGATATCGACGAGCTGGAACTGCTGGCCGCCGGCGCCGGCGGTGAACCGCGCGGCGAATTGCGCATCAACGTGCCGATCACCTTCGGCAAGCACGTCGTGCTGCCGGCGCTGGCCGCGCTGCTGCACAAGCACCCCGGTCTGACTGCCGACGTGCGCCTGTCCGACCAGCTCTGCGACCTGGTCAAGGATGGCATGGATGCCGCAATCCGCATCATGCCGCTGACCGACTCGCGCCTCGCCAGCCGCCAGATCGGGTTGCAACACCTCGTGGTCTGCGCCAGCCCCGATTACCTTGCGCGGCAGGGCAAGCCGCGGCATCCGTCGCGGCTCGACGGGCACGGATTCATCCTGTTCCGCAACCCGACCTCCGGGCGCGAGCGGCCGGTGCAATTCCAGGTGGATGGAGAAACGGTGGACCTGCACCCCGCACGCCGCATGCTGCTGGACGACGGCGAGGGCATGGTGGAGGCGGCTTGCCATGGCATGGGATTGACCCAGGTGCCGGATTACATGGCCGCCGCAGCGCTGGCGCGGGGCGCCTTGGTGGAAGTGCTGTCGGGCTACCGCCCGGCGCCCTTGCCGATCAGCGTGATATGGCCGGGACACCGTCTGATGCCGCCGCGCGTGCGTGCATTCATCGATGTGCTGGCGGCCCATGCCGCCAACCGTTAGGAAGCAAACAGGCGGGCGAATTCGCGTGCGGCGGCTTGCGGGTCGTCGACCATGTACACGCTGCTGATCGCGGCGACCATGTCCGCGCCCTGCTTGACCAGGGGCACCGCGTTTTCCTGCGTCATGCCGCCGATCACGACGTTCGGCACAGGGATTTCCTTCTTCGCCTGGGCCACGATTTCCGGCGGCGTCGTGACTTCGTACTTCTTCACGCGCGACGGATAGAAGCCGCCGAATGCGACATAGCTCGCGCCTGCCTGGTACGCATCGCGTGCGAGCTGCATGCTTCCGTAGCAGGACGCGCCGACGATCTTCGACGGGCCGACCGAAGCACGCACCTGCGCCACCGCGGCATCGGTGCCGCCGACATGGATGCCGTCGGCGTCGAGTTCAATCGCAAGTTCCACGAAATCATTGACGATGAAGGGAATCCCGTATTGCCGGCACAAGGCCTGCAGCAGCGCTGCCTGCTCCCGGCGCAGTTCCGGCGATGCCGTCTTGTGCCGGTATTGCACGATGGCTGCGCCGCCGCGCAATCCGGCTTCGGTGACATCGAGCATCTTCTGCGTATCGTCCCAGTCGGGAGTGACGAGATACAGGCCTTTCATGGGAGTTCCTCTGAGGTGGTGCAGCGGTTCGGAATGCGCTGACCCTCTGCAATCGCATAGGCGGTTTGCAGGGATTGATGACAGTAGGCTTGCGCCTCTTCGACGGCTTCGACCATGGTCTTGCCGCAGGCAAGCAAGGCGGCGATGGCGGATGCCAGGGTGCAGCCGGTGCCGTGGAAGCCGCCCGGCAAACGCGGCCAGGTCCAGGTGCACTTGTTTTCGCGGGTGAACAGGCGGTTCACGATGTCCGGCCCGGTGCCGTGCCCGCCCTTGATCAGGACGTTCGGGCAGTACTGCAACAAGTGCGCGACCTGCGCATCGATGCTCTGGTTGCCGCCGCACAGCGCCGCCGCTTCCGGCAGGTTGGGCGTGACCAGCGTCGCGAACGGCAGCAGCGTCATGACGGCGAATGCGGGATTGTCCTCGGACAGCTTGTCGCCATGGCCGCTGGCCAGCACTGTATCGAGCACCACATGCAGGCCCGGACGGCGTTCCTTCATTTCGCGCAGCATATCGGCGATGGCTTCCGCGTTGGCGCGGTTGCCGACGATGCCGATCTTCACGGCGGCGATATCGATCTTGTCGACCAGCGCCCGCGCCTGCTGCTGCACGAGCGCCGCCGGCACCGGATGCACCATGAACACGCGGTCGTTATCCTGCACCGTGAGCGCGGTGACGGACGTCAGCGGATGCGCGCCGAGGGCGGCAATCGCCGGAATGTCCGCCTGCAATCCTGCGCCGCCGCTCGGATCGGAGCCGGCGAAGACGAGGACGCTGGGGCGCATCATGTTGCGCGCCCCTCCATCGGCGAGGACGGCGAAGCCGCGAACTTCTTCGGGATGCGCCCGGCCAGGAAGGCTTCGCGCCCGGCTTCCACTGCGAGCTTCATCGCGCGCGCCATGCGGACCGGGTCTTTCGCGCCGGCGATGGCGGTGTTCATCAGCACGCCGTCGCAGCCCAGCTCCATCGCGATCGCCGCGTCGGATGCGGTGCCCACGCCCGCATCCACCAGTACCGGCACCTTCGACTGCTCGATGATCAGCGACAGGTTCCACGGGTTGAGGATGCCCATGCCGGAACCGATCAGCGAGGCCAGCGGCATGACGGCGACGCAGCCGATCTCTTCCAGCATCTTCGCCTGGATCAGATCGTCGCTGCAGTAGACCATGACGTCGAAACCATCGTTGACGAGGGTCTCGGCAGCCTTCAGCGTTTCCGGCATGTTCGGGAACAGCGTGCGCTCGTCGCCCAGCACTTCCAGCTTGACTAGCTTGTGGCCGTTGAGCAGTTCGCGCGCCAGTTGCAGCGTGTAGACGGCGTCCTTGGCGTTGTAGCAGCCGGCAGTGTTGGGGAGGATGGTGTATTTCGACGGCGGCACCACGTCCAGCAGGCTGGGCGCGTTCGGGTCCTGGCCAATGTTCACGCGGCGGATGGCGACGGTGATGATCTCGGCGCCGCTGGCTTCGGTGGCCACGCGGGTTTGTTCGAGGTCCTTGTACTTGCCGCTGCCGACCAGGAGGCGGGAGCGGTAGGTCTTGCCGGCGATGGTGAGGCCGGGGTCTTGGGTATTTTCTGTTGTGTGCATAAGAGCTCCGTACACTCCCTCCCCTTCAAGGGGAGGGTTGGGGTGGGGATGGGTTTAACGCATCCCAAATCGCTTGTACAACCGAATCCGTTTCGTTCAGCACTTCATTGTTCCAGAAGCGAAAACTCTGAAGCCGGCTGCTGCCAATCGTGCAGAACGCTTCTCGTCGTAGCGCGTGTTTTCGATGTGCTGCGAGCCGTCGATCTCGATCACCAGGTTCCACTCGAGACAGACGAAATCCAGAACGAAATTTTCAAAAGGATGTTGACGGCGGAATTTCACGCCCAGCTGCCTGCCTCGCAAACGCTGCCACAGCTTCTGTTCCGCGTCGGTCAGGGACTTTCGCAAATCCCTTGCTGCCGGTCCTGTGAAATCGTTTGCCTGGCCTCGCAACTGAAACCCATCCCCACCCTAACCCTCCCCTTGAAGGGGAGGGAATTTCTTTAGTTATTCAACCGCCGCCGATCGCCTTGACGATATCCACGCGATCGCTCGGTTGCAGCACGCGCGCGGCCCATTGGCTGCGCGGCACCACTTCCCGGTTGATCGCTACCGCCAGGGACTTGTTCGCCAGGTCGAGCGAGGCGATCAGGTCCTGCACGTTCAGGTTCTCGGCAACCGGATGCGGTGCGCCGTTCAGTTCGATTTCCATGGCCTTACTGCTTGCGATACAGTTCCGCGCCGGATTTCACGAACTCGACGGCCTTCACTTCCATGCCCTTCTTCAGCGCCTCGTCATCCGAGATGCCTTGGGATGCGGCGAAGTCGCGCACGTCCTGCGTGATCTTCATCGAGCAGAAGTGCGGGCCGCACATCGAGCAGAAGTGGGCGACCTTGGCCGAATCCTTGGGCAGCGTCTCGTCGTGGAACTCGCGTGCCTTGTCGGGATCGAGGCCGAGGTTGAACTGGTCTTCCCAGCGGAACTCGAAACGCGCCTTGGACAGGGCGTTGTCGCGGATCTGCGCACCGGGATGCCCCTTCGCGAGGTCGGCGGCATGCGCGGCCAGCTTGTAGGTGATGATGCCTTCCTTCACGTCGGCCTTGTTCGGCAGGCCGAGGTGTTCCTTCGGCGTCACATAGCACAGCATCGCGGTGCCGTACCAGCCGATCATCGCGGCGCCGATGCCGGAGGTGATGTGGTCGTAGCCGGGGGCGATATCGGTGGTCAGGGGCCCGAGCGTGTAGAACGGGGCTTCGTGGCAGTCCTTCAGCTGCAGGTCCATGTTTTCCTTGATCAGGTGCATCGGCACGTGGCCGGGGCCTTCGATCATCACCTGCACGTCGTGCTTCCACGCGATCTGGGTCAGTTCGCCCAGCGTGCGCAGCTCGCCGAGCTGCGCCTCGTCATTGGCATCGTAGATCGAGCCGGGGCGCAGGCCGTCGCCCAGCGAGAAGGACACGTCGTAGGCCTTCATGATTTCGCAGATCTCTTCGAAGTGCTCGTACAGGAAGGATTCCTTGTGATGCGCCAGGCACCACTTCGCCATGATCGAGCCGCCGCGCGACACGATGCCTGTCATGCGCTTGGCCGTCAGCGGCACGTACTGCAGGCGCACGCCGGCGTGGATGGTGAAGTAGTCGACGCCCTGCTCGGCCTGTTCGATCAGCGTGTCGCGGAAGATTTCCCAGGTCAGTTCCTCGGCCTTGCCGTGGACCTTTTCCAGTGCCTGGTAAATCGGCACGGTACCGATAGGCACCGGGGAATTGCGGATGATCCATTCACGGGTTTCGTGGATGTGCTTGCCGGTGGAAAGGTCCATCACAGTGTCGCCGCCCCAGCGGATCGCCCAGGTCATCTTCTCGACTTCTTCGCCGATCGATGAGGTCACCGCGGAGTTGCCGATGTTGGCATTGATCTTCACCAGGAAGTTGCGGCCGATGATCATCGGCTCGGATTCCGGGTGGTTGATATTGGCGGGAATGATCGCGCGGCCGCAGGCGATTTCGGAACGCACGAATTCCGGCGTGATCTCGGCCGGAATGCTCGCGCCGAACGACTGGCCCGGATGCTGGCGGCCCATCAGGTCGGCCAGCTTGGCGCCCATCGGGCCGGAAGCCTTCAGGTTTTCCAGGTATTCCTTGCGGCGCAGGTTTTCGCGGATGGCGATGTATTCCATTTCCGGCGTGATGATGCCCTGGCGCGCGTAGTGCATCTGGGTGACGTTCTTGCCCGCGATCGCGCGGCGCGGCTTGCGATGCAGGTTGAAGCGCAGCTCCGCCAGCTTCGGGTCGTTCAGGCGCTCGACGCCGTACTGCGAGCTCGGGCCGGGCAGCTCTTCGGTGTCGCCGCGCTCGGCGATCCAGCCGGCGCGCAGCGGGGCGAGGCCGGAACGGATGTCGATCTTGACGCTGGGGTCGGTGTACGGGCCGGAGGTGTCGTACACATAGATCGGCGGGTTCTTTTCCGCGCCGAAGGATGCCGGCGTGTCGGCCTGGCTGATTTCACGCATCGGAACGCGGATATCCGGGCGCGAGCCTTCGACGTAAATCTTGCGGGAATTCGGCAGCGGCTGGATCGCGGCTTCGTCCACCTTGGCGGTGGCGGCGAGGAATTGCGGATTGGCGTTCATGGTGCTCCTTTGCAAAAACGGGTGGTTGCGAAGGAGCGGCGGAAAAAGGAGGGACTGCTGGCTTTCCGGATGCTTCCCTTCGCTGGCATTACCCAGATCAGGTTCGAGGGTGTTTCTCACCCGGCCGGACTGCAGCCAGGACCCCTAGCGTCGTACCGCGCAGCCTTTAGAGGGCTGCTACTAAATCGGCAATGCGCGAATTATACGCTGATCGCAGCCGATGTCAGCTCTTCTCTCCCCCTTCGCTCCCGTATAATGCATAGTTTCGTAAAAACATATTGGAATCATGGAATTAGCCAAGTCTTTCGAGCCCGCCGACATTGAGAAACACTGGCGTACCGAATGGGAACAGCGCGGTTACTACACCGCCACCACCGATCCGTCGAAGCCGGCCTTCAGCATCCAGTTGCCGCCGCCCAATGTGACCGGCACGCTGCACATGGGCCATGCCTTCAACCAGACCGTGATGGACGGCCTGACGCGCTACTACCGCATGCGCGGCCATAACACCGCCTGGATCCCGGGTACCGACCACGCGGGTATCGCGACCCAGATCGTGGTCGAACGCCAGCTCGACGCGCAGAAAGTCTCCCGCCACGACCTCGGCCGCGAGAAGTTCCTCGAAAAGGTCTGGGAATGGAAGGAACATTCCGGCTCGACCATCACCGGGCAGATGCGCCGCATGGGCGCGTCCACCGACTGGACGCGCGAATACTTCACCATGGACGAGAAGATGTCCAAGGCCGTGGTCGAAGTGTTCGTCCGCCTGTATGAACAGGGCCTGATCTACCGCGGCAAGCGCCTGGTGAACTGGGATCCGAAACTGCACACCGCCGTGTCCGACCTCGAAGTGGTCTCCGAGGAAGAAGACGGCCACATGTGGCATATCCGCTATCCGCTGGTGGATGGCAGCGGCCACATCACCGTCGCCACCACCCGCCCGGAAACCATGCTGGGCGACGTCGCCGTGGCCATCGATCCGACGGACGAGCGCTACACCCCGCTGCTCGGCAAGATGCTGAAACTGCCGCTGACCGATCGTGAAATCCCGATCATCGCCGATGACTACGTGGACAAGGAATTCGGCACCGGCTGCGTGAAGATCACGCCGGCGCACGATTTCAACGACTACGCCGTGGGCCAGCGCCACAATCTTCCGCAGATCAGCATCATGACGCTGGACGCGAAGATCAATGAAAACGCGCCTGAAAAATACCAGGGCATGGACCGCTACGACGCGCGCAAGCAGATCGTGGCCGACCTCGACGCCCAGGGCCTGCTGGAATCCGTCAAGCCGCACAAGCTGATGGTGCCGCGCGGCGACCGCACCGGTGTCGTCATCGAGCCGATGCTGACCGACCAGTGGTTCGTCGCCATGAGCAAGCCCGCGCCGGAAGGCACGCACTTCCCCGGCAAGTCGATCGCCGAAGTCGCGCTGGAAAAGGTAGCCGACGGCTCGATCAAGTTCATCCCGGAGAACTGGACCACCACCTACAACCAGTGGCTCAACAATATCCAGGACTGGTGCATTTCCCGCCAGCTGTGGTGGGGCCACCAGATCCCGGCGTGGTATGACGAGGAAGGCAACATCTACGTCGCCCGCAATGAGGAAGAAGCGAAGGCCAAGGCCGGCGGCAAGGCGATCACGCGTGAATCCGACGTGCTCGACACCTGGTTCTCGTCTGCGCTGGTGCCCTTCTCCTCGCTCGGCTGGCCGGAAGAAACGCCGGACTACAAGATGTTCCTGCCGTCGTCGGTGCTGGTCACCGGCTTCGACATCATCTTCTTCTGGGTGGCGCGCATGGTGATGATGACCACGCACTTCACCGGCAAGGTGCCGTTCGAGACGGTGTACGTGCATGGCCTCGTGCGCGACGCCAGCGGGCAGAAGATGTCCAAGTCCAAGGGCAACACGCTCGACCCGATCGACCTGATCGACGGCATCGACGTCGAATCGCTGGTCGCCAAGCGCACCACCGGCCTGATGAACCCGAAGCAGGCGGAAAGCATTGCCAAGGCTACCCGCAAGGAATTCCCGGATGGCATTCCCGCCTTCGGCACCGATGCGCTGCGCTTCACGATGGCGAGCTATGCCTCGCTCGGCCGCAACATCAACTTCGACCTGAACCGCTGCGAAGGCTATCGCAATTTCTGCAACAAGCTGTGGAACGCGACGCGCTTCGTGCTGATGAACACCGAAGGCAAGGACTGCGGCTTCGATCCCGCCACCTGCGGCCCGGACATGCGCGATTTCTCGCCGGCCGACCGCTGGATCGTGTCGCTGCTGCAGCGTACCGAGGCGGAAGTCGAGAAGGGCTTCGCCGATTACCGCTTCGACAATATCGCCTCGGCGATCTACAAGTTCGTGTGGGATGAATACTGCGACTGGTACCTCGAAGTGGCCAAGGTCCAGATCCAGAACGGCACCGAGGCGCAACAGCGCGCCACCCGCCGCACCCTGCTGCGCGTGCTGGAAACCGTGCTGCGCCTGGCGCATCCGGTGATCCCGTTCATCACCGAGCAACTGTGGCAAAAGATCGCGCCGATGACCGGCCGCCAGCTGAACCCCGCCGGCGACTCCATCATGCTCCAGGCCTACCCGCAGCCGGAGATGAAGAAGATCGACGAGCAGGCCGAGGCATGGATGGCGCAGCTCAAAGCGATGACGGACGCTTGCCGCAACCTGCGCGGCGAGATGCAGCTTTCGCCGGCGCAGCGCGTGCCGCTGTTCATCGAAGCGAACGACAAGGCGCAGGCCGAGTCCTTCGGGCGCTACCTGCAGGCGCTGGCCAAGCTGTCTGACGTACAGATCGTCGATACCCTGCCGGAGTCCCCGGCGCCGGTGTCCGTGGTCGGCACGGTCAAGCTGATGCTCAAGGTCGAGATCGACGTCGCCGCCGAGAAGGAGCGACTCTCCAAGGAGATCGCCCGCCTCGAAGGCGAAATCGCCAAGGCCAATGCCAAGCTGGGCAATGAAAGCTTCGTCGCCCGTGCTCCGGCGCAAGTGGTGGCGCAGGAGAAAGAGCGTCTCTTGACCTTCGGAGCCACACTCGAAAAACTGCGCGAGCAGTTTGAGAAATTGCAAAAAAGCTAAGCACCACTCGGTCGAAACTTCTGGACAGTTCGGACCGGATTGCACCGGTCCGAGCACACCACCCAATCCAGGAGACATTAAAATGAGACGATTAGTCACCCTTTCCCTGGCGGCCGGCGCGCTGGTCGCCGCTAGCGCCATGGCGCAGGACGGCACGCCTATCGGCGTCTGGAAAACCATCGACGACGAATCCGGCAAGCCGAAGTCGCTGGTGCGCATCACCGAAAGCAATGGCGAGCTGCGCGGCAAGATCGAGAAACTGTTCCGCGAGCCGGGCGAAGACCCGAACCCGAAGTGCGAGAAGTGCGAAGGCGCGCTCAAGGACCAGCCGGTGATCGGCATGACCATCATCACCGGCATGAAGAAGGATGGCAGCGAGTACAACGGCGGCCAGATCCTCGACCCGAACAACGGCAAGGTCTACAAGAGCAAGATGACCGTGGTGGACGGCGGCAAGAAGCTGGATGTGCGCGGCTACATCGGCGTGCCGATGCTGGGCCGGACCCAGACGTGGGTGCGCCAGGAGTAAGGGGATGCCCCTTCAATGAAAAAGGCGCCGGGGGCGCCTCATGCTGTTCACTTACGGTCGATTCCACCACCGTCATCCCGACGAAAGTCGGGATCCAGCGTCTTGCAGGCGTCGATGAACGACACTGGATTCCTGCTTTCGCAGGAATGACGTCCCTTATTTGCTGCGTTAAGTGACCGTCATGAGCGCCGGAGGCGCCTTTTTTTCTACACGAACGAAATCGTCAGTCCCGGCAGCGAAATGCCGGAGAACGCCGAAGTCCATGTCTCGCCCGGCTTGATCGGGCACACGTCCGTCCAGGTGCCGGTGGTGACAATCTCTCCCGCGGCGAGCTGCGGGAACTGCGGCTGGACCTTGAGCAGCTGGTGCAGGTGCCACAGCGCATGGATCGGACTGCCGAGCACATCGCTGCCGAATCCCGCGGAACGCAGTTCATCGCCGCAGGACAGCGAGAGGCTGGCATGCGGCAGCACCTCGGCAAGGCTGCGCCGGCTGGCGGCGGACAGCATCTTCGGCTCGCCGACGATGAGCGAACCGTGCAGGCCGAAGGCTGCGATCGAATCGGCCATCTCGAACTTCCAGTCGGGGAACGGGCAGATCACGATTTCGAAGGCGTGCGCCATCCATTCGATGCACTCGGCCAGTTGCTCGATGCTCGCGTCGGGTGCGGGTGTCTGGTTCAGCTTGAAGACGAGTTCCGGCCCGATGCGCGGCTGCAGCGCGCCTTCGAGACTCTGCAGGCCGCGGTTATCTTCGGTATAGCGGACGGTCTCATCGAAGATCGGGGTCCAGATCGGCGTGCGGATTGGCTCGCTGACGCCATACTTCGGCCAGATCTTGCGGTTGGTGAAACCCACCTTGCGACCGACCATGGTTTCGCCCTGGGCCGTGCGGATGTCGATCATGCTGCGCGCGATGTCGTAGCCGTCGGCCACGGTCAGCGGGCCGTTGGAGGACAGCGGCGGGATCAGTTGCACCTGTGCTCGCGCGTCAAGCAACTGGTGCGCGTAGCGATTGGCTTGCGTAGACATGAGCATGGCGGGGACTCGAACGGTAAGGTCGCAGACCCCGGCGGTTCTGCGGCTCGCCCTGTACTTTACGCAGGCGGCAGGCCGCGAAATTGCGCGGAGTCAAACAAAAAAGTGCGACCGTGCTGGAAAGAAGCATTATAGGAGCATCTTTGCCGGATTCTTAATAAGTAAATGCAAATACCGTAGTTTTACGGATGACAACAAGACAACTTTCCAGGGGAAAGGTTGCCGAGCTTGCCGCAATGGCAAGGGGCGGGCGCAAGCTCGAAGGGCGGCGGCCGGTGGTCGGCGCTCGGCAGGATGGACAGCTTACTCGGGTTGCTGTTCCCACAAATCACCGACCGCACCGGTGCGAGGGCCGGTGATGCCGAAGTGGGTGTAGGCGGCCGGCGTGGCGATGCGGCCGCGGGGCGTTCGCTGCAGGAATCCTTGCTGGATCAGGTAGGGTTCCAGCACATCCTCGATGGTGTCGCGCTCCTCGCCGATGGCCGCGGCCAGGTTGTCCAGGCCGACCGGACCGCCGCTGAACTTGAACAGCACGGCTTCCAGCAGCTTGCGGTCCATCAGGTCGAAGCCGACGGGATCGACGTCGAGCATCTTCAGCGCGGCATCCGCCATCGCCTTGGTGATCTCACCGTTGCCCTTCACTTCCGCGTAGTCGCGCACGCGCCGCAGCAGGCGGTTGGCGATACGGGGCGTGCCGCGGCTGCGCTTGGCGATCTCGAGCGCGCCTTCGTCGACGATGCGCGCATTCAGGAGCGATGCGCTGCGGGTGACGATCTTCGCCAGTTCCTGCGGCGTGTAGAACTCCAGGCGGGCGACGATGCCGAAGCGGTCGCGCAGCGGATTGGTGAGCATGCCGGCGCGCGTGGTGGCGCCCACCAGCGTGAACGGCTGCAGGTCGAGCCGCACCGAACGCGCCGCCGGGCCTTCGCCGATCATGATGTCGATCTGGTAGTCCTCCAGCGCCGGGTACAGGATCTCTTCCACCACGGGGGACAGGCGGTGGATCTCGTCGATGAAGAGAACGTCGTTCGGTTCCAGGTTGGTCAGCAGCGCCGCCAGGTCGCCGGCGCGTTCCAGCACCGGCCCGGAGGTCTGGCGCAGGTTGACGCCCATCTCGCGCGCGATGATGTGCGCCAGCGTCGTCTTGCCCAGGCCAGGCGGGCCGAACAGCAGAGTATGGTCCAGCGCTTCCTTGCGCTTGCGGGCCGCGGTGATGAAGATCTCCAGCTGGCCGTGGATCTTTTCCTGCCCGACGTATTCGTCGAGCTGCTTGGGCCGCAGCGCGCGCTCGATCGCCTCTTCATTCGGCGATGCCGGCGTGGCGGCAATGATTCGCTGTTCGGTGAAATTGTCGGTTTGAATACTCATCGCATTGCGTCCTTACTTCGACAGCGCCTTCAGTGCCAGCTTGATGCCGTCCGAAACACCGCTGCCGGCCGGCACCTGCTTGAGCGCGAGCGCGGCCTCCTTGTCGGAATATCCCAGCGCCAGCAGCGCGTTGAGGATGTCGGCAGTGGCGTCGTGGTGTGCGGTGCCGGCGGGTGCGCCGAGGTCGGCGCCCAACTTGCCCTTCAGTTCGAGCAACAGGCGTTCCGCGGTCTTCTTGCCGATGCCGGGGATCCGCGTGAGCCTGCCGGCCTCCTGCAGCGTGATCGCCTGCGCCAGGTCGGCCACCGACATCCCTGAAAGGATGGACAGCGCGGTGCGCGCGCCGATCCCGGAAATCTTGATCAGTTGCTTGAATACATTGCGCTCTTCCACGGTGCCGAAGCCGTACAGCAGGTGCGCATCTTCGCGCACCGCGAGGTGCGTCAGCAGGACCACCTTCTCGCCCATCCCGGGCAGATTGTAGAAGGTGCTCATCGGGACATCGACTTCATAGCCGACGCCGTTGCAGTCGATCAGCAGCTGGGGCGGATTTTTCTCAAGCAGGATTCCGGAGAGGCGGCCTATCATGATGAACGAAGACAAGAAAAGTTAGCTGCATCATACAGGACATTGCAAGCTTGCCGGCGCAGGATTTTTTCCAATGAAAGAGGCTCTAAACGACCATTTCGTTCCCGACACGGAATGTCTCGCGGAACG